>LFWV01000018.1 GCA_001273335.1 miscellaneous Crenarchaeota group-1 archaeon SG8-32-3 | reverse complement strand
ATCTTCTCTTGTTTCATTTCCTTCTTGAACATCGTTCATCCTTTGCTCAAGTTTTCTGGTCAGCTTTACCGACACAACCGCTGGGCAGTACTCGTTGAGTATATCAACAACTTCTAAACCGAGGTCCGTAACAATAATTCTTTCCCTGCGAACATACTTCCTATTGTTTAACGTTTGGATGATTCCCGCACGAGTTGCCTTGGTACCGATTTCTTCTTTCTCCATCCGCCTGAGGAGACTGCTGGGATTATACCGAGCCGGCGGAATTGTAAACTTGTCTTCCATGACCACACCTTTAACACCGATTTTCTGTCCTTCCTCCATCGGCCACAAAACTCTATCAGGAGACTTAAAGTAAGGAGTGTAGAAGCGAATCCACCTCGCCTCCAAGGTTTGTCTCCCACTCAGTTGGAACCTGTTTCCGTTAATGTTGAAGGTGACTTTCACGCTTTGCATGACGGCTGGTTCACCGAAAACTGCCATGAATCTTCGGATAACGAGGTCCCAAACGTTTCTTTCAGCACTATTGAGGCTTTTTTCAGGCAAGTTTCCAGTGGGATAAATCGCAGGATGTGCAACGTCTATCTTTTTTCCCTCAGTTGGCTTCAACACTGGCTTGGCGAGAAGCTCCCTTACCTCTTGTTTGTACTCAGGGATTCTCCCAAGCTTTTTCAATATTGCCGTATAACCGATTTCGGGCGGTAGTTTTTGACTACTGGTTCGAGGATACGAGATTAAAGCAGCCAAGTATAAGCGTTGAGCGATGTTCGAAGTGTGCATTGGCGTGTACCTGAAAAGCCTGTAGGCTTCACTCTGCAGAGAACCCAAATCAAAAGGTGAAGGCGGCTGTTGCTGGAACTTCTTTACAGATACTTTCTCTGTTTTGGCGTCTTTGCCTTGGCAACTGTCAATTACCGCTTCGGCTTCCTCCATAGTTTCAATGGGGTTCTTTTCATACTCCGCTTCAAAAACTCTGCGACCAACTTTGATTTTGGCTTTTATACTCCAGTAAGGAGTTGGCACAAAACACTTTATGCGTTTTTCCCGTGCTTCAAGAAACTTAAGCGTGGGTCCTTGCACACGTCCAGTGCTAAGTGTGACATATCTTCCGCTGCAGTTTTTCGCTGCTGTTGTCAAAGCGCGCGAAAGGTTTATTCCATACAGCCAATCCACTTCATGCCTTGTCAACCCAGCCTCTATAAGCGCGAAATCCAAGCTGGGCAGCGGTTCAGCATATGACTTTTCTAGCTCCTCTTTTGTAAGAGTCGAGTATTTCATCCGTAGAGCAGCGTTTTCTTCACCGCCGCAAGCGTACTTTAGAACGGAGTAGCCGATTATACTCCCTTCGATATCGTAGTCACATGCGTCAATAAATTTATCGGCGTTCTCTGCCAGTTTCGAAATAACTTTGATCCAAGTGCGAATCGGTGCGTCTCCCCGTTCAGCCAAATACCGTGGAACCCAGTGAAAATCAAAAACAGGGTATCTCCTTCCCATATTTTTCTTGTCTGCAACCGTGTACAAATGTCCCAAAGCTGGAACCACAACTATGAGCCCGCTCCTTTTCGCAATGTAAAAGGGAATGCCGTTCTTCACTTTCCTTTTGGCTTTTCCTTCAGCGTCCAAAGCCGAGGCTATCCTGCTAGCCGCATCAGGCTTCTCAGTTATTATCAACGTATAGCTTCTCAACAGCCGTGAACCACACCTCAGCATTGAAAAACTCTCCTCAAAAAGTTACCGCTTGCAAGGTCCTTTCGTTTCAAACTTGATTGCGTCTCAAAAATGGTTAACAATTATTAATCGCAGTGCAGTGTTCACAACGGTTGTCAAATAGCAATGCGGAGGGTGGAAAACTGCTCGAGGGGTTGGGTCTACTACCTAACGTATGTATCCTTATAGTCGCGTTGATTATCCTAACCAAAGCCAGCAACTTAGCAGTCGCTTATTCGATAAACGTGGCAAGCATAGCAGGAATGTGGAAAACAACATTAGGCTTTATCATAGTTGCCTTGTCAAAGTCTCTTCCAGAACTTTTTCGTCGCTATTTTTCACTATTAGACACAGAAAGCGTGGATGTTTCCATAGGAAACGTGTTAGGCTCTGACTTAGTCAACATTTGATAGATACTAGGCGTTGTTTCTTTCTATTATAACTGAAGCATCCTGAGAAAACGCGGTTTTCCTAGCCATTAACCTCGGTTGGACAAAGATCGCACAAACTGTCTGAGTAATTGTCCACATATTGCAATTATAGACAGAGTCGCTTGAAGTTGCTCCGTTTAACAGCAAATTTTAACTTCTGGTCGCGTATAGAGATTAGAGTTAAAAACGGACGGTTTCAGTTTGGACCCAGCTGTAATAGCTTTTCTTGTTGCGGGAATAATTATCATTCTTGGTTTCTTGGGAGAAGAGTTTTTCAATCGCACAAGCATCCCTGACTCTATCCTCCTGCTGTTGTTCGGAGTGCTATTGGGACCCATTTTCCAATTATTTGCTCAGGAAGAACTTCTCGCCATTACACCGTATTTTGCTGCTTTAGCCCTTATCATCATTCTCTTTGACGGAGGCTTAAATATGGACATACGTGAAGCCATGAGTAATAGCCCAAGAGCTTTGGTGTTGGCGATTACTGGGTTCACATTAAACGTGGTAGTAACAGCAGCTATATGCAAATACTTACTTGGTTGGCGTCTTCTGAACGGTTTGCTATTAGGAAGCATTGTTGGCGGAGGCAGTTCAATAATTGTGATAGCATTAATTAGAAAACTGAAAGTCACTGAAAAAATTGAAACCGTTCTCAGTCTCGAATCCATCTTGACTGATGTACTGTGTACAGTGGGTGCATATACGGCGATTAACATTTTACTCCAAGAAATTAGCACTGAAGGTGTCTCAAATGGTATAAACTTGTATGCCGCTTTAGGTTCTGTTGGTACAGCCTTTGGCGTAGGCATTCTCGTAGGCTTAGGTTTCGGCGTTGCTTGGCTCGTTATCCTAGAAAAAATAAAGGGAAAACCCAATGCGTACATGCTAACCTTGGCCATGCTGTTTCTGACTTTCGTGGTTGCTACAAACCTAGGTGGAAATGGCGCGCTTTCAGCTTTGTTTTTTGGTTTGATGATTGGAAACTCACGTCACATAGCAAGACTGATAAAATTCAGGACTACAATCTCAATTGACCACAACGTACGTCACTTTCATAGTCAAATAAGCTTTCTGATTCGTTCTTTTTTCTTTGTCTTCACAGGTCTCCTTTTCAGCTTTTCATCTTTTGCATCAGTCCTAATTGGTCTAGTCTTATCTGTGAGCTTTCTTGGAATCCGCTTCATCGTTATTAAGATGGCCACCGTTAAATCTGAGTTAAAAAACTACGAAACTTTAATGACAGTGATGTTTCCCCGTGGTTTAGCCGCAGCAGTATTAGCTTCAATACCTCTCACATCCGGTATACCCGGCTCTCAAGTTTTCCCAGAAATAGCTTTTATAGTAATCCTAACTACCATCATAGTCTGCACCATTGGAGTCGCCGTGCTTAAGAAACGACAATCTTGAGGTCCAAAAAGCACTGTTGCGAAAATGAGTGTTGACTTCAAATGGAAGTTAGTAACCAATAAATATCTCGCAGATGTTAGTTTTGTTGTTTCAGGAAGTGAAAATGTATTGCCGCAGCGTGTTATCTGTAGTGCATGCAGACATGTATTATATGAAGGACCAGACCTTAAGCCTCCTGATGAAATTCTCCAACAACATGATGGAAAATGCCCGAAATGCGGCAGGAAGTTGTCATTGCTCCCGATTGACGTCGAAGTGAAACCCGCAAAATAAGCTTCGGAAGTCAACATTAACTTTCTATTCTAATTTGGCAATAAACTCAGCTTGAATCACAATTTAATATTGTGAGAAAAATTCTATATCTAAGACCTTAAGTATTGTGGATAGTAAGTTCAGCAAAAATATTTTCAAGCAGACTATTGACTTGTTTTGGAAAGCAATAAATAAACGGCAACGGTGATATAAAGAATTATTAACCACAAAAACAAATAAAGGCTTCATCAATATGAAGAGATGGCTTAAGTTAGGAGAAGAGAACACTGTTGAAGGAACGACTCGTAAATGGTCTTAAAGCTTTTGGGAGATTACGCATCCAAACGAGCCATGCCTCAATAATCTGTTATTCAACTCTGCTTTTAATTTTATTCATTGCTTTCACAATTCGCGTTCTACCAATACGGTGGGAGATACCCACAGGTGATGTGCGCCTTAACGAATTTGATCCGTATTACCAGTTTAGTCTGACGAATAAAATGGTGCGGGACGGTTTGCTATCGCCTTATTTGGAGAACGGTGGGGAAGGCTGGATAAACTATCAGCAATGGTATCCAGATGGGCTAGATATGTCTAGATCGCTGCCAGCCTTACCGATGACCGCTGCTATACTCTACAGTATTATCTCTTGGTTAGGCGTTAACGTTGATTTAATGACGTTTTGCTCGATATTTCCGGTGATTTTCGGCACCCTATCTTGCTTGATAATATACTTTGTCGGCAAAGACATAGGCGGAAAAGCTATTGGTCTATTCGCGGCGCTCTTTCTAGCTTTGGCACCATCTTTCCTTCAAAGAACAGCGCTCGGCTTCTTCGACACAGAAGTTTTAGGAATTGTGGGGCTTTTAGCTTTTATTCTAATGTTTTTAAGGGCAATCGATGAAAACAGGTCCCTGCGTTCATCCTTGGTTTTTTCTGCAGGAGCTGGTGCAGCGTTAGCTTATTTCATTGGAGCCTGGGGCGCAGCCTACTTCTTGGTGGATCTCGCTATTCTTTTTGTTTTCGTGCTAATCTTGTTGAAGCGGTATAGCCAGCGTCTGTTGTTTTCGTACAGCTTAACTTTTGGTTTGGCGCTTTTTGTCGCCGCGAATATTCCTTACATTTCAATAGGCTATCTGACGTCAGGTGCCGTGATACCGGTTGCAGGCGTTTTTCTTTTGCTATGCCTTTTGGAAGTTTTGCGTCACAATATTTCCGCGAGAACCAAAGTTTTACTAGCAGGTGCAACGCTTGCTGCAGTAGTTGGTGGATTCATTGCTCTTTGGCAACTTGGTTACATGCAAAACATAGCAGGGAAGTTCATCACGGTACTGGATCCATTTGTTCGTTCAGCTAGCCCTCTAATCGAGTCAGTAGCTGAGCACAGAATATCCGCTTGGGGTAATATTTACTTCGAGCTCGGTTTAGGAATACTATTCTTCCTCGCAGGCTTATACTTCACACTGAGAAACCCCACCAATAGAAACGTGTTCCTGTTGATTTTCGGTGCAACATCACTTTATTTCGCGGCTTCTATGGTGCGTTTACTTGTTATATTCGCGCCAGCGTTTTGCCTCCTAGCAGCAACTGGGATTATCGGCATATTGAAGCCATTTTACACATTGTTAAGAGAGGCCCCGCAAATTGCCGTTAAATCAAAGCGTCGGATAGCACGAGTAAGCAAAGAATACAGCGGCGTTGTGCTTTTCTTGGTATTTATGCTTTTAGTTACAAACTTTGCTTTTGCTCCTCAAAACGGCGGCGTGCCACGGGTATATAGTCAAGCTTATTCGCCTCTTACAGTTAGTGCAGCCAGCCTCCCAATAGGGGGCGAGAACCTTCCTGAACCAGCGCAGGAATGGCTGGACATGTTGAGTTGGACCCGGAATAACCTTCAAACAACTACTGTTGTATGCGCTTGGTGGGATTACGGATATTGGCTAAGCATACTTGGCAACGTTACAACTTTAGCCGATAACGCTACGGTTAATAGTACGCAGATAGAGAATATCGGTTTCATTTTCATGGCATCCGAAGACAAAGCAATGACGATGTTAGAAAAATACGATGCTGAATACATACTTATCTTTACTACCCTTAGCCTAGCGCAATCTTCCGAAGGTACCTATTACATTGTTCAGCCCGTTGGTTTTGGTGATGAAGGAAAATGGTCGTGGATGGCGAGGATTTCAGGGCAAGCTCGCGACAGATTTGTTCAAGATGGTTTACTCAGCGCGGGAGAAGCGTGGACTGACGAAACAGATTTCGGTGAATATAGTAACACAACTGGCAGATTCGAATGGAATGATGCTGGTCGAGCTTCAACAGTATACAAGTTGCTGAGCTATGCGAAACAACGTTGGGCAGACGTGTCTGGAACTGAATACGGCGTTGTACCCGATGAGGCAGGAGTAGCGCCTACATACTTTAAGCAAGCATTCTTCGCTGGATTGGACTTGAAGCCAGCAGAGGCATCTGCAAAATACGGCGGTCTAATACCGATTGTAGCCCTTTACGAGATTGACTGGGCAAGCTACTACGCTGCCACAGATTAACATTAAGGAAGCGAAAGCTTGTTTCCAAAAGTTCCCGACCAACACAAGAGGGGCAAACCACTAGTTCCGAATGGAATAGGCGTTATCTACGTCCTCTTTACAACAGTCTACCTATTCTCGATTTACTTCTCTCGTATCACCCCAGCCTCGAACGGTGTTTCTACACCATTAACGTTGGCGGTGTGCATCTTGTTCGGAGGCTTCATGGGTTTGCTGGATGATTGGATAGATCTGAAGTGGCGTTACAAAGCTTTCATGCCCCTAATAGCCGCTCTGCCGCTCATGTACTTAGCAGTCGAAAATGGATTGCGGACGTCAATATCTCTACCGCTTATAGGTATGATAGAGTTCGGTGACGCATATTATTTCTTAGTGATCCCACTAATTGTGATGATAGTCACTAATACTGTGAACCAGTTAGGTGGCTTGAACGGCTTGGAATCACTCTGCCCTGCAATTATTTTGATGGGTTTAATGGTGCTTTCCCCGTCGCATCTAATCTTGATGCTTGGACCCTTGATTTTCTGGTTGATTCTTGCAGGTTTTAACCTTCAAGGCAAGATTTTCGTTGGCAATTCAGGTTCATTCGCCATAGGCATGAATATAGCCGCGTTCGCCATAATAACGGACCTGAAATTGCCTCTGCTGATTTCAATTCTTCCTTATGTTTTCAATTCTTCCCTGATACTATTGACAATATTCCTTGTTAAGAAGAGAGCAAGTGTTTCGTTTGACGGAAAAAAACTTTCGTCTGATCACAGGCGAAGCTTGGTTACGCTCATAACTTACCGCCGACCTTTAACTGAGCACCAGGTAGTTGTCATAATTTCGCTGCTTGTAGCAATTTTCACGCTGATAGCAGTGATCATCTCATTGCTTTGAATATATTCAGCGGTTGCAATAGATAAATTATATTCTTAGTTAGGTCAAAAACTAATAACTAATACCTACAACAAAATCGCACAGGACCGTTCAGAGGGCCTGTGGTGAAACATTTTTAAAACTATTTTACTCTTTCTGCTGTTACAGCGTCGAGCACTAATATTTTTTCTTCTCCAGTTTTCATCCATCTGAACATAAGTCTATATCTAGGACAGTAAATCACTGTGCGTTCGGTTACCTCAAAGACTTCTTCCACAATTTGGTACGTGTCTCTTGGACGCTTAGAAAGTCTTTCTTTGATGAAATTTATATCCGCGTTTTCAGCGAGCTCTTCTATCCCAAATTCTTTAATTGCTTTCTCAGGTTTCTTCTCTGGGGACACAAGAGGAATATTATCAGCCGAAGAATCTTGGCCGTTCTTGTCCAAAACTAAAAATGCTTTTATCTCGTTAACCAGTCGTTCTTCCCCTTGTAGCTTGACGATTCTTTTTGACTTGACAGTTTCAGGCACGTATTTATTAGGGCGCAGAATAACTTCCCTCACTCCTTCGGGTACTTTGAGCGTGTAAGTGGATTTGCGGAGGTAGTCGATGAAGTATCTCCCACTTATTACTATGTACGGTTCATAATACTTTTCCAGTGAAACAAACTGGATCTCTTCTATTTTAGGCTGAAACCAAGAAAAAGCAAATTTGGCGAAAAGTTGTTTCTTGAGTTTTTCGCAAGCAACCTCTATAAGATCTGGGTCGACACGTGCTTTATAAACGATAGTTTTTCTTTTAACAATTTTCTCTTTGGTTGACGGAGTTACGGCCGAGATTACGACTGGTTCAGCACTAACTGTTTCAGTCAAGGTTAATAGCCCCCAACATTTCTATCAGTTAATTGTAATAGCTCTTGTGAATCTGAAAAATGAATCCCTGTTAAGTTTTCTCTTTGGTAGCGAGCACTTGCATTTCGCTGGCATAGCTAGCAGATATTCTTCAACTGTGAAAGGAAAACGACAGAAGAAAGTAAAACAATAAAAGAAACAAAAGAATTTACTAAGACCTAAGGCGGGTAGGTGGACCTCCACCCGTTCCGCTGTTGAAACAAACCCCGGTGTAGGAGGTGTAAATTGAAATTCGATAGTCGAGATTTGGCTTTGACCGGCGTGTTAGCTGCGCTTTACGTCGTAATCAACATTGTGCAAACGGTTACGATTGGCAACCCCACAATTTATGGTCCAGTACAATTACGCGTCGCTGACTTCATGATTGCATTAGCAATCTTGTTCGGCTGGCCACTAGTAGGCGGTGTAACAATAGGATGCCTTCTAACTAATGCCTACTACTTCATCGGTGCTCCTGACGTAATTCTCGGACCGATAGCTAACCTGATTGCCGCGTCGCTTGTACTGCTTCTGAGAAAGCGTCGGTTGCTGGCGTGCATTGGAGGAGCTTTGCCTGTAGGCTTAATCGTAGGCGGTTACCTTTGGCTGTTACTTCCGCCACCGGATCTCTTCGCTGCTTTACCCGCCTGGGCAGGTATGATCGGCAGCTTAACCGTCAGCAGCTTAATCGCCGTGGCGGTCATAGGATATTTAGTGCTTTCGATATTGAGCCGACCGAACATCATAGAGCCGTTGAAGTCGCGCGGACTAAAAGTTGTTGACCAAGGATGACTATGTCAGAAACCTTTCCAGTTTGGTTAACCCGATGATTTCGTCGAAGCTTAAGCCTAAAGCGTCTAAAACCTGCTCGAAAGTAGACTGCAAATAAGCAACGTACCTGTCAACATCCACCTCATTTTTTGTTGCCAGCTCAACAGGCTTTACATGCGGTTCCCTGATTGTTTTGACGAAGCTAATCTGGTCGCCTGCTCTTATTTCGGCTCCGTTTTCTGCCAGGATCTTGGCGGCTTTGACGTGTTGCGGTGTGGTTTTCGTGTAACGATGAAGGTCGTCACCCAAGACTACGTGGAACGCGAGTTCGCTTATGTTTTCCCACTCTCTTCTTTTCAGCCTCAGGTAGCGGTCGCGGACAATGTTGGCTATGTCTTTCTTCGCTTTTTCGAATTCAGCGGGGTTTTTAACCTGTGCAAGCCGTTCCTTCATCTTGTTGAAGGCGTCTTTGATGAATATGGGAATATGTTTTTTCTTACCCGTTAACCCTTTGACGTCAACTGTTCCATCTTCCAACACGCCGAGGTAGTTCTTTTTGCGACTGCTGAAAACCGCGTACCTGTAAATCTTCTCCACTTCTATCCCCATTTTCAGTTCACGCTCGGTCCAACCGCTTATCTCTGCGATTTGCTCTTTGGAAGGGTTTTTCAGGAAAAGGCTGTCTGTGTCGCCGTAAAGCACCTGAATGCCCATTACCTCAGTGTGGTCGCGTATTTGGGTTATGGAGTGCCTGCCGATGGCAGCTGTAGCTTCAGCCACTGGCGGACAGTAAAGGTCAAAACTGGCGGCTCCGAACACGCCGTAGCTGGCGTTCAAAATAACTTTCAACGCACCTTGAGCAACGTTATACCAGCTTCTAAGCTCCTCTGGCAGATTTCCGTCTTTGGCTTTCAGCTTATACCATCGCACTCGTAAGTCCCTCAATGAGCCGATCAGAAGACTTTCGAGGGCGCGTTTTCGGGTGCACACCCAGTTTGGAGTGTCGGGTACCACATTTGTTCGACATTCTGGGTGCGGGCACAGTATGGATTGGTAGCCAAGGTTCCAAACTTTAATTATTGACGGGTACAAGCTTGGAAAGTCCATGACTGCCACGTTGAAGTGGACCCCGGGAACTGGTTCGACGACTATGGCACCTTTATATTTTTTGCCTTTTATTATGGCGGTTGTGGCAGTTTTTCCCTTTTTGGCGAGTATGTCTTCTGAGTTCGGAATAAGCATGTTTCTTTTTCTGTGTTCGCGGTGCATGAAGTTTCGTATCCACCGTGACACGCCTTGGCGGCTAACGTCCTCCATGGGCATGCTGCTAATTCGCGACAAAACAAGGATTAGCTTCATAGCTAACTCGTCTTCATAGCTGGTGAGCTTGTAGGTTATTTCTGAGTCTCTGAGGCAGTACTGGGCGAGTTCTATGTAGTTCAACTCTCCGAAGGTTTTTTCCAGTTGGATTTTTTCCACTCCGATGATGCCACTGCCAACTTCGGCGAGGGTTATGTCACGATAACGGTTTTTGAAGGCGTAAATTTTGATTGCTCTGTTGAAGAAAAACTTGTACAAGTCTATATGAATGCCATATTTCAGCAGGCAGACCCTTTTGCCCACGTCTATTGGGATTTCATTTTTTCTTATACCTAGGTTGAATGCGCGGTGGGTCAGGTAGCGCAGATCGAAGTCGTCACCGTTATACGTCAATATGAAGGGGTAATCCCACAGCACTTCAAAAACGGCGCGGAGCAAATCAGCTTCATTTTCAAAGTACTCCAGCTTAACGTCTGCTGGTAAACGTTCGTTTCCTTCTCGGACGCCTTCGCGTTTCAGAATCAGCACTCTTTTCTGGTTATCTGAACTGTACACTGATACGCAGATAACGGGATGTTCTGCTTTTCGTGGGTCTGGTATTCTCGTGGATTTAGGCGAGTAGACTTCTATGTCTATGGCTGCCCTGCGGAACTTGGGTGCAGGATACTCCAGTAGCCTTGCCCATTCCACAATGAATTGAATTTCCTCGGCAGTTTCATCCTTAAAAACGGATTTCAGTTGCGTGAGGTTTTCTTCGGTTTCTTCGAGAGTTATGGGAGTAAGATCACCGTTTTTCACTTCGTAAATCATTCCCGGCGAAAGTTTTCTGTCGAAAATGTATGATTGGTAATACTTGATTCTTGACTCCCACACTTTGATGTTTTCAGGCTTAATTGGAGTGTCTGAAACCAGTGGGAAGTCTTCGGGGATTATATCTCTTATGCTGCCTCGTGGGCGACCGCCTATGGCAAGTGGGTCATGAGCGACTATCTTTGTAATCTGCACTTTCCTGTCAAGCAAAGCGTCGAACCTTTCTTCACTTTTGAAGCAGGCGAACCCTTCATGGTGTATGAGCCGGTCAATTTTCTCCAAGTCGTACGGTGAAAGGTTAGTTAGGCAGTACGGCTTGTGATCCGTGTTGTCAGACCAGAAGTAGATTTCTTCGCTTTCTGGCTCATAAAGTTTGATTACCGCTTTTTTTGACCGTCCGTTGTAGGTTGCGGAAACAAAATATGACGGCGGCAGGTTTTCAGGTGCCATCGGCGAAAAAGCGACGCGTTTCTTGACTCTTTCCTTTTTTTCAGCGACGGGAATGACTTCGGTTGTTTGGCGCGTCGCCTCTTTCGTCTCCTCTATTTTCGAGGACTTCTTCTGCGCTGGAGAGTATTCTAGTAAACTTTTCTGTGCCATCCCGCTTCTCGCCCCTCGGTTACTTCTATAGATATCTCAGACTAAAATCTTTACTGACTGTTACAGCCGCGTTGTGCTTTGCAGTCGCCGCTGATGCTCTGCATGCATACCCATTCCCTTATAAACAGCTTGGATATAGTTCACTTCAACGCGCGGGATTTTTGTTGAACCGTTGCATTGTTTGGCTGTGTGAGACACTTGCTGAAAGACGCTTGGACTATTGCCATTGAAACCTTAAGCTGGATAGAACTTCAGAAACTGAGCGAACACTTAGCCTTGACTAAAACAGTTAAGCAACTGGACATAAACAACTCTAACGCTGTCAGATACGCTTATGGACTGGTTATTGAAACTGTCCGGCGTAAGAACCTGATAGACAAGTTAGTTAACAGCGTGATGGAACCTAGGAAAATCGACGAATTCAACATGGGTGTTCAAGCATTCCTGAGGCTTTACATTTACCAAACTCGAATTGCAAAGCACTGGACTGAAATTAACTTGAAAGAAGCGGAAAACATTGCCAAGCTGGGCAGGGCGATTCTAGGATGGAAAAATCTCAGGGAGGTTGAGCCGTTTCTGGGTTTTCTTCTCACGTGCCAGCTAGACTCGATTCTGAAAAAGTCAACCTCTGAGGAAATAATAGGTCTCCAAACATTCCATCCCACATGGTTCGTCAAGTACTGCATTAACCTTCTCGGGCGAAGCGAAGCCACCGCCTTCCTAGAAGCAAATGTGAATCCACCGCCCACCTATGTTAGGCTGAACACTCTTAAGGCGCCTGAAGAGCCAATTCTGGAAAAACTATCGGCGGAAGGCATTAGACTGGAAAAAATCGAAGCGCTGAAACATGTCTACAAGGTTGTGGACGCAAAACAGTCCTTAACTGACGCAGAGAGTTTCCGAGAAGGCTTATTCTACATTCAGGACAAGTCAAGTTGTTTCGCCGCAGAAACTGCCGACCCGAAACCTGAGATGGCGGTTTTAGATGTTTGCGCGGCTCCCGGCGCCAAAACCACGTACTTGGCACAGCTTATGCAGAACCGCGGCAGCATTTTCTCAGTGGATTATTCTGCGCGGAGGTTACAGGCTTGGAGACAAGAAGTGACGCGTATGGGCGTGAAAATAGCGTATCCTATTCTGGCAGATTCTTGTGTTTCGTTGCCCTTCGGGTTAGAAGCAGATGTAGTGGTTTTAGATCCACCGTGCACGAGCACGGGCGTCTTCGCCAAACAGCCTTCAGCCAAGTGGCGGCTTACCCCAAAGTCTATTAAGAAAATGGCTGAAGTTCAGTGGCGGATGATCAACAATTGCGCTGAGAAAGTGAAAGCTGGAGGCGCTCTAACCTACTCCACCTGCAGCATCACCGTTGAAGAAAACGAAATAATAATCGAACGGTT
>LFWV01000017.1 GCA_001273335.1 miscellaneous Crenarchaeota group-1 archaeon SG8-32-3 | reverse complement strand
TTTGCGGGAGAACGACATCGTTGTTGATGAAGTAGGTGGGTTGGCTGACAACCGCGTACACGTAGTTGCCGATCATTCTGGAGTTGAAGTAGCTACCGCTTAGCGTAAGGTTCCGCGCCAACACAGGACTATCTTTCTCAGAAACGTCATAGACGTTCAAAAACGTGTTAACGCTACTGTAGTAGGGATAAATCATTATGTCTTCGGCTTGCGCCGCTTCTTCATAAGCGTACATTTGATACTGGCTTCCGATAACCACAAGTTTGCCGCCGTCTTGGCTTAAGAACAAACCTGCCACATACGTGCTATTCCCGAGAGCTATCTCAGCGATTACACGCGAGTCCTGCGGGTCCGCTTTTACAATATACACGTTGTTTTGGCTTGATGACTGAAAGTTATTGTTGGTAGCGACATAAATGTACTCGCCATCTGTTTTCACCATATCCGCTTCATCAACCCCTGCAACCTGAATATTTGTCGTTGAATAAGAGTTACTGGAGTAGTCTCCTTCACCCAGCGTGGCAGGAGCGGGGATTGGAAGTGTGCCGTCTAGTGTCTCACGTGTAGAACCGAAGAACTGGGAGTCTAAAGGACCACCACCATAATATTTGGAGCCGTCTTGGGTGTTGATGGTTAAGAAGTTTTTGAGTTCGTCGTAGGACGTGAAGGTTTTCATTGGCGAAGTTTCTGGTAGAGTATCTGGCGTGAATACGCCTGGCGTTGAACCGTAAACGTAGATTAAAGCAACTAGTACTATGGCTGAGAGCGTTGCGATTGTTCCATAAACACGAGTTTTCTTCTTGATTTCTTTTTGAACCATTCTTTTTCACCTATGTAAGGTTATGTCGGCGTTTGATATTATCCTAAGCTGTAGAACATTTTGTTCCAGTTTTTAGAACGGGCGCATAGTCCACACGCGGTACGCTTCATACCAGAATATAACGCAGACGATCGCTCCGAAAACTGTGATGAACAAATTCTCGCGCATTAACAAGTCCTGCGCTAGAAAGAGCAGAAAAGCGGCGTAGAAAATGGTGGAAAAAACTGCGTAGAAAAAAAATCTAGGGAACAGCAGTTTGCCCAGTTTCACGTAGTGACGGAGCACTCCGATTTTCACTTCGCCGACTAAGACGTAATGTCCGCCAATGTCCTGTTTCTGAACCAAACCCAAATCGCGTAGCTGTTCAAGATGGTGATGCGCTACGCTTGGGCTACTGAAGTGTAAGGCACGCTGGACTTGCCGCACGCTCAGGGGACTTCCTGTCTTCAAAAGGAACCAGTAGACTTTCCACGCTTTGCCTCGAAGTTCATACTCGAGTTTTGTTTCATCATCCACGTTCAATACGAAGCTGCCTCGTACATAATTAGTGCCAATAAAGAACTTATAAGTCCAATCATTAGAACAATTTGTTCTTATAATATTGTACAAATCGTGTTTCGAATTTAGAGCTTGCTGAATTTTGACCTATTATTTGGTGTTTCTGTTTAGATTGACTTCCTCTTTTTTCATCAAAATGGCCACAAACATGAAGAAGTGAAGCATAATGGAATTTACATCTTAGGTTTTTGAACCCCTTTGGTTCAATCATTTACACATTTTTTCAGTTAACAATTTTAGTTAAATTTTTCCAACAAAGAAAAAGTTGCTATCTTTTTTACAGTAAAGAGTTTTTACCAATAAAAGTGGGTGGAGAAAAATGTCCCATAATTCATATAAGCAAAACGCAATAAAATATTGTAATTGCCTTTTTCTTATTACAGGCGTGAAGAAAGGGGGTGATAAGTTTGAGCCCAAAAAAAGGCGCTCGGAGAAAAACTCTTAGATATTTTAGATGGGCAGTTAAAATAATCATCCTATTAATTCTCGTAATGCCTATCAGATATTTCGCGCATCCCGGCGTATATTCATTACCGATATCAAGCTTGACTTTTGGAGTATTGAACCAGCCTCCTATTTGTTTGTCCTATGGTCAATCTGTCTGCCACTTTTTGTTGTTTTCTTGGGTTCTAACACCAGGTGGATGGGTAGCTTGCCCCGTAGGAGGCTTGCAGGTTCTACTAACAATGGGCATTGTGCCCCAAGCTGGGCTTGATATGGGGTGGCTTATCTTGTCACTCGCGGTAGCGGTCTTATTCTTTTTCGTTTTAACATTTTTTGCAGGATCCATGTTCTGCAGTTGGGTCTGCCCATTGGGGACAATTATAGATGGCTTCGATAAAGCTGTAGAACGGTTCATGCCCAAGATAAACATGAAACGAGAAGAGCGGTTAAAGCGTAACAGAGAGAAAAATGAAAAGAAATCCAGATTTGTCTGTCCAACATGTCCTTTTGGAAGAATATTAGCCAACAAAAATGCCACAGTAGCAAATGGAATTTTAGTTTCTGCACTTGTGGGTGCCGCAATTCTTCGCGTAAACGTTTGGTGCTTCATCTGCCCAATAGGAATACTAACCCAAGGCATGTTTCACCTGAAATCGGTGACAAGGATTACAAGATTATTTAACCACAAAATATGGAATCAAATTCCACCTCTAATGATGCCCATTATGATCGAATTGCTGGCAATTCCAGCAATCGCCGTTGTCTTAAGTTTAAGAGAGAAAAGATACTGGTGCAGAAAAATCTGTCCGCTAGGAGCACTGGTGAGGTTTTTTGCAAAATTCAATCCGTTTTTCAAGCCAACCATTAAAAGCGGTAAACACACATGCCAAATTGACCAAAGAAAATGTGAAAAAGTTTGCAGTCAAGGCATTGGCCCATGGAGGGCAAAAGGATCTGCTGAGTGTACTAAATGCTTAGAGTGTTATGTTGAATGCGATCAAGGCTTGATAGAAATTAAGCGATTCGGAACCCCAGACGCGGTCTTATGGCTTAGACGATTTTTCAGAAAATTAAAAAGGCGGCTAAAGAAAGAAAAAAGTTGAATTTCAGTCAATTACGACACCTTCTCCAACGCCCACAGCCTCTCCTTTTCCATCACCATTGCCCACGGCTCCGCCTTTACCCTCTTCAACGGCACATCCTGAAGAAACACCAACAATGATGTATATTGCACTATAAATAGGAATAGGCGAGTTTGCTGCAGGAGTTGTCGTGGCAATGTTTCTGAGAAAGGCAAGCAGTCACAGCTTTTCTCTTTAGAAAAAGAAAGAAGTATCACAGGTTTGTTCCAAGTTCATAAAAAATTCGAAGGAGAACCTCATCGGAATTTACATCTTAAGTTTTTGAAAACTTTGATTCACTTAAAACTATTCTTTTGTGTTCAATTATTAGTACGTGGGTTCTAATAACTATTTAAGACAGTAATTCTCAGCGAGTAATTTCATCTTTAGAAATTGAATCAAATTTATTCAAACATAACCGCCCCGTGCACTTAGTCACGTGACTGGTTGCCCGCTTAGCGCTTGGATGCTTGCGACTTCTCCTGTGTCTGCGTATATTCCGACAGCTATGCTGTTGACTCCGCCTGCGTATATTCTGTCGAGATACAATGTTACGTACCAGTACGGAATTAAAGTCAACGGGTCTGTTCTGGGATGAGGAAAGAACAAAGCCGAGACTGGTTCATTAAGAATTTCAAAATCGGATACTTGCACTCCGCTTGCGTTCCACTCAAAATCTTCTGCAGCATTTCTCGCAATTTGTATCGCCTCTTCTTTGGAAACGTTTACTTGGGTACCGCCGATGTCATAGAGGAACCAATCATCAGTCAGCTCTTGTAAAGCGTGATTATGAAAAATTAAGTGCAGTTTTTTGGCTGCGAAGTCAACGCCGTTTGCAGTGAACATTATTAGGACCTCTACGTTATCTCCGTCAATTAATATTTTCAGCTTGGTATTGCCTACAGTTAGCTCATTGCTTGTCTCGTTGGCTAACGCTAACAGTTGGCTAATTTCTTCCAAGTAGGGGTCACTTATATTGGATTTGTATCTCTCGATCAGATCTCTGGTGACCTTTATGATATCTGTCAATTCAGACTGAACATACTCGGGGGCATAAGGTGGAAAGCCTTCTAATATGGAAAGTTGGTAGAGTGAAAAATGGTTGTTTCTAAACCTTAAAACTATGTCAAGTTTGCTATCACCGTCAACGAGGGCGAATTTGAATATTTCCTCAACCATATCCCCATAATCTGAGCGATCTTCCACAGTACGGCTAATCAAAGTTACCTGGTACTTTGCTAGGTCGATTCTGATAACATCTCTGAGGAAAATCAAGCTTTTATCCGTGCTACCATTCAATAGCAGCTGTTGATTCTGTGAGTTCACTCTTTCAAAATCGGCTTGCAATATTTCATAGTCCCTTAACAAGTGGTTAAAAGAGGCATATTGAACATAGGAAACACTTACCAAAAGCACAATACATATCATGAACACCGCAAAAAGGGATTTCCACCTTAAAGGTAACAATGAGAATTTCTTTGTCTCGACGGATGGCGCTTCTTCTACCCCTCTCATCAAAGATACCGAGGATTCCCCAAAGCTGGATAGCCTGTACTTACCATCCTCCTTTTTTACTACAAATTCACCGAGAGTCTCAAGGTGATATGTCAGATGAGAACCAGGGATTTCAAGTTTGTCAAGCATTTCTGAGAAAGTCATTGGTCTTTCTGAGAGCATTTTAAGAATTTTGCGACGCGCTGGATGCTTTAAAGAACTAAACATAGTTGAATATTTTTCTTCCAGAGAATCGCCCATTTCAACCCACAATCTATACTGTAGTATTCGTATTAGAAGATTTAACTGTTAAAAAACAATGTTCTTCTGGCGATAGTAATAGTTTAGTCAAGAAAAATTGACAAAAAAAAGATAGTAGTGAATTCTTGTGTCAAAAAATCTTTACAAAAACCGTTTTATTCTAAAATAGTCTCAGAATATATTGCACGCGCTATATTTCGTCTGAGGCTTAATCATGAAAGGGGTTGCACGTCATCAAATCGAAGATCTTGTTGTTACATCTGAGGTAACTATTGACCCTAAAACAAAATGCGTTACAGTAGCTATATACGAAAATGACGGAAAGACAATTATGCAACCACTCATAGGCGAACAAGAAGCAAAACCAATCCTAGAGTTGCTTGAGAACCAAACTCTTGAAGTATGGTTATCCAACGGTAAAACTGAAATTTCCCAATTTGACGTTGCTATACTGAAGTACAAGCAAGTATTGCAGTCTTTAACAAAATGCACACAAGCTAAAACTAAAGTGTGTTTAAAGAATTTTTATGAAAGTCTCGTTTCCTGTGAACAATGCCCTCTGAACGTCAATACGTGTGAGAGTTGATAACAGTAGTTGAGACAGCGTTTTCAGATGAGAAAATAGTGCGTGCAACAGCAACCAATAAAGCGCAAGTGTTACAGGAAGCATACACGCGTGGTTAGAGGAGCAGAGGGGCTGAAAGGACGCTGGATTCAACACCATATAGCAAAATTCTTGAGTTTTTCTATTCTCCTTTAATTATAATTCCAGAGCCCTAGCAAACCCCAATCCCGAAACGGCAATCATTTTTTAAAAAAATAGCCGTATACGAGGCAACAGAAGTATTATCGTTGCAAGTTATGTGAATTGATTGTGGTTGCCTAATTGGAGTGCGGACTTATGTCGCCTCAAGTGGTTGTTGTTCGTAGTCTCGGTAAGAAAGCGGGAACTGTACGTTTATATTCTCGAAATTCTTCTCCGAACTGTGCCTCAATTTCTTTGTCTTCGTCTTTGGCGAGACGATAATACACAACTGTCAGAACAGGCCACAACAAAAGCGTGAAGATTGTTGGCCATTCAAGAAGCATGCCAAGTGTGAGTAACAAAAAGCCGAGGTATTGTGGGTGTCGAATGTGCGAGTAAAGCCCTGTCGTTACAAGCTGACCTTGACTCTTGCTTCTCGCTTTGAAAATCTGTCTCCAACCAAAGACGATTAAGAGTATCCCTACGACAATTATTATTGTTGAAATAGGAAATATTATATACTTGAAAATAAGGTAGAACAGATCTTCTCCTAATAAGCCTATTAAAAGGAATTCCAACTGAAAAACTTCATTATA
Organism: miscellaneous Crenarchaeota group-1 archaeon SG8-32-3; assembly: GCA_001273335.1. GTDB lineage: Archaea > Thermoproteota > Bathyarchaeia > Bathyarchaeales > Bathycorpusculaceae > SG8-32-3. The sequence goes on along the minus strand of LFWV01000017.1, from coordinate 7,511 downwards.
CCCAAAGACACCCATGAAAACGTACATGGTTAAAGGTAAACCATACATTTCAACATACAGCGCAACTATGAACGCCAAGTAAACGCTTCCGGGAAGTCGAGAAATCTTTTTTCTATATTGGATGAAAAAGATAAAAATGGAAAAGAAAATGATGTTCACGACTACGAAAAGTACATTAACCCAACCAAAGTCTGGTTCGCTAAGCAAAATGCCCCTTCCACTGAGAAAAAAGTAACTCACTGATAGTGATACTGCCAATACGATGGCTGCTACTAGGGTTTTGAGCTTGCCCATCGTTGTTTTCACACTCCATTACCAAGAGGGAGCTATTCCTGCGTGCGGCTTTCTTTTATTTTTAACCGCTAAGTACTCTCTGGGTTTTACTGAATACGTGACTGTGCCAGAATATAATGATTTTGTTATGAGTTCACTTATGCTAGAAAAATGAGTGGGGATTTGACTAAGTGATAAAACATTTCAAGTGTTTCAGTTGGTGCTTTTTCCTTTCGCTAAATTCGCTGAGAGCCCAGAAGGCAAGTCTGGGAAGTTAGAGTTTACTCTCTGCTCTGCAACCGTTGCGGCTTCTGTCAGTATTTTAGCTGTGTCCTCATTAACAGAATTGAAGTTGAGATTTAGTCCAGAGCTTTGACCCACATCGAACATCAACCCGCTCAGCATGTTACCGATGTCACCGAGTTCATTCTCAGCCTCAGGCAGAACACCCACGAGACCTGCACTGACAGTACGCAAAACGCCTATGGCTGGTCCCAGCGTAGACACTATATCTCCGAATTCAGTCACTGTCTGCAGCCTAAGCATTACTTGGTCAAGTGCTAGTCTCGCGTTCATAACAATTTTTTCCATCTTGCGAACTTCAGCCAGCTCATTAGCGTAAATGTTAGCACGTGCAGTGTCATGTGTCTCATAAGCGGCGACTATCTTTCCAAAAAGGGTTTTGTCTTTTTGGCTGAACCTATCAGCAGCTTGGTCCAACTTATGGATTTGCAGATTCAAACGTTTTATGGCGTAATCCATGCGTGGCTTCAGCGGTGGCGGTGGACTAACTACTGCACGTATGTTATCTACAAATGATGTTCCGTCTTTTCTGCTTTCCCATTTTTTAGCAAAACGTTCAGACATGTTAACATCCTCGCATTGAAAAGCGTGCAGAAAATACTTATGGATTTTTAACATAAGCGAAACATGCACGTATATACGTGGAGCCTCTAGGCACGTGCAAGCTACACTTTACCGGCTAAGATTAGCCATAGAAACGAGCTGAAATAAACAAATATTTGAGGATTTGTCGTACCAGTCCTCAATTTATTTGATAACGCCAACCACGTACGCCAACAGACCGACAACAAATAGTAGAAGAACTATTTTCTTGATTTTTCTGGCACTTTCCCGAGAATAATCCCTTAGCAGAAGAGTAGAAGACACAACAAGCCCGATGTCTGTCACTAAAACGAGAGGAACAAACCAGAAAGAAACCAAGTTCAGAATCCAAGTAAGTGGGGTTAAAGCAACCGCAGATACGTAAAACAATGTGGCTGCAACAGCCGCATTCTTCTCGCCGTAACGCACCGCCAAAGTCTTAATGTCTTCAGCCTTGTCACCTTTGACATCAACGATGCCTTTGGTGATTTCCCTACCAGTGTTAGAAAGGAAGGCCATAAGCGTAAAAAGCAGAACGCTCAACGGAACAGTATTGCGTACTATTATACTGCCGTAAATGAACGGGATGGCCACGCATGTGCTGACGAGAAAGTTGCCAGGCAATCCGCTTCGTTTTCCAACCGTAACGTACGCCACCACAACAACCCAAGAGATCCCCGCAACCACCAAACAGAGAAAACTTGTGAAATAAGCGAACACAAAACCTACCACTGAAAGAAGAAAAACAAAAGCCGAAGCTTCTCTGACGCTGACCAGACCGCTTGGAATCGGGCGACTGGGCTCGTTTATAGCGTCAATCGCCCGGTCATAATAGTCGTTAATGACCATGGATGCGGCTGTCAGCGTGAAACCTGTGAAAAAGCCGTACAGGACGCCGAGCCAGTTAAAGCTGGAGAATTGGGGATACCCCAGAACCGCGCCAACGAACACTGCGAAACCCATCATTACACAATTGACTGGGCGCATTAGCTGTATGAAGCCTCTTACTTTCCCCATCCTAGTCAAACCTTTGATAGAGAAGCATTGTTCCGACTAAGTTATAAAATTCTCCTTTAAAACATTAAAAACCGCGTTTTGTTGTCGGTTGACGCAGTGTTTTTAAGACACAAAACCAAAACGGTATAAAAAGGAAAGTGTCATGGGAGAAAAGAAATCTTTTGCGACAACATGCAAAGAGCAAGGGCGAAAACTTGTAAGAACATTATGGTTCATCGCAGGAACAATCTGCATGGTGTTAGGCGCCATCGGGATGGTTTTGCCTATCTTGCCGACTACACCCTTCATTCTAGCTGCTGCGGCTTGCTACTATAAAAGCTCTGAGAAAATGCACAGTTGGTTACTGAACAACCGATGGTTCGGGGAGTACATACGCAACTACACAGAAGGCAAAGGACTGCCGAAAAAAACCAAAATCACCGCCCTAATCGTGCTCTGGACAACCATAAGCCTTTCAACAGTTTTCATGCTACACCGTCTTTTACCACCCGAGTTAGTCTTGCCACTACAGCTAGTTATGATAGCTGTTGCAGTTGCTGTTAGCATACATATCCTGAGACTGCCGACCTTCAAAAAGACCTGATTATAAACAAGGTTGTTTGAATTACAGTGCAAATTGAAAAAGTTAATACGCTCCTGAAACGCATTAATAACAAAATCTTTGGTGAAATCTTTTGGGTTCCAATTATGCGCCGTTAGTGGGCGATAACTATGCCCCTGAAAGACTAAGAGTTATAATTCCAGTTGGCGGAAAGGCAACGCGTCTTCTTCCGTTGACAGCAGCAACAAGCAAAGCCGCGCTTAGACTGTTGAACAGACCGTTGGTGGAATTTTCGCTGTTGTCTCTTGCACGTCAAGGCATCTGTAACTTCATCTTTGGAGTGAAAGGCTACACGAACTATAGGGACTTGTACGATTATTTTGGCTCAGGCTACGGTTTTTCCGTGCGGTACGGTATCAAACCGCGGATTCACATTAAATATCAGCCTAACGTGGAAGATAAGGGAAGCGCTGACTCTGCAAGAATAAACATGGAATACTACAATGTCACCAATCCTGTTTTCGCGGTGCAAGGCGACAACGTTTTCGAAATCTGTGTGAAAGACCTCATTCAGTTCCACCGTGAAAAAGGTGCTTTGATGACCATCGTCCTCAGGGAAGTAGACAACGTGGAAGGTTTAGGCATCGCGGACATCGACAAGAGCAATCGCATCAGGCGCTTCGTTGAGAAGCCAGCACCAAAAGACGCCCCCAGCAACCTTGCCAACACAGGTTTATACGTGCTTTCACCCGAAATAAGAAAAGTCTTCAAGGAAAAGGGAGTCAAACAGATAATTAAGAGGAAAAACAGGTTAGATTTCGGTTACGACTTCATACCATACTTGACGCAGGCAGGTCACCCAGTCTATGGTTACACGTTGAAGGGAAACTGGTTTGACGTTGGCACTCCCAAAAATTACTTGGAAGCCATGAAGAAACTGCTCCATGGAGGCTTCAGCATGCTAATTGATTTCGGCGGAAAAACCAGCAAAGACCAAAAAATGTGGGTTCAGGGAGAAAGCCTTGATTCGGAACAGAGAAGACAAACAATTATTCGCAAAATCAAGCAGGGGCGAATAGAAATTGAAGGCGCCGTGCTCATTGGCAGACACTGTCAAATAGACGACGGCGTGCGAATAGTGAACTCCTGCATAGACAACTTCACGAGAATCGGGAAGGGCGCTACTATAGAAAACTCGGCGATTTTAGACAGGGTTATAATTGGAGAAAAAGCAGAAGTGCGGGAAAGCATAATCGGCAGGCACGCAACAATACTTTCAAGCAGGCGGAGACCAACTAAGATAGATGCTGTTTCAGTTGTCGCCGACGACGTCATCATTGACGAAGGATGCAGCTTAATAGAAACAAGAATCTACCCGCATCAGCGAGTTAGAGGAGAATTTAAGCAGCAAATTCTGATGTCAAACTAGGCTTTAAACCACTTGAAAATCAGGTATTTAGGTTTTTCCGCTTCCAAGTCTGGCATGGCAATTATGAAACGTTTCCGCACCGTAGTTGCTAGCCGCCCAGCCTTTACGATTTCTGTGGCTGAAATGTCGGAGCCTGCCTGCTTCACGGAAACCATATAGGGTGCATGTTCAACGCCTGGACCGTACTTGTAGACGGCAAAGTCACAGCCAAATTTTATCCCAGGTGTTACGATTAGGCCGCTGTTCCGCAAGTCACGGTAAACCGTGTATTTCTCGTCGAACTCGTCGTATAGTTGTCTAGCTTTTTGTCGGAGGTTCTTGAGTCCGACTCTGCGTTTCTCTGCGCCTTCGTGAATCGTTATTTTACCCTTTTCAACAAGGTATAAGCCTTCCATCAAATCTAAGAGTAGAGGAACATCGAATTGGGGGATTTTCGGTTTGGGTATTCCGAGGGGTTTACCGTAAAATCCTTTTTTGTAAAGTTTAGAGCCTTCTGCCGGGTTCCAAACTACCAAGAAGTTTTCTATTAGTTCTACTTTGGTTTTAGCCATGGATAGTTTCGCACTCAGGTTACATTATGAAAGAGAGCGTGCGGACGGTGTCAGCTGCGTCTTCAGCCTTGTCAGCAGAGTTTTCCAGAAGCTGGAGGATATCTCGCATGAGTAGAAGTACTGGGAGGTCGAGTTTGCTGCTTATGACTTTTATTGACAGCGCGCGGTAGATTTCGTCAACTGTTCTTTCAGCGATTTCAACGTCTTTTGCTTTCTCCAATGTTTTAGCTGGTCCGTAGCTTAGAACCATCATTGTTTCTCTTAATTTAAGCACCGCATCGAATACAGCTTCGGAAAGATTAAGCAGCTCCTTTCGGATATCGTCTGGCACTTTCCAGTTATGCTCGAGTATTTCGATAAGGTAGTAGGCGATGCCTTCGGAGAAATCTGCGATTTCGCTTGAAAGGTTTGTGAACCTGAGGAAGTCTTCTCTGCTGATTAGGATGGCGCCTATTTCGGCTAGTTCCTGCGAGACCATTCGTCTAGCTTTAAGGACTTCTTCTTCGCCTTTCCTGATTTCGCTGAAAAGTTGTCTTGCTTGTTCTTTTTCACCTTTTGAAAACTGCTCAACCAACCGAGGAATTTTCCTAGTGACATCGACCACTTTGCGCAGGTTATCTTGACATGCTCTTAAAGCTCTGCGTTTAACGCGTTGTTCTGTTTCAGCTGGAAGTACCAAGCTCGTTCTCGCCCCTCTCATTAAATAGCTAATGTTTCCAACATTTAGTAGCATAAGTGTATTATAAAAGCTAACGATTAGAAACTGACATTAAGTCCCTAAATCTTCAAAGTTGGTTTTCCCTTGGAAATACGAGTGCAAAATTTTAGGCAGATCCTTGATTAGGCTTCTGACTTGCTGCCACGAGTCGCGGTCGCGGATTGTGACTGTGCCGTCTTTCAACGTGTCATAGTCTACGGTTATGCCGAGGGGAATGCCTGCTTCGTCGGCGCGGGCGTATCTCCTGCCTATAGAGCCTGCTTCGTCGAGCTCCGTGGCAAATCCTTCGTTTAACAGCTGCTTATATATTTCTCGGGCTTTTTCGGCTATGCCATCCTTACTTACAAGCGGGTAAACGCCGAGCTGGATTGGCGCGATTGCTCTGGGGAAACTCATTACTACACGGTCGTCTTTCAAGCCGTAAGCGTACTCCAGTGCCGCGTAGAACAGGCGGTCGGAGCCGAAGCTGGGTTCAACAACGTGAGGAGTAAAACGTTTACCGCGTGAAACCGTTTTTTCATGGGTTACATCCACATGTTCAGGCAGCAACTTGTAGTTTTTAGCCATGTAGTATCCGTCTTTTTCGAGCGCACTTGCAACTTCTTGCGCAGAGACTTTTGTGAGTAGGTGTGCAACCTTTTTGGCTTCGCCTTTAAATATGGGCCCAAGCTTGGACATCACTGGCTTCACGACGAGTTGTTCTTCCTCTATAGGTTCAGGATATTCTTTGTAGACCCGGAGGTCTGCGCCACTGGCTTTCGTGTGGCAGTCTAAGTCGTAGTCTGTGCGGTACGCGTGACCTGAAACTTCAATCCAGCCCCAGCGGTCGAAGTACACTTCTTGGTCAAAGCATTGTGTGGCGTAATGCGCCTTTTCCCACGGGAGTTTTTCTATGAAACGTTGGTTTTCCGCTGGCACACCAATTTCGGTTAGGAGTTTCTTCGCCATTGCCATGAAGAACGCTTGCCACTCGGAGCAGATAATCTGCTTTGCCAGGGCGTCTTTAGCGGTAACTTTCACGATTTTTTCGCTACACGCTTGCCTTTCGGGCGCGAGGTATATCCACAGGGTTTCGTTTTCCACGTCCTTGAGCAGGCAACAGTCTGGTTCTTCAGGATCGAAGAAGAATTCTAAGTCGGCAATGGTGAATTCGCGAAGTCGAATCAAGCCTTGTCTGGGCGAGATTTCGTTTCGTAGAGCGCGCCCGATTTGGATGACTCCGAAGGGGAGTTTTTCGCGTGCCATGACATAGAGGCGATTGAACTCTACAAATATGCCTTGGGCAGCTTCGGGTCTGCCGTAGCCTTTGGCGTTGGAGTAGGGTCCTATGGTGGTTTGGAACATTGTTAGAAACTGCTGTGGGTTTTTGAAGCCACAGCCACACTCGGGACATGTGACGCCGTGTGCCTTGAGGGCTTTCTGGATTTGTTCGAGATCCATTTTTTCGGTTTCTGCACAGCTTTTTTTGGCGTATTCTTCGAGTAGGTGGTCTGCGCGGAATCGCTTGTTGCATGTGACACATTCGACCATGGGTTCTTTGAAGTGGTTTACGTGTCCTGATGCTTCGAAGACCTTGCCTGGAGTGATTACTGATGACTCGATTTCGAGGATGCCAAGTTTAGTGACGAAGAGTTCGCGGAGTTTAGCTTCGATGTTCTGTTTCAGCCGTGCACCTAGGGGACCGTAGGTTACGAAGCCTCCAACGCCGCCGTAAATCTCGTACGACTGCCAGAAGAAGCCTCTTCGCCGAGCTAACTCATTAATCGCAGCAAACTTGTCACATTTATCTTCGTTATTCAATTCTACCAACCTTTAGGTAAGTGCCAAGTGCAGATTAAAAGGTTACCTCGGCAACCCGCCAGTTTTCATTCTGGAATTTAGCCTTTGGTGTTTGCCTCATGTACCTCAAGTTCAGATTTAGAATGATAATGACGTCGGGATTCGACAGTAATTCTATGAGTCTGAAGCCTTTCAATGGGTGAAACAGGTTTGCAGAGGCGCAGCTTCATATGATCCATGCGGTGTCGAGTCCTATTTCGATCCCCGCTCAAGCGAGAATGCGTTTGCCTTCCGGGATTGCATGTTGAAAAACAGTGG
>LFWV01000016.1 GCA_001273335.1 miscellaneous Crenarchaeota group-1 archaeon SG8-32-3 | reverse complement strand
TCAACCATAACTAGTTTTCCCATCTGCTTCGAGCCTAGTTTTCGTAACTGTTCTTTGCCCAACAAGTTCACAATTCTAACGGTCAGCTTATCAATTTTCGCAGCGTATTCAGCGTCTTCAATTCCGAGTTGAGCGTAAGCTGCGTTGCCTGCGTGCTGCAGAAAGTCGTCTGGTTTCTCCATCAATTTTTCCGCCAGTCTTTGATCAAATCCGAAGAGTTCCTCGAACTCAACGGTTATTGATTCTCCGCCAGTTATGGCCATCTGCAAGATTTTCTGACGGTATTTTTCTTTTTTGAAGAATTCAAGGAAGCGTTCTTGAGGGTCTACTGTTGCTAACTCTCGAGCCATTTTGTTTATCGTTCTCCTTCAAAGTTTAGTATCTGCGCTTTCCACTCGCTGATTACCTTACCGAGTTGAGCGTAAATGAATCTCTCCTCGAATGTAAGTTTTTTCTGTATCTGGCCAGTTTGAGTTGGACCTGAAGATAACGTAATTATCTTCTTTAGCCTAGAATTCACGATGTCCCATGCTGAATGCAGGGTTTTCTCGAATTCCCGCGCTTTTTCTGGGTGTTTTGCTATTTCAGCTTTCATGTCTGCGAGGTAACGGCGGAGCTTAGGGTAAAAGTCTTCTGCGAGGTCGGATATTTGACCGGGTATTTGCACTCGTTCTTTCCATTGAATTTTATAAAGCGAAGTCGCTTTTAAGAGATCGTCTTCGCTAAAATGAACAATTCCCGCCCCCGCAAGTTCCTGTGCTATCCAGTAATACATTTCATAATCATTTCCTTCCTCAAAAGGACCAATCGATAACCCAGCAAGCTGGATTTCAGGATGATTTCTATCCGCGGTAACTCTTACAAGTAAATTTTCAAAACAAAAATCCAACTTTTCGATTCCCATTGGCATCAGTATTTTTCTCCCTTTCAGACTCTCCGTTTCACTTTATGCATTGAAAAAAGATATAAAAAGCGCCGTTTAAAGATTTAGAGCAAACAATTTGAGAAATTAGGGAACTCAAATGGACGAACTCAAGGCCAAAGGCCTAATGTCGCTATTGCGTGGGCAACTCTCCCAACTCCAAGCATTAATGCGGCTGTTCTCATGTCGCTTTCTTCCTGCTTAGATAACTTTTGCACATCATAGAAAGCTTTAGTTATTTTGCTTTCCAGCTTTTCGTTAACTTGCTTCAGTGCCCAGTGCTCACGCGTTAAGTTTTGAACCCACTCAAAATAGCTAACCGTCACCCCGCCCGAGTTAGCTATTATATCCGGTATTAAGCAAGTTCCTTTCTCATAAAGCACCTTGTCCGCTTCTGGCGTTGTAGGGCCGTTTGCGCCTTCCGCTACTATTCTGGCGTTGATTTTGTCCGCGTTATCCTTGGTTATCTGGTTCTGTAAAGCCGCTGGAATAAGTATGTCACATTTTGTCTGCAGTAGTTCCTCGTTGGTTATATTAACACAGTTTTTGTGGTTTACTACTGAACCCTTTTTTTTCTTGTGAGCGTATACAGCGGAGGGCGTTATACCATCTGGGCAGCAAATGCCGCCTGACGAGTCGCTTACTGCGACCACTTTGCAACCCAAACTGTGCATTATGCTGGCGGCGTTGTATCCTACGTTACCGTAGCCTTGTACTGCCACTGTGGCGTTTTTCAATTTCAGCTTTAAGATTTTCGCCGCTTCCCTCACGCAGAAAGCCAAACCCAGCGACGTGGCGCATACTCTGCCTTCAGAACCACCTACCTCCACAGGTTTTCCAGTGACGCTTTCGGGAACGCTGTAGCCTTTAAGCTGGCTATATGTGTCCATAATCCACGCCATCGTTTGCTCGTTTGTGTAAACGTCTGGCGCCGGTATGTCCCTGTGAGGTCCAATATAATCAAAAATTAGGCTTACATACCTTCGTGTGAGCCGTTCCAGTTCACTATTTGACATTTCTTTTGGGTTGCAACATATTCCACCTTTTGCTCCGCCGTAGGGCAAGTCAGCTATAGCACATTTCCAAGTCATCCACATAGCAAGAGCCGTTACGTCGTCTATGGTTAGGTCGGGATGGTATCTGATGCCGCCTTTGAACGGTCCTTTCACGTCCCAGTGTTGCACGCGAACTCCGTCGAAGACACCCATTGTACAGTTGTCCATTTTTATCGTGACTGACACTATGAGGGAACGTTTGGGTTTTTTTAGTATCTCATGGATTCCCGGATCCAGTTCCAGTTTCTCCACGGCTAATTTCAATTGTTCCTGTGCCACAGTCAACGCGGTATGATGAGTCATAAGATATCCCTTTACAAGTTAGTTTTCTGCTATAAGCTATTAAGAATTGCTTTTTTCGCTTTCCTTCCGTGTGTCCCCAGCTTTTATATGGAGGATGAACAGCAGAGCGAATCCACGGCGGTGAACTAAATTTTAAGTTATGCGTTTCATCCAGAGTACACACCTGAAAAATCTGCAAACTCGTTATGAGATGCAAAAAGAGCGCTAAGTTTTGCTAATTCATTTGGTGTTCATAGTTGTACCATTTAATAATTTCTGTTATTGCTTTGTTCGAGTAGCCCGTCTCCTTTAGAATTACCCTTAAATCATCTAATGTTTCAATATCCACGCGGTACACCTACTAATACTAACTTTGAATCTGTATTTATCTTTTCATTCCGAAATCGGAATATGTCATAACCCCCACCTAAACACCCGCGGGATTACTCATGCAGATACTTCTATATTGCTCGCTGAAGGTTTGTTCATAAGAGAATGGTATATGAAACTTGAAGGAGTGGTCATATGATAGACCAGAAGCAAGTTATCGGGGCCTTAATGAATCCGGAAGTTTATGAAGAAGACCCAGGCAACGTTGAACTGGTCCAAACCCACCTATCTGCCGTCTTTCTAACTAGACGCTTCGCTTACAAGGTGAAGAAAGCGGTAAACTTCGGATTCTTGGACTTCACTACGCTTGAAAAGAGACGTTGCTTCTGCGAAGAAGAGTTGAAACTCAACAGGCGGCTTTGCGGTGACATGTACTTGGAGGTTGTTCCCATCAATAAAGCCAACGCCTTTAAGATAAAAGGCGGAGGGGAAACGGTGGAGTACGCAGTGAAAATGAAGCGGATGCCTCAAGAGAAGATCATGGTCAAGCTTCTCGAAGAAAACAAAGTTGACGACAAGATTATTGACAGAATAGCAAAAATCATCGCGGAATTCCATTCAAAAGCCGAAACTAATAGCAGAATAAGCGATTTCGGCTCCTTAGCGACAATAGAAACCAATTGGAAAGAAAATTTCGAACAAACTGAAGAGTTCATCGGCAAAACAATATCCGCCAAGAACTTCAAGCTAATTCGCGACAGAGTTGAAGACTTCATAAAGAAAAACACGACACTCTTCAATAAGAGAATGTCGGAAAAAAGAGTCAGAGACTGCCACGGTGACATCCATTCGGGTAACATATTCGTTACAAACGAAATCTACATTTTTGACGCCATAGAATTCAACGAGAGATTCAGGTACTCCGACATTGCAGCTGATGTTGCTTTTCTATCCATGGACCTAGACTTCAAAAAGCGAATTGACCTATCCAACTTTTTCGTAAAAAAGTACGTTGAATATTCTGGAGACCGAGAATTGATGAAACTTCTGCCTTTTTACAAGTGCTATCGAGCCTATGTCCGAGGCAAGGTCACCAGCTTCAAGCTTAATGACCCTAGAATAAGCATTGATGACAAGAATGCGGCAATAAACGAAGCGAATTCATATTTCAAGTTATCTTCCGCTTACGCGAAAAAATTTAGCTAACAAAATTGGTCAGCTACATAGTCAGGGATTTTCACGGTTCCCATTATAACCGGTTTTTGGTGGCAATCGCTGCCTCCAGTCATTACTAATCCGTGTTCTTTCGCAAACTTGATGTAATGATTTGTTGTTAGGGTATCGTTTCTGGAATGCCAGCATTCCACGCCATCAATATAGTTTAGCATTGACTCTTCGACTATCGTTGTCTGTTCAGACAAAGATTTGGTAAGCTTCACAAGCGAAGTTCCGTGTGGGTCGTTAGGATGAGCCAAAACTATTTTCCCGCCCGCATCCCTCACCAGCTTAGATGCTTCTTCAAGGTGAAACGGAAACTTGGGAACATTGCACCGCACAAGATACCTGTCAAAAGCCTCTTGCCTAGTTCGAACAATGCCCTTCTTCACCAGATAATCTGCTATGTGAGGGCGTCCAAGTGTTCCGTCAACGAAAGATTGAAGCTCCTCAAAATCACGTTTCTTTAACTGTTCAATTCTTTCCTTTTCAAACTCTATGTTAAGATTACGCATAATCATGGCAGCTCTTTCCTCTCTATACTCCGCCATTTCCCGAAGCTTGTCGACTAACATCTTGTTGTTGGCGTCAAACTGGTAACCCAAGAAGTCTAGTGACACCGGCTTACGCTGATAGTACTTGGGGTGCGAGAAAGTCACGTTCAATTCAACACCTGAAACATAATAGATCCCAGCTTTCTCAGCCAAATCCATAGCTGCTTCTTGACAACCAATTGAATCGTGGTCTGTAATCGACATGAACTCAATGTTTCTGAGCTTAGCTTCCCTGAAAATCTCTTCAACCGTGAAGGCCCCATCAGAGCTTTGAGAGTGAATGTGTAAGTCTATTATCATGGAACTGCCTGTTACCTTTTTTCCATCCCGACGATGTACCATTCCTCAGGGGAATCATGACATGTGTCAACCGTTAAATGCACTATTTTGAGCTTTGGGTAAAGCTTCTTTAAGTCATCCAAGTTAACTGGTTCAAACTTGCGCTTGTTGGCAAGATACGCTTCCAGCGTCAAAGCATTCGATTCATACTTCTCCTTGGTTCTCTTCTGAAGCCTCGCAAAAGACACTTCCTGAGGACAGTTAGTTTGAAGTATAACAAGAGTCAATGCGTGCTTAGCCGCAATCTCAGCCGCGCGTCTCCGCAGCTCCTGAGTAACAAAAGTAGCATCCAAAACGACGCCTTTACTTTGCCCAGCAAGGTAATCTGCACGGCGAAACATTTCATCATAAACTGACAACCGTTTGCTCATGTTTCCAGCAACTTTTGCGTCAAACACGTCTTCACCCTTAAGAACCTCCAATCGAAGTAGGTCACTTCTGAGAATTGGATAGCCCATGATTTTTGAGACCTCCGCGGAAGTCTCTGTTTTCCAAGTTGCAGGAAGCCCACAGGTAATCAACAAAATTTCGGATGCTAACTTGGTTTCAACAAACTCGTTGAAAGGCTCCCTCATTCTTACACCTCTAACCGTAAAGTTCAGGCAAAACACAATTAAACCTTTTTGGAAAGAAGAACAGCGGTCGCTCTTGATTCAGAAACGTGTTATTACAGGTTTAAAGTAAAGCTAAATAATCAGATAGGAATCTTTTCTAAAAGAAGGAAACATAAATGGAAGAATTCAAAGTTAGAGACAAGACAATAGGAGCGCAAGGCCACTTACAAATTGAGTGGGGGGCAACCCACATGCCCGTGTTGAACCAAATTAAAAACAGGTTCAAGAAGGAAAAGCCGTTGAAAGGCTTGATGCTGGGGGCATGTCTTCACGTAACTAAGGAAACCGCTGTCTTAGTAGAAACCTTAATGGCTGGAGGTGCCGAAGTTGCTTTGTGCGGTTCCAACCCGCTTTCTACACAGGATGAGGTAGCCGCCGCGCTGGTTGAAAAAGGTGTCCATGTTTTTGCGCAACGAGGACAGACAACCGAAGAATATTATTGGTGTCTTAACAAAGTGTTGGATTACAAGCCAGTTATAACCTTGGATGACGGAGCTGACCTCGTTGGCACACTGCACAGCAAAAGGACGGCAGATTTGCCGAATGTTAAGGGTGGAACAGAAGAAACAACCACAGGCGTGATTCGGCTACGAGCAATGGAAAAAGCGGGAAGCCTCAAGTATCCTATTGTAGCCGTGAACGATGCTTACACGAAGTACCTTTTCGACAACCGTTACGGAACGGGGCAAAGCACCATAGACGGAGTCATAAGAGCCACAAACACGCTTATCTCTGGCAAAACTTTCGTGGTTGGCGGATACGGCTGGTGCAGCAGAGGCATAGCCATGCGCGCGCAAGGGATGGGCGCAAACGTCATAGTCACCGAAGTGAAACCGCTAAGAGCGTTAGAAGCAGCAATGAACGGGTTTCGCGTCATGCCAATGGTTGAAGCAGCACCCATAGGTGACATATTTGTAACAGCCACAGGTGACATCAACGTCATAAGAAAAGAACACATACAGAAAATGAAAGACGGCGCCATAATCGCCAACAGCGGGCACTTCAACGTGGAAATAAGTATCAAAGATTTAGAAGCCCTGTCAATAGCGAAGAGAAAAATAAGACCTAACTTGGAAGAGTATACTCTGGAAGACGGCAGAAAACTTCACCTGTTAGCTGAAGGGAGGCTTGTAAATTTATCCGCGGCTGAAGGCCACCCTTCAGAAGTAATGGATATGTCTTTCGCAAACCAAGCATTATGTGCAGAGTATTTGGCTAAAACTACGAAGCTGCCGCCGAAAGTTTACACGGTTCCTACAGACATAGATGAAAACATTGCTGAACTTAAGCTTAAGAGCATGGGAATAGAAATCGACGACCTCACTGAGGAACAGAAGAAGTATTTAGCAGCATGGGAGATGGGAACTACATAACATAGAGTATATCGGCTAGTACGGTAAACTTTAAATGGATTAAGATAATAACATGGCTTATTAAATGGTGAAAGATATATGAGTAAAGATCAAGCAATAGGTGGAGCAATATTCATCGTATGTCTGCTTGTCGCTATAGGCTATATAATAACACTTTTCATGCCATCTTTATTTGTTGATGTACTTGGATATGTTGGACTAACGGTCACTGAAGAAACTGTTAAATTCTGGATAATTGCGCTACCGGTCTTCATAGCTTTCGTTGCAATAATGTTTATAGGCGCATGGATTGGTTGGACAATGGCTACGACACCACCGCCAAAACCCATTGAAGAGATCACGACTGAAGTAGAAGAAGCTGCAGAAGAAAAAGCCAGCTAGAAGCACTAATAGATATACAACCTAACACTTAAAATCTCCCAACTCTATAATTTTTTTAATTTTAGGAGACTTTTTGTTCTAAATAATTAATTATAGTTCGAGTGGTTTGAAATCGAAAAATATGCCTATATTAACTATTGCAGAGATAATAAACACGATTAAGAGCGGGTTTAGAGAAAATAAAGCGAATAACCATTCTTCACTTTCAGGTTGCACATCATATTCTTTAATTTCACGCGTCTCCACTAACTTGGAGAGTTAAGTTTCTGGTTTCGACCTCCGCTATGTAGACTCCCCCTTCCAAATAAACCCGCTTATGCTTCAAACCGCTCTTGTGCTCTAGTCATTTTAGAAAGGAAGTAATAATAGTCGTAACTACTTCAGCTTTCATTTTTCTTAATTGGAGAGTTACAAAAGTGACAGTTTCTGGAGTGGTTTCTTGTGAAGTAGTCGACAAATACATCGTCTACTAGCTACGCTCTAGAAAACTAATCAAAATGTTATAAATAGGTGTGTATAACGAAGAACCGACCCTACTGCTTCATTTTCTTGAGCATACAGGTAACTATATCCTTGCACATCATACACTCGTCCGGAATCTGCTCTTTTGAAGGTTTTTCACTTAGATAGCCAAGGTAGTGTGTACATTCAGATGGTGCCTCAGGAGTTTCAACCTTTTCTTCTGAAGGAGCCACTTCTCCAACTTCAGATTCAGTTTCGTCCAGTTCCAAAACTTCTGGTTCATAAGAGGCGATTCTGGGTTCATCATCCACGGTTATTTCGGTTAAACAGTACGGACACGCGTCGTAGGGTTCCCCATTGTCTTGCTGCAGATTTAAAGCTCTGAGAGGCTTATTGAAAATTTTGCCGCAAGAGACGTTCGGGCAAGTAAATGAGCTGTTTTTTTTCGTTTTATCTTCAATCTGGGATATGGATAACCCTCCTGTAGAAGTAAGTATTAATTACCCGTTTATAGTATTGATGAAGCTGAAATAAGTATCTAAACTACTCAATGTTGAATTGCTGTGAGGGAGAGGCGAGTTTTTGGAGGTCTTCGACGCCTTCAGCGTAACCTGAAGCTATCAGTATGTCACCTAGTTGAATCTTCATGCTAGGTTTGGGGCGTAAACTTTTTTCGCTGCGTTTTATAGCCAAAATCCACATGCCTGTTTCTTCGGGCACTCTCGCTTCTTTCAGAGTTTTATTAATGAGAGGAGACCCTTCGGTAACACAAGCTTGGGTAACGGTTTCTTCAGCTTCTCGTATGGCTAGCTTCAACACTGGATGAGGTTCAATGTCTCTAAGCACAACTTCAGCCATCTCAGCCGCAGCATCCGCAAGTTTTTCGGTTGCTACACCCAAGCGGATAAGCCCTAAAAAGCCAGAAGCCTCTGCTTTATTGAAACCACTTGTCAAAGCTAGAAGCTCAAAATCTGTGTGCATCTTATCCATGTACTCTTCAAGGCGTTCCACTTCTTCAGCTAAGTCCTTGCTATTCAACATTAGTGAGGAATAGGCCAAGTCAATCATAAGCTCAGAGGTGTTTTTGAGTTCAACGAACCGTGTTACGATTTCTTCGAATACTTCGCGTTTATGCTCCACCATTGTCAGTCCTCCAAGTGCTTGAGTCGCCCCTCAGCTAAATCCTTGAACTCTTTAATGCCCATGGGGGCTCCACGTGTTATCAGAATATCTCCGGGAAATACATGTGCAGTTTCTTCTGGATCCAGCATCCAATCTTTGTTTCGGCGGATGGCGATTATGTCAACACCCATTCTCGCAGCCAAATCAAGCTCATCAATTCGTTTGCCTGCTATAACGGAGTCTTCCTTGACCGTTGCCTTCATAAGCCGCTCTTCAACTTTTTCGAAAATCTCGCCGATTATGGGGTGTATACCGATATTGCGTGTTACTATGGCGGCGATGTCAGCGGCAGCGTCAGAGATCTTATCTGATGCGGAGGCTACGGTGGAAACACCAATCAAAGTCTCCGCGTCTTCAGCGTCTCTAGCCGCAATCATTATTTCCATATCTAAGAGATAGGCTAAAGTATCAATGCGACTTTCAAGTTCAATAACATCTTCTGCGAGTTCTTTGTCGTTAAACAAAGCGGCTGAGTAAGCCAAGTCAATCATAAGCTCAGAGAGGTTCTTCATTTCCACCAGAAGATCACTGACGGGGATAGGTTTGTACTCAATCTTTTCAAATTGTGGCATGCTCTTTAGAGGCGCTCCGCAGTTAGATATTGAGTATTTGATATTTTAATCATACTCTTTTTCACGGTCACATAATCAATACTAATGCTACAAATAAAGCAATCGAGGTTACACTGTCAGCTAAAGAACTTTCGACAGGTATAACGAAGTTATCGGGATCCAATCCTCTCTTGAAAGTTAAAATTGAAACCGCATAAGATAAAAAGACTATTGCAACAAAAGCGAGAACGTTGGCAAGTAAAACAATTGAAATAAGTCTGTAAAAAGAGGAAAAGGAAAACATATTGTGTATCGAAAGGGCCATAACGGCTAGTATGAAAAACATCATGAGGGAAGCAACCCAAGCACTGAAAATAGTCTTTGCGTGGTTCTTTATTGAAGAAAAAGAGGGAGTAAGTAGACCCAAAGCAAGTTTTGTCGTGGCAGTAGAGCCGATGACGGAACCTACGTTTCCTATCATGCCAATCAAAGCAGGGTAAACAGTGATTATTTCTGGGCGGCGACCTTCCACAAAACTATTTATTCCATGGAGAATGGTTCCAGTTATGTTAACCAGGAAAGCTACAATCAACATGGTAATTATAGACTCTTTAAAGGTCTTGATGAAATCAGCCTCATGAAGGTTGTTAGATAGAATATAGAAAACAAGAAACACTGGAATCAAACAAGCAAGACCAATAAACCACTGGCCCCAAACACCAATGAAAAATAAATTGAGAACTGCAACATAGCAGAGCGTAACAAAAATGTCGGCAACCGTTGACATCACGGGATATACAACAACATCCGGGTCTAACCCTTTTTCAAAGGAGATGAAGGAGACTTTTATAGTTACGAAGGAAAGTAAAAGGCCTAAAGCCATAGTCGTTATGATAACCGACAAAATAGAGAGGAAATCAGCCAAAGTTATTCCCCAAAACAGATTACCAAAAACCATAGATATAGCGCAAATTGTGAAACTGGTCACCAAAGTTAAAACTATCAAAACTTCAATCAACTTGTAAAAGCTCTTTGTGTTCCCGAAAAATTTGGGATAAATGGTACCAAGGTGCAACCCAGTGCTTAGGCGACCGCTTAATAAACCACTACCAACCCCTTTTGCGCTGATAATTGCAGGATAAAGCGCTAGAACCCATGATGGTTTTAAGCTGAAAATACCAGATTGAGAAGCTACTATGAAACCTGCGAGTATCCCCGCCAAACCGAAAGAAAAAGCTAATGAGGCTTCCTTGAGCATTGCCGAGAAGCTTTTTGAAACGCCTGTATGTGACACCGGCTATTGCCACCTCCTAAATTTCGTCAGAGAAAGCAAAAAGAGAAAAACCAAAAATGAATGAAGAAAAGGTTTTGATAAGTGACTAAGTGGTCTAGGAGGTTTCCTTGATATTTTATTTTGAGCTATCGCTGGAAGGGCTTTGAATAGATGAGGGGAAGTGTAAGCTACTTTCATGTTTTTCCCTTCGCAGCTGTTGTTCGTTTTCAGCCATCCACAGGCACCTCTCTACCAGCACGTGTGCTTGCGGGCTGCCAAATACCACTTCAACTTGCACTCCTAACGTTTATTTGAGAAGTTGTATATCGCTTAAATAATTTTCTAAGATTCCAAATATATATCAGAACGTCACAAGCGTTTAAAATGCTCACGCTTGAAAATATTCAAGCAAGAAATTTGGGTTGTGAGCTATAATGTACTCGGCATGGATAAAACTTGACGATAGCTTGCCATGGATAGAACTTGAAGACGCATTCCAAAGCAAAGCTGAAGCACAAAAGGCAGTACAAGAAGTACTGAGCAAAGCCCAAATAAAAATTTCCAAGCTATCGAACAAGAAAAAAAGAGCTAAACAACACTAATAGCACGGTGCTAAAATAGGAGAATATAGCGCTTTTCCTAGTGAGGCACAATTTCTTAACTTGATTTCTTTGGCTTATAAACACACCATGGGTCTTCAGTCAAGTAGTCGCCTTTCAACTCTGCAGGCTTATGAAGGTCACCGCAGTAGTCTATGAAATCACTTGAAAGCCCATACGCGCGCGCACGGCAGCCCCCACATATAGTGCGGTGTTCGCATTTTCCGCATTTTCCTTTCAAAGTGTCAAAATCGCGCAGTGTTTTGAACATTTCAGAGTTATACCAAATTTCTTTGAATGTTTTTTCGCGTATATTGCCAAGTTTTATTGGAAGGTAAGGACAAGGAGTGATATCACCGTTGGGATAAACCCTGCAGTAGTATAGACCTGCGATGCAGCCTCGAATCCACCTGCTCATGTTCAATCTCATATCCTTTGCGATGCGCATGAACTGGGGCGCGCAGGAAGGTCTCACGTTAAGTTTGTGTCGAGCAGCCTTCCCGAAAGTTGTTCTAATCATCTCTTCGTATTTAGCGGGGGATAGATCCTCGATTTTCACGCCTCTTCCAGTAGGCACCAGAAAGAACAAGTGAAAGTTTTCCACGCCCAACTTTTCAGCCAGCGACATGATATCGTCGATTTGACCGTAGTTTTGCTGGGTTACCGTAGTGTTAACCTGCACAAGCACGCCATTTTCCCGCAATGCTTTGATGGCGTTAACAGCCTTCTCCCATGAACCTTTTACACCTCGGAACGCGTCATGCTGCTCTGGAACATGCGAGTCCAAGCTGATTGAAACTGTTTCTATGCCTGCTTCCTCAAGTTTCTTGGCGGTGGCTTCATCAATTAGACTTCCGTTGCTTCCTAAACCCATCTTCAACCCTTTCGAAGCGCCGTAGCGGACAAGCTCGTAAATATCTTTGCGCAAAAGAGGTTCGCCGCCGCTTAAAATGAGCAAGGGCTTACTGACTTCACATATCTGGTCTATAAGATTTTTTGCTTCTTCAGTGCTTAACTCATTTATAGGCGTCTTATCGGTAGCGTTTATGTAGCAGTGAGGGCATTTCAGGTTGCATTCCCGAGTTACGTTCCATGAGAGAACAAGTGGAACAAACTTTTCTGATTTAGATGCGGTGGGCGAATGGGCGAGTTTAAGGTAAAATTCGCATTTTCCGTCATTAGCCATCCGCTTGGGTTGCCAAAGTTCAAATGTGAAGGGCATAACAGTTTTCAACATAGCCTTAGCGTGAGCGAAGCAAAAATGAGTGCAGAAAAGAGACGCCACATCACCTGTCACGCCTAATTGCTTAGCTATATAGTCGTGGCTGGCGAAAATTGGGCAGTTTAAAAACTGCATGCGGCCATCAAGGTTCGCCATATTCATAGTGTAATTGATGAAGTGGTCGCTCAACATCACCGTCTGCAAGTTTTCCCTGCGCAACCCAACAGTAAGAGTCACCTCAAGCGCGATGCGAACAGTTTCTTCACCAAACTTTTCCTGAACCCGTTTCATTGCACCCCTAAGCCACGGCACACCAATTATTTTAGCGAGAGCCGCAGTAACTACAAAGCCTTTAACTGTCTCGTATTCCTGTCGCAAACGCATTTCAACAATGTTCTGCGCCCAATCCCTGAACAAGGCTTCAAGGTATTGAATTACTTCAGGATTTTTCGCGCTGAGCATGTTTTCCACGGTTTTGGTTTTTTCATTCAGCTTGTTGAACACATTTATTTTTTCGGGTGTACTTAAACTGGCCTTGGCGACGACCGCACGCATGTCAATGTTAATCGAAACCACGGGCTTCGTAAGCTCATCCACATCAGAAGCGAAATCACCGTAGAAGTGCTCTATCTCCTCAGCTACAGCAGGCATTTCTACACCCAATTCTTCTAACAGGAAACGAGTTTCCGTCTCCATTTTGGTGATCATAGCCATGTGATACAAAAGGGACCCCACCATTCCGGGTTCAGCGTTTTTGCCACTTGAAATGCCATGGAAAATCTCGCGTAACAAGCGTTTTGCTCCGCCAAAATCTTCGTTTGCTATTGCAAGTAAGGTTTGATTCAGTTTTTCTCGTCTTTTACGCAGGAGGAGAGCCCATTTGTGACAGTGTCTTTCATCAAATTTTGTTAAAGTGGTCACCATCCTTAGATGTATCAATATGGTTTAGTAAAAAAGGTAGTGGTTCAAAAGCGGTTTCAGAGAAAATGTGTGTGAGCAGATAAGCTATTAAGCGGGTTTGAGTAAGAAAATAGTCTACACAGTGAGGGGAGAATGTTTGATTTTCGCATTAATAGGCTTCATAATAATGTTTGGCGTGTTAATAGGCATTGGCATTAATCAACCCAGAGGAGTAAGCATGAAAACATGGTGCTATGGCTATCTCGCCATCGCCTTGATTTTTGACGGGGTGGTAGTGGTAGG
>LFWV01000015.1 GCA_001273335.1 miscellaneous Crenarchaeota group-1 archaeon SG8-32-3 | reverse complement strand
ACGTTGGGTCGCAAGATAAGAACGTCTATTGCCTAGATGCGCGAAGCGGTGGGCTCATCTGGAATTTCACAACCAATGGGAAAATGAAGTCTTCACCAGCGGTGGCTAATGGAAAGGTGTACATAGGGCCAGATGACGGTTATGTTTACTGCCTCAATGCTTACGACGGTAGCCTCATTTGGAAGAAGTCAGCTGGCGGCTTCATTCAAGCTCACTTTGCCTCTTTGGTGACATTGCGTTCCTCTCCCACAGTAGTTAATGACCGAGTTTACGTAGGTTCATTAGACACTAACTTGTACTGTCTGAACGCCAATAACGGCGACATCGCTTGGATATACAAGACCAAAGGATGCATAACATCTTCTCCAGCAGTTTTTGATGGCGCAGTTTATATAGCCTCTCAAGAACCCGATTTAGGCGCACTTTACAAACTGGATGCTGCTACTGGAAATCTTGTTTGGAAAAGAACTTTGCCTTATTACATACCTTTAGGGGGTGGCACTGACATGCATGCATCTCCATCTGTTGGGGATAGTATGGTTTTTGCAGCTTCCAACACAGAGGCGTATTATGGAATAAATGCTGCAACGGGTGACGTCGCATGGACGTATAGGGATGAAGCTGCAAAAGAATTCATTGTTTGCTCTCCAGTTTACAGTAATGGTAAAGTTTTTCTAATAGACAAGTTTTCCATCGTTTGTGTTGACAGCAAAAACGGTCAAACTCTTTGGTCTTCTTATCTAGGCGAAGAGCTCTATGTTTCACCTTCATATGCTGACGGCAAATTATACGTGGTAACTGACCAACGTTCAGTGTTTGTGTTAGACGCTGCAAACGGTGAGACACTTAATCGGTTTGTCACCAGCTCAAACAGCTGGTCTGCCCCATCCCTCTATGGGGGAAGGCTTTACGTTGGAAATAATGACTGGAACGTTTACTGTCTTGCTGATCCTACACTTTAAATCAGATTTTTCATAGGCGTATCAGTTTCTTGAAGTTCGCAGAAAGCCAAGGTAGTTTAATCCGCCAAAGAAGTTGATGCAACGCGTTTTGCATCATAATCTGACTATAGATAGTTCCTTTAAGTGATTGCCGCAAGATATATGAAGGTGAATATAAGTCATTATAGAAAATTTCACGTTCATTGTTGATTTTCTCAAAAGATAAACCGGCTTTTTCGAAGACTGGCGTCTGCATCTCGTAGTGGCTCCAATCTCGTGAGATTTTCCAACAAGTATCTTTTACCAAATCGCCAAGTTCTGTGCTCGGATAAGGCGTTGCTAAATACATGTAAACATCATCAGGTTCAGTTTTCTTGATGAAATCAAAAGTTTGTTTCAATGATTCTTTCGTCTCACCAGGATAGCCAACAATCAAGTAGATAATCACGGACAGCCCCGTTTCCTTTGCCCATTTTATGGCCATTTCATTTTGTTGAACTGTGGTTCCTTTCTTCATGGCGTTTAGCATTTTTTGGCTGCCTGACTCAACGCCGAAAGAAACAAGCTGACAATTAGCACTTCTCATTTTAGCTAACACTTCTCTGGAAACGCAATCAGCTCTTGTTTGGCAATCCCAGGGAACCTTTAACTTTCTTCTTTTTATTTCTGAACATATTTCAAGTACCCTTTCTTTCTCGTATGTGAATACTTCGTCGGTGAAGGTAATAAAATCGGCTTTGTATTCATCTCGTATCCACACAAGCTCATCGACCACGTTTTTTGGGCTTCTCGCTCTAACATGCTTCCCTGCAATTTGAGGTACTGAACAGAATGTGCATTGTGAGACACATCCTCTGCTGGTTACCATGGGAAGACCCAGCTTCCCGAAAATCTGATATTTCCTTAACGGAAAATAATGGTACGCTGGAAAAGGCAGTTCGTCAAGTTTTTCAATTAAAGGTCTATCTGGCGTGCGAACTAAGCTTGTCTCCTTCCTAAACGTTATGCCTTTAACCTTGTTAAGACTCTTCGAACCAGAGTTAGATACGCAATGTGCAAGGTCGGCTATTGTTTGCTCCCCCTCTCCTCTAACAATAATATCCACTTCTCCATGGTCCCTGATGATTTGTTCGTCCATAACTGTAACATGTGGTCCTCCGAAAACAATTAGTGCCTGTGAATACCTTTCTTTCATATCCCTAGCAATCTGAAGCGCAGATGTGAAGGTGGCGGCGACGGAGGTAATGCCAACTATGTCTGGTTCAAAAAGTCGGATCGCATGTTCAGCTTGCTTGTAGGTCATTTTTAAAGCCGGGCAGTCTACCACTGCCACATCATAACCATTTTTCTCAAGAACGGCTGCCATGTAAGCTAGACCTATAAGTGGATATTGGTAATCTACAAAAGCCAAAGGAGAAGGAGGTGGAGGATTAACCAAGGCTATTTTAACCCGTTTTGTCTCTCCCATAACATACGACCGGACCATTTTCATATACTAAAAAAAGCAAAATTAATTAATGTATCCCATATGTTTGCCAAATTAATACCTCTTGTTTTTAATGTTATTGAAAGATTGATTTGAAGTCAAATTCATGTTTGTTCCACTAGTCAGGGAAAGGTTCCCCGTAGCAAAACCGCGCAAAACATGTTTTTCTGTCCTTTTTGTTCATTTGTTTAAATATAAAAAGCGGGTCGAAAAGGCTTTTGGTCAACTGAACATTAGCTGCGTTAATAGTTCAAGCTGTTTCATCTCTCATTTCTTACTCGTTTGAAGCCTTCGTAGAGCTCTAATAGCTCCTTTATCTAATTTTAGAAGCTAAACTCTGTGCTTGTGTGGATATTTAACGAAGTTAAAAACCTAAAAATAGATATGCATTTAGGTTTGAAAATAATAGTAGAGAGAAGTTGATGCGTAATGGCTTTGGTGAAGATTCGAGAGGTTCTTGATGGCTGCCACGAAAACGAGAAGGTTGCCATTAGAGGTTGGGTTTACCGTAAACGCGAAGGAAAAACACTGATTTTCCTTTTAGTGAGAGACTCAACCGGTTTCATACAATGCACCGTAAAAAAAGGCAGTCCTGCTTGGAACGAAGCAGAACGCTTGACGATTGAGTCTTCCCTATCGCTCGAGGGTACAGTCAAATCTGACAAGCGCGCGCCAGGAGACTACGAAATCACAGTAGAATCGATACACGTTATCGGTTTAGCCGAGCTTTTTCCGATAACTAAAGACCAAAGCGAACAGTTTATCCGTGACGTACGCCACCTCTGGCTACGCAGCCGCCGCATGAACCTTATTATGAAGATTCGAGACGCCGTTTTGCAGTTTGCTCGTGACTTTTTCGAGAGCCAAGATTTCACAGAGGTTTCTCCACCCATGTTTATCTCTGCCGCTGTTGAGGGCGGCTCAACCCTTTTCGGCGTGAAGTATTTCGATCAAAACCTCTACTTAACGCAAAGCTCCCAGCTTTACCTTGAAATTCTAATCTACTCTTTAGAAAAAGTCTATTGCATTGCACCGTCGTTTCGCGCTGAAAAAAGCCGCACGATTCGACATTTAACGGAGTACTGGCACATAGAAGGCGAATGGCCCTTCGCTGAAATGAACGACCTTATGTGCTTCGAAGAGGAGCTTATGGCGCACATCTGCCAACAAACAGCTGAAAAATGCAAACTCGAACTTGAAGAGTTAGAGGTCGACGTGTCCAAACTATCTTCAGTTAAAACACCGTTTTCGCGTATAACCTATGCTGAGGCAGTTGAGCTTCTCCACAAGAAAGGCGCGAACCTGAAGTGGGGCAATGACTTAGGCTACGAGGACGAGAAGACCTTAGCGGAAGAATTTGGGAAGCCATTCTTCGTTTATGACTATCCAAATGAGATTAAAGCGTTCTACTGCAAAACTTACCGTGACCGCCCCGAAGTTGCCATGTCCGTGGACATGTTAGTTCCGAGAATAGGTGAAATATCCACAGGCGGCGCCAGAGAAGACGACAAGGGCGTTCTGATTAAAAGGATTGAAAACATGGGGTTGAAGGCTGAAGATTACGAGTGGTACTTGGACCTTCGCCGCTACGGTACTGTGCCACACATAGGTTTCGGTATGGGCGTGGAGAGGCTTCTGGCTTGGATGCTTGACTTGGAAAACATTATTGATGCTATTCCGTTTCCGAGAACCACCAGACGATTCTACCCATAGCTTTTATGAGTATCCCGTGAAGTATTCGCGTTTCAGCTGTGTCTTCGGCAAGCCCAGTTGCGCGACGAGCTTCTCCATTATCTCCACCATTCTTGGGGGTCCACAAGTGTAAAACTCGGTTTCCTCGTAGTCGGGTATCTCCTTTTTTATCATATTCGCATTGATTAGTCCCCTAGAGCCCTTCCAGGTACTATCTGCTTCATTTAGCGTGAACACGACTTTAAGGTTCTTGTTCTTCCGTTGCAGGGTTTCCAGCTCTTTTCTGAAGGCTATGTCGTTTTCTTTGCGGTTGCCGTAAAGCAACGTAGCCTTCGTTTCTAAGTGCATGTCGGTGCAGTACTGGCATATGCTTTTGAACGGGGTTATCCCGATGCCTCCTGCCAGTAAACCAATTTTCTGGTGTTCGCCCTCGAAAGTGAATTTTCCGTACGGCGCGTCTATTCTTGCCCAGTCCCCCTCCTTAAGCGCTTTCAAGCCAGTGGAAAAGTCGCTGTCTGACAGCTTTTTGGTGAATTCTATGTGATTCTTTTCTGTTGGGCTGCTGGAGAAGCTGAAGTGTTTTTTCAACTCTTTCCCTTCAGTCTTAAGTGTGACGAAAAAGAACTGTCCCGCCTTATAGTTAAGCTCGGCAGGTCTTGGGAACCTAAAGCTGGTCACGTTGTAAGTGCGTGGTATGATTTCTTTCACGTGCGTTTCAAACTTCATAAAAAATCTCTCTGTAACATTCAGTGTGTTACAGGCGCTCCCTATAAAAGCTTGCTATGGTTTAACGTGTTAGGTGACGCTGTTGGCATAATCTGATTTCGCTTAGGCGGATTAGTTTGTTCATGAAAACGTTCATGCGACACGAGCTTTTGAATAAGCCTCTAAAACGGTCTAACCGTAGAAACCCTAAATCGGAAAAATTCTATCGGTCAAGGCGTATTTTCCCTATAGAGGGAGGTAGGTCTCGTATTGTCTGTTTTCACAGTCAATAATATGTAGTAAACATTAGCACAAGACTAATTGGGACTTATTAGGAATAGCATCCATAAAAGTGGAGTTATAGGAAAATTTCGTAGTGAAGCGCCCAATCAACAACCTACACAATAAAATTGTATAATGCAACAACCAAATGCTCACCATAATTGTTTATATTAAAATGTGTAGATAATATAAGCCTCTAAAAACAGAGGTTGACATTAACTGAAAGCTTTAATCCTTGCAGGTGGATTCGGTACCAGACTTAGACCGTTAAGCTGCACAAGACCTAAAACTCTTTTTCCAATAGTAAATAAGCCTCTTCTTGAGTGGATTTACGAACGATTAGCCAAAAGCAACATTCAAGAAGTAATACTAGCGGTTAACGGGTTAACAGCGTTTTATATAAAAAAACAGAGAATCTCAAAACACGGATTAAGAATAAGATATTCCGTTGATCCGCCGAAAACGCCTCTTGGAACTGGTGGTCCCATAAAAAACGCTGAAAAACTTATTGGGCACTCAGAAACATTCTTTGTTTTAAACGGAGACATATTCGTAGAGCTGGATTACGCGAAAATTCTGGATACTCACAAGAAAAGCAAAGCATTGGCAACTATAGCCCTCTGCGAAGTTGAAGATCCAACAAGATACGGCGTTGCAGAATTAGCAGAGAAAGGCCGGATAACGCGGTTCATAGAGAAACCAGCCAAAGGCACAGCGCCATCTAACCTCATTAACGCTGGAATCTACGTGCTAAACCCCAAAATCTTTAGCTACATCCCAAAACGAAAACACGTTTCAATGGAACGCGAAATCTTCCCAAGATTAGTCGAAGAAGGAAAACTTTACGGATACCCCATAAATGGCTTGTGGATGGACATAGGCAAACCAGAAGAATACCTGCAAGCAAACAAAATCCTACTAGACATTCACTCTAAAACTCAAAAAACGATAAAGCGAAACAAAATCGAACTGAAGAACCCCGTGGAAATGGGTAAAGGCGTAAACTTAGGTTTACATTCGGTTATCGGTCCATATGCCATCTTGGGAAAAAACGTGATGGTTGGAAAAAACGTGCAGATAAAAGAGTCAGTAATCCTGTCAGATGCAAAAATTGATGATTCCACCTCAATTAACGGAGCAATAGTAGGTGAAGGTGTAAAAATCGGGAAAAACGTAAGAATCGGCAGAGGCTGCATAATAGGTGACAAGGCAGAAATCAAAGACAACGTCTCAATAGTAAAAGGAACTACTATCTGCCCAGCAAAAGAAGTCTCTGAAAACATATTAAAACCCACTAATATCTTCTAAAACAGGGAGATGAGAAAATAACCTCGAAAAAGCTCTTTGGAACAAATGGCATCCGTGGACTCTCTAATAAAGAATTAACCCCTGAAATAGCAATTAAGGTAGGCTCAGCGATCGGAACATTCTTCAAAAAGAAAGATTTGCTGGTAGGTCACGACGCAAGAACCAGCGGGTCAATGTTCGCAAAAGCCGTAATCGCGGGTTTAACATCCACTGGATGCAACGTATTCTTCGCGGGAATGGCTTCCACACCAGCACTTCAGTACGCAGTGAAGAACCGCTGCATGGATGGTGGAGTAATAATCACGGCGTCCCACAACCCACCAGAATATAACGGTATTAAGGTAATTTGGAAAGACGGTATAGAAATTTCGCACGAACAAGAAACTGAAATAGAAAAAATTTACTTCCAGAACAAACCCCTGCTTGCGGAATGGGACAAACTTGGGGCAAAACACGAATTAACCGTAGTAAATGAAGATTATATCGAAGCCGTAAAGAAACACGTGAACATTGCTAAAATAGCAGAAAAAAACTATCATGTCGTTGTAGATGCAGCGAACAGCGTAGGCAGCTTGGCAACACCGCAGCTTCTGCGAGAGTTAGGCTGCAAAGTAACAACTATAAACGCGAACATTGACGGAACTTTTCCGGGGAGAATGCCGGAACCACGTCCAGAAAACCTGCAGGAGACCTCTGCAATCGTGAAGGCTGTGGGTGCCGATTTAGGTGTGGCTTTCGACGGTGACGCTGACAGGTCAATATTCGTTGGCGAGAACGGGGAGATTTACTGGGGCGATAAAACTTTCGCGGTTGTTGAAAAGCAGTTTCTGATTGAAAATCCTAATTCAAAGATAGTTACGTCCATCAGTTCTTCAACGCTTATTAAGGACGTTGCTGAGGCTTACAAAGGCGAAATAGTATGGACAAAAGTGGGTAGCGTGACGGTTTCGCAGACTATGAAAGAAGTGAACGCCAAGTTGGGTGGAGAGGAAAACGGCGGCGTTTTCTATGGTCCTCATCAAGCGGTTCGTGATGGAGCCATGACAACTGCATTGATTCTGAATATTATGGCTGAGACGGGAAAGAAGCTTTCGGAGCTTATTGCTGAGCAACCACAATATTTCATTGAAAAAGGAAAGGTACAATGTTCAGAGGACAAAAAAGAAAAAGTGCATAAAAAACTGCTCGAGCAGGTGAAAGGCGAGAACGTAAGCACTGTTGATGGCGTGAAAATTTGGTTTGAAGACAAAAGCGCCATTCTTGTGAGACCCAGTGGAACAGAACCCGTTTACAGGCTATATGCGGAGGCAAAAACTCAAGAAAAAGCATTGACGCTAATCAAAGATTATAGTATAACTCTCACCCGAATCCTTGCAATTATTTAACTATCCAAAACGTTGGATTTGAGAATGGAGAATACTTGTTTATGCCCGCAATCCTACACTTGAAAACTGAAGAGATAGATACGAAAGAGAAACGCGGAAAATACACTGTGTGTGTTGTAGGATGCGAAGAAAAGGGTGTTCTTTACTCTACTGCTTTTGCTGAAGCAGGTTTCAGAGTCATTTGCACCGATTCAGATCAAACTCTCGTGAAATGCTTATCAAAAGGTAAACCCGTGTTCTCTGATCGAGAAATAGAATTCAAATTGAAGAGTTTTTTGAGGAGAGGGCGACTAAGCGTAACAAGCGAGATACAAAAACCGGTCTCCCAGAGTGACATAGTTGTTATGACACTTAGTGCGAAAATTGACGGTAAGAAACAGCCAGACAACTCAGAAGCTGAAAACACTTGCAAGCAAGTTGGAAAGGCACTTAACCGAGGTGCGTTGTTCATTTATGGAGGCACAGCGGGTTTAGGCTTCACCGAGGGCGTAGTCAAGGAAACTC
Source organism: miscellaneous Crenarchaeota group-1 archaeon SG8-32-3 (assembly GCA_001273335.1). Classification (GTDB taxonomy): domain Archaea; phylum Thermoproteota; class Bathyarchaeia; order Bathyarchaeales; family Bathycorpusculaceae; genus SG8-32-3. The sequence continues at coordinate 5,602 of LFWV01000015.1, read as the reverse complement.
TCGAAAACACGTCAGGACTCAGGATGGGGAAAGATTTTGGTTTGGTTTATGCTCCAATTCAGTTTTTCAGTCGGCAACCATCGGCTTCGATAATAAATCAAGAGTTAAAAGTTGCTGCTTTAGATGAAGCCAGCCTAGCTTCAGCCGTGAAGGTTCTGGGAGTGTTAACAGGTAAAGACGTGAAGCAAATTTCAGACGTTAAGACAGCTGAGGCATCTTGGCTTTTCACAATTGCTAAGCAAGATGCAAACTTGGCTTTAGCTAACGAGTTGGCGGTTTTCTGTGAAAATGCGGGTATAGACTATTTTGAAACATTGAGATTTATAGACATTAATGGCTCAAGTTTTTCGCCGACTGTTGAAACAGAAGTTAACAGAAACGAAACATATCTTTTGCTTGAAACTGCTGAGAATCTGAATGTAAAGCTGAGGCTTCCCATGTTAGCTAGGAAAATTAATGAAGACATGGTTAGACACGCGATTAATTTAACAAAGGATGCACTGCGAAGTTGCGGGAAGACATTAAGAAGAGCGCGAGTTGCTGTGTTTGGTACTGCAAAACCAAAAACGGCGACAACAATATTCGTTAAAATGCTGGAAAAAAGAGGTGCGAAGGCAACTCTCTATGATCCATCGCTTTCAAAAAATGAGTTCTCAGATATTGCCCGATTGTTAAAAAGAAGTATAAAAGAAACAGTAGAAGGCGCAGACTGCATTGTTATATTGAATGAACAAGACAAGTTTAAGCGGTTAAACCTTAAAAAGCTGAAAGCTGTAATGAAAATGCCGGCGGCAATTGTTGATTTAACAGGTATGTTTGAGCCTGAAAAAGTTGAACTTAAAGGCTTTAATTATCGTGGCTTAGGAAGAGGAGTTGGCAAGGAATGAAAAAACTTGGCACGGCAGTAATAGGAACAGGCTTCTGGGGAAAGAATCATGCCAGAGTTTATAGTGAACTGGAATCAACTGAGCTTGTGGCTGTTTGTGACGTTAATCGAGAGAGAGCAAAAGCAGTAGCGGGCCAGTTCGGCGTGAAAGCGTATACAAATAATTCCCGAATGCTGAAAAACGAAGATATTGAGGCAGTGAGCGTGTGTACTTGGTCAACAAAACTTGCCGAAGAAGCACTCAAAGCGTTAGAAGCGGGAAAACACGTTTTAGTTGAGAAACCCATGGCTACCCATACGAAACAAGCAGAAAAACTTTTGGAAGTCGCAGAAAACAACAACCTGCATCTAACAGTAGGCTTTCTTATGCGGTTTATTCCAGGGCTGCGTCATATTCGAGAAGCAGTTGAAAACAAGAAAATCGGAGAATTCGTGTGCGCTACGGCGAAAAGAGTTTCCCAGTGGCCTGAGAGAATAGGTGATGTGGGAGTGGTCAAAGATACGGCGATTCATGATATAGATGTTATGCGTTACATATCTAATGAGGATCCAATAGGTGTTTACGCGAAAACTGGAAGCATGAGGCATAGGAAGTTTGAGGACTATGCTCAAATAATGCTTATCTACGAAGACGGCAAAAGCGCGTTTATAGAATCTAACTGGTTAACACCCTACAAAACGCGAACTTTGACTGTTACTGGAAGCGAAGCAATAATGAGATTGGACTATATGACACAAGAGCTGTGGATTGAAGAACCAAAAGAAAACTTTCAGCCAAGATATCTATGGAAGGAGCCTTTAAAACTTGAACTACAGCATTTTGCAGATTGCGTATTGGAAAAGAAGAAATCGCTGATAACGGGAGTCGATGGATTAAAAGCCTTGCAAATCGCTGAAGCTGCATTGCGGTCTTCGGCAAAGAATCGAGTGATAAAACTGAGATAATTTTCCTTTATCGTTTCAGGCTGAAAGGTTTACCTTCAGAGACTATTTTTTCGGGTACCTTGGCTTTCCATTTCTTCAAAAACGGTAGGTCTTCGTTTTCTTTCCGTAGTTCATCAGGCAACATTTCTGGGATTTCGTCGCGTATTGGATACCATCGCAAACATTTTGGGCAGACAATTAAGCCTTCTACTACTTCGTCCTTTTCTTCAAAAACATGAAGTTCAAGCGGGTGATGTTTATCTATGGGGCAAGCGAGTATCTCCATCAACTTCCTTTTCATTCCACTTCACGCATACAGAGATTAATAGAAAGATTATTAAGATTTGCCAAAGCGATGATATGCGCGACAAGCTAATAAGGAAGATTTTTGCGTCTATTTTTGGAAATAAGTTCAATAATCAACATAGACGGAGAAAAAAAGCACGCTGTCTCCTACGTTCATGCTTCTCTTACGAGAAATCATGAAAATAAAAGGCAAAGCCAAAAAAATTAACGAAACGCTGCAATAGCTTCAAAACGCTCTTAACTGCTTTTCGCGTGAGTGAAATCATCTAAAGAAATCCCATTTCCTTCAATTTCAGCGCCAGACCGACGTCGCCTTTGAACTTAAGTTTTCCTGTGATAAAGGCTTTTTCGCCGCTCATTTCACCATTCATCAGGTCCACAAAATCTGCTTCTGCTATCTTCAGCTCTAATTTCGGTGAAGGATCCGTTCCCTCTCTGGCTTCCAGTTTCTGGTCTTTTATTGTAACTACCCACTCACCACCGTTAGGACCAGTGATGTTTATCTGAACTGTAACATCAATGCCCTCAGCTTTTTCTGGTTTAAACCTGTTGGGCAACACTTTTTCGAAAACCTCTTTAGGCGTTTTAGCTTCAGTCACTGCATTAATTCCCTTTCCGTTTTCTGCTATTCTACAGTTTTCTCTGTTTTGAACTTTTCCTTTAGCTCAGTCAAATCCAACACGTCTCTTCCTACCAGCGTCATAACTAAATATTGAATCTTGGCGGCTTCTTCTACCATTTCGTTCAGGGTGCAAGCCCCTTCTATGGTTGAGCCAACGGTTACGATGCCATGGTTTTCTAGGATTAACGCGTCATAGTCCGTGATCTTTTTTTGAACTGCCTCCGCAAGTGCTTTAGAACCAGGCGGCTCAAAAGGAACAACGGGAACCCCATTAGGCAGAAGCATAAACATCTCAACTTGCAACGGCAAAATTTCCATTTTGGCAATTCCAAACGCCGTTGCTGTAGGTGCATGCGTGTGCACAACCGCTTGCACCTCCCTCCGCGCCTTATAAATCGCCGCGTGTATAGGTGTCTCCAAAGAAACGTTCAATCCTCCTCTGACTTTATTCCCTTGCAGGTCTGCAAGAACCAGTTCTTCAGGCTGTAAGAATTTCATCGGTGCTCCAGAAGGTTTTACTAAAAACATATCTGTGCCGGGGATTTTCGCGCTGATGTTCCCGCTGTTTCCTCTCACCAACCCCTTTTCATGCAGTTCTCTGCCGGCTTTCACTAGTTGTTCGCTTATATCTTTGATGGTGCCTGGTCTCACCTCTTTTTTCCCACCTAACCAATTACCTGAACAAGTCCTTCTCTTTGGGCCTAGTGAGTTCAGTTGCCGACGTGTTTTCTCTTGTCTGATATTTGTATCCTCTTATAATGGCGACAGGTATGCCTTCATCTGCTTGACCAATCACAAGCTCCGCTGCGGATGACAATTCATCAGCAATAGCAGTTTGTTTAATTCTCAGCACATATCCGAACAAATCTTTTTCTCCGCGCCTATCCCTTATTGGCTTGATCCCCGCCACGCCTATCGCCACGTTAATCTCACCATTCCTAAAGGGTCGACCATGAGTATCTGAAACAATCACAGCAACATCGCAACCTGTTAGCTTCCTTATTTTTTGCCTGATTTTTTGAGCTGATGCATTAGGATCTTTTGGAAGTAAAACTATGTTTCTTTCGCCTTCAATGTTTGACCGGTCCACTCCCGCGTTTGCGCAAATTATACCGTTCTTGGTCTCCGTTATTAGACTATTGCGACCCATGCGCACGATTTCTTTTGTCTCCCTGAGAATTGTCTCAACTAAAGCGGGATCTTTGTCGGTTTCGCGTGCTATTTTCGTCGCACGTTCCGATGGCGAGACTTCGTCAAGGTTAACGACGTTTCCCTCGGCTTTCGATACAGCCACATGAGTGATAACTACCACATCTTTCTCCTGTATGGGTATGCCTTGTTTTTCAGCAGCATTGCAGATTAATTCAGCTAAGTCATCCCCTTCTATTATTAAAGGCAAATTCTCAACAGCAATTATCTTAACGGAGTCCACAGTTACAAACCTTCACTTCTTATGTGTGAATGGCTAAGCCTGCAATAAAACTTATGTTTATCTACTTCAGAATAATGCCTTTCACATTTAACTCCTGGTCAATCAGCGTCAAGTAGTCTACATGGTGGTTCCGAGAAGTTTTAAAAACCATACTCGTTCTATACATTTATTCAAAAAAATTACTTCTCTGAAACGAGGGAACAGCCAAACTTGGGAATCGAGAACCTCAATCGCATTTTCACTCCTAAGCGAATCGCAGTCGTTGGAGCAAGCGACAGAGAAGGTTCCATAGGCGCCAAAATCTTCAGTAATCTAATAGGTGCAGGCTATAAGGGCGAAGTTTTTCCCGTAAACCCTTATAGGCAGAAAGTTCAAGGAATAACCGCTTATCCCAGCATCAGCAAAATCCCCTGCAAAATCGACCTCGCAGTTATAGCTACGCCAGCACACACAGTCCCACAGGTCACCAAAGAATGCGGAAAGGCTGAAGTTGGCGGAGTCATAATAATCTCAGCTGGCTTAAAAGAAACAAGCGGTAATGGCGCAAGCCTAGAGAAGCAGCTTATGGAACATCAAAAGAAGTATGGTATGCGCATAATCGGACCTAATAGTTTAGGCGTAATTAGACCGAAAGTCAATCTCTACGCCACTTTCGCCCATAAGCAAGCTCGCCCCGGAAAAATCGCATTCATCTCTCAAAGTGCCGCTTTATGCGCTTCAGCTCTTGACTGGGCTTCGGAAGCGCAGGTTGGATTCAGTGCTGTGGTTTCAACAGGTTCAATTCTTGATGTTGACCTAGGAGACTTAATCGATTATTTCGGGATTGACGCCCAAACTAGAAGCATCGTGCTCTATGTAGAATCAATAAAGAATGGTCGAAAATTCATGAGTGCAGCGCGGTGCTCCGCCAGAACCAAACCTATCGTGCTGGTCAAGGCTGGACGTTTCAAGGAAAGCATTGAAGCCGCGCTTTCTCACAGTGGCTCTTTAGGCGGAGAAGACTCAGTTTACGGCGCCGCTTTCAAACGCGCAGGGATCGTCCGTGTTGAGGCCATACGTGATCTTTTTAACTGCGCGGAAGCTTTGGCGATGCAGCCAAACCCTGCCAATCCGAATTTAGCAATAATCACCAACGCAGGAGGACCAGCCATAATGGCTACTGACTACCTCATTGCAAGAGATGGAAAACTCGCGAAGTTAAGCAACGAAACAGTTCAAGCATTGAAGAGTGTTTTACCATCCTACTGCAGCATAGCGAATCCAATTGACATTTACGAGGAAGCTACGCCAAACAGGTTCAGAAACGTGATGGAGATATGCCTGAAAGACCCTAACAACAGTGGCTTCCTTGTTATTTACACGCATCAGGGTGCCACAAAACCAGTTGACCTCGCAAATACAATAGTTGACTTATCAAAGCATACTAGGAAAC
>LFWV01000014.1 GCA_001273335.1 miscellaneous Crenarchaeota group-1 archaeon SG8-32-3 | reverse complement strand
ACAATGGTCTATCAGACGCCGGTTGATTTCTTCAGGCATTCTTTTGTCGTAGCTTCTTGCTCCCGCCTCAATATGAGCCACAGGAATGTTAAGCTTAGCTGCAGTTAACGCTCCAGCCAAAGTAGAATTAGTATCACCAGGCACCACAACAAAATCTGGCTTTTGCTCCTGCAAAAAGGGTTCTAAACGCATAATCATTTTCGCTGTCTGCTGCGCCTGAGAACCGCTTCCAACATTCAGATTTACGGTTGGCTCAGGCAAAGTGAATTCTTCAAAGAACACTTTTGTCATTTCATAATCATAATGTTGACCTGTGTGAATAATGGATATTTTTACTTGATTATCCTCATTTGATAAGCAAATAAACGGCATTGATTTGATGATTTGGGGTCGCGTGCCTAAAATCAGGGCAACATTTACTTTTTCCATTTTTTTTCTCACTTGCTCATTTATGACTACTGTTTAGACCTCTTTTACCTATGCTTTGTGAAAGATAAAGCTATTTTAGTTTAATGCACCAAGCATATAACTAGTTCATTGACGAGCCAGTTCCCAAAAAAACTGGAAGAGATTTACAAAGAATGAGCGAGAACATCAGAGTCACAGTTGTGATTCCGGCGTATAACGCAGAAGAATTCATAGAAGACGCTGTGAAGTCCTGTTTTAACCAAACGTATAGACCGATGGAAACGATAGTTGTAAATGATGGGTCAACCGATACAACAGCGAACAAAGTCACAGCCTTAGCTGATACCCTCTATAGAAATGATTTCAAGTTAAGATTACTAGACGTAGGCAAAAACATGGGCGCCGCCAACGCTTTAAATGTTGGTTTTTCAAGTGCGGAAGGCGCTTACATCTGCTGGCTTAGCGCAGATGACATATTCATAGACCGAGAAAAAATACAGAAGCAAATCAGCTGCATGAAGAAAAATAGAGCAGACTGGGGCTATTTCAGAGACTACTACAGCGGTTCAAACATCTCGACTTCAAGGCTCGTAAAAAGCAGTTACCTACCGCGCTTGCGCATCTTAGATCGGTTGTTTATTCGCGATTCTGATTTACGGTTAGCAATATTGTTTTTCAGAAACCCCATAAACGGAAGTTCAGCGGTAATTAAAAGAGAATGTGTAGAAACAAATGGTCAATTTGACCCTATCACAAGAAATGTTGATGGAGATGGAGACCTTTGGATGCGTTATAGTGCCTTGAAACTCAAGCTTTGCACCTTGAAAGGAGCACCAGTTTTTTACAGGGAACATGGAAAGCAGACTTCCAAAAGAAAAGAATCCATGATGCATGGATGCGAGTTAACAAGAATGCGAATGCTATTGACTTTGGAAAAGCATAACAAACTAGCACAGGTTATCAGAAAACTTGCCCCATTTTTCCCGATAATTCTGAAAGCTAAGAAGCATTTCGAAAGACCTCTTGTTTCAGAGTTCCTGTTCAGTTACATAATTGAAAACAAAAATAAGTTCAATTATCTTCTTCTCAAGATTGCACAACAATCTTTGAATGATGTCAAAAAACACAAAAACTATCAGAACATGGACAAAAATAAATTTGCAGAAGACCTCAAATTGTTAATGAGAAGCGATGTATTCGCGAACTTTGAAGTAACCTTCGAAAAGATGACTTGAGATGGATAAAGTACTAGTGGTTGGTGGGAGCGGATTCATAGGTTCAGCAATACAGCAATATGTGGTTAGGGAACATCTTGAAAATTTATTCACATTTACTTTTAACAAAAAGCCTGAAAAAATACATAAGAACCTAGATAGAATTCGCTTAGACTTGCTTGGAGAAATAAGCGAAGAAGTAAGTAATTATACAAACGTGATCTACGTCGCAGGTAACGCAGATCATGGACTTGCCAAGCGTTCGCCCCTGCTAGACTTGGAATTTAATGTTCGGGCTTTTCTTAATTTTATGCAAAAATTTAGAGGTTCACTCGTGTTGCTTTCTTCACAGGCTACATACTATGGGCTGGAAGGTAAGATTTCCGAAGCGGTTGAACATGTTGCAACAATACCCTATGGAATCTCAAAGCGTATGGTTGAAGCTTACGCGGAATACTTTCTGAGGACAAACTGTCTGTCGAGCCTTTGGATTTTCAGATTAATGTACGCGTTTGGGAAAGGCGAAAAAAACCACCGATTGATCCCACGATGCGCAAAAGCCGTTCGCGAAGGTGGGGAAGTCACTATATTTGGCGGTGGTGAATCATTCTTAAATCCCTTACCATCAGAATTTATTGCGAAAGTTTTGGTTAAAGCCTCTGAAAGTCTAAGACAGGGTACAACGCAGTTCATAGAAATCACAAACATAAACTATCCCGAAAGAGTAACTGCTAAAGACTTAGTTGCCTACTTGAACCAAATTGAACCATTCAATTTCACAGTCAGTGTTGAAGGTGAAGAATGGCCTGTGATGTTCTGGGGAGACACTGAAAAACTACTTAACCACTTGCGAGAATGGAACATCGATTTTCCTGATTTATGGGGTAGCTTAAAAAACTACTTTGGGGAATTGAAAGAAGGGAAAACAGAATGACAAAAATCTTTGTGACTGGCGCTCTTGGATTCATAGGCAGCTATTTAATTCCCTACCTAAATGGGCAAGAACACAAAGTCATAAGTTCAGATGTCCATGTTAGAGATTACGCTGACTACGTTAGAGCTGACGTAACTTCGTTTGAGGATTTATACAAGATTTTCAGAAGAGAAAACATCGATCAAGTTATACATATGGCAGGAGAAGTTGGGAGAATGGTAGGAGAGGAACACCCGCAGAAAATGATGTACGTCAACAACATTGGCACGTTGAACCTCATCAAGCTATGCCTTGAATACAACACTAAACTGGTATACTTCAGCACTTCTGAAGTTTACGGTCGTCTCTTCGATAAAGGGGAAGCAGTAAAGGAAGAAGACCTTGAAAAAGGGTCAGTATTCACCACCACTAACATATATGCTATGAGCAAACTTTTCGGCGAAGCTATAGTAAGGCATTACGTAGAAAACTATGGCCTTAACTCAGTAACTATAAGGCCTTTTATGGTATATGGGCCTGGAGAACATCCATCAAAATATAGAAGCGCCCTGATAAATTTTGTAAACTCCGCGCTAAACGGCGAAACGATAACCGTTCATAAAGGAGCAGAGCGAGCATGGTGTTACGTCTCCGATTTCGTAAACGGTGTTCATTTGGCTATGCAGCAGCCTTTTTCTGGAGAATATGAAGCATTTAACATAGGATCTGACGAGTATCACACTATGGAAGAAGTTGCCAGAATGGTTGTCCAGGAATGTGATGCAAATGATAATCAGATAAAAATCATTGAACCACCAAATAAGTTTCTGAGTTTAACCAAAAAGTTTTCAATAGAAAAGATTAGACATGCGGGCTATGCACCGAAAGTATCTTTGGAGGAAGGCATTCACAGAGTAGCAGAATGGCAGAGAAAAAGCGATGACTGAATTTTCTGGAGATAGACAGTTTAAAAATAGGCAGTTAGTTTCAGATTCTTCTGGATAATACCTTCAACCGAAAGTGGATAGCCATGTTTTTAGAGCGATTACTTTGACACGTGAAGGCTTCAGCTCCCTGTTGCTTTGTGGGCTGCAATAGCTTCCTGTTATCATGCTGATGGACCGGCATTCTGACATAGATTTAAGAGATTACCCGTTTCATTTTTGTTTACTACTCAGTAGCCGTTTCAGTTGCTTCTGCGATTTCCTGATTAACTTTTTTAACAGCTCTCAAAAGCTTGGGGTTAATCCCTTTCTCGCTAACAAAAGTTATGAAAGCATCCAAGTCCTTTGGAAAGCAAGCACCTTCAAATGGTCTGCCACCATTTACTCCATATTTGCCAATCCTCTTGTCAAGGGAAGCTGCATCACTCACATTTTTTGCATTCAAACCCAACTTTTTACAGACCATGTAAATCTCGTTGAAAAAAGAGATTTTAGAGGCTAAAAAGAGGTTAGAAGCGTACTTTATTATCTCAGCAGTGTCCAAGCTAGTTCTAATTATCGGACAGTGAAAGGCAGAATACACATCTTGCAATACATCTCCCGATTTTCTATTTAACTCCCCAATTACGATCCTGTCAGGAGATAAGAAGTCAACTAAAGCACTCTTCTGCCTGAGAAACTCAGGATTCATGCAAACTCCAAAATCCACGCCTGCCCTAAGACCTGAATACCTTTCAAGGACAGGCAAAAGCTTGGTTCTAGTAGTTTGAGGTAGTATTGTGCTTTTGAATGCTATAACTACATACCTCTTGGTTTTTCTCAATGCTTTACCAATATTTTTAGCACAGTCTTCAACATAACTCAAATCAATTTGACCGTCAGTTGTTGGTGTTGGAACACATACAAAAACCACATCAGATAAACAGATGACATCTTTCATATTAGTCGTCGTCTTGTAACCTTCAGCTTTTAGCGAAAGCAACTTACTTTCATGAAGATCATAAAAAACCACAGAGTTACCAAGAGTAGCTAAACCCATTCCTGTAGCTTTGCCCACAATCCCGGCACCAATAATTCCAATTTTCATTCTTTTATCACCCACCAATCAGGCTGCTCTACAAAGGTTATATTTTAACTTGTTGATTTGAAGAGTCCGCACTGTATCAGCAACGTCAAACTTCGGCTTTCTATTAACCCAGCTTCCAAGAAATCCCGCTAACAACATTGCAGAAACTCTAAGCGGTCTTGGCTTCAAAGACACGAGAAAATGTAAAAGCGTATAGCCTAGCCGATAGTAGTTTGAGCCAATAAAATAATAGTACATCCAAGAATGAAGCTTATTTCTTGTCCTAACCTTGGAGAAATCACCGCGCAAAACAGAAAAGCCGTGAGCAGCAAAACAATGAGGAATATACGTGTCATTGCTTAACCTGAAGAAACGACCATTCATGCAGGATATGAAAGGTTGCACACGGATAAGCATAGCGTAACCTATTGTTCCATACAGGTCACATCCTGCAGCCACTCCTTTTTCAACGAAGTCAGGTGGCAGAACCGTGTCTCCATCAACTCTCAGTAGATAATCATAGTCTTTAAGGTCAATTTCCTCAAGAGCCTTGTTTAGAACGTAAGTAACTTTTTCAGGAAAATTTCCACCACGCACACGAGAAGTAACTAATTTAATACTGTTAACAGGCATAGTTTGGTTTCTTATGCTTGGCAAGCATTCTGGGTCTAAATCCTCGGGCAAAACAGGCACAAGACACAAGATTTTCATGGCACTATCTTTTGATTGAAAATGGCATTTAACCTTTTTTCTAAAAAGACACGAATTATAACGACACCGCTAAACCCATAAGATGCTTGCCGTTCACTCCGATACCTTAGCCACAAGCTCACTAAACAGCTTTCTCTATTGCTGCTCTTTTCTGATCCTCACTCCAATTATTACAAACTCAATCTTCAAGGCAGATTTATTGGAGAGCCCAAGGTTTTGAACGTTAAATTACTTACAACACATCAACTTAAACATAAGTGAACAAAATCTCTGCGGCATAAACGAGATACGACTATTTCAATCATGTGGCCTGCTCTGATACTGAGTGGGTGTTAAATCATATCCTGAAACGTTTCCAAGCACTTCTCTGTTCAACTTCAAGCAATGGATCTTGGCAATCTACTTAAATTCGGAGAGAGCAAAGACACTATACAAGAACAGGTGCTGTCGTCTAGAATGCAACGAGAGAAAGCCTTGGTAAGACTGAGAATAGATGTTGACTACCCCTACCCGTCGAGAATAAAGAGTTTCATTTGTACAGCCCTGAGCATAAAAACAGGCAAAGATTATTTGAAAAACAGCAAAATTCTTTCGAGAATGATTAACGAATCAAAAGAGAACGTTAAAGCCTTCTGGTTTTTCACGCCTAAGACAATTCCAGACAATGAACTGTTAACATTGCTGAATGACAGCAAACATGAAGTCGCACTTCACATTGTGAATGATCACGAGCGAGAATTGGAACAGTTAGAAAAGGCAACAAGAAGAAAAATACGCTTCTATACAATCCACGGAACTGCCCGTTTATTTACACGGATACTGTGGAAACGGTGGAAAACAAAATCGCCTCATATCCCAAAAGACTTCCTATTGCAGTCTTTTCACCAGTTTCCAACGTATGGGTTAGACAGGCTATGCTACGCACGATCAACCGAACAAGTCGTAAAAAGGGCAGAAAGCATTATCAAGGATGGAAGAGTTCTGGAAATCCACCCGATATGGCTATTCCAAAGGGGAAAAATAAACCGCAGAGGTCCCTTTTATGAGGGACTTAGGAGAATTTTAAGAGTAGACAAAGAATTAGAAACGATAGTTATTAGAAAGAAACTTTTCTTTAAAGTGGCAAATAATACGCAAGAGTATGCAAGAGACGTAATTCCAACGGACGATTTCATTGAAAAACTTGAAGAAAAAGGAGTGGACATCTTCACTTTCATTGAGAGAAAATGGTGCAACACCATTTCAAATCCGCCACGCTTCTGGTTGAAAACTGAGGATAATATCGCGCTTCTTAGAGTAACAACCTATAATGAATGGTGGAAAAATGTTGGAAAGAAGACCCGTAACATGGTTCGCAAGGGACAGAAAAGTGGCATTAAAACTGAAGTTGTTGAGCCAAACGAAAAACTGGCTGAAGGAATATGGAAAATTTACAATGAAACCCCTATAAGGCAAGATAGAGCGTTTCCTCATTATGGTGCATCTTTGCAGCAGGTAAAAAAAAGTGTGATCTCAGCTAAGAACTGCACTTTCATAGGTGCGTTTTTGCAGGATGAACTTGCAGGCTTCATACAACTTGTCCTTGGCGACAAAATTGCTATTATCTCTCAAATACTTTCTTTAAAAAAACATTCTGATAAAGCAGTCAACAATTCGTTAATTGCCGAAGTGGTAGAATTATCCGGAGCTAAACACTTCGAATGGATCATGTACGGGAGAATGGGAAATCACCCCTCCTTGGACAAGTTCAAGCAAAATAATGACTTCTTCAGATTTCCAATCACTCGTTATATTGTCCCTATGACTAAGAAAGGACGAATCGCTGTAAAAATGGGATTACACCGAGAGGCTAAAGATGCACTTCCTCAACCACTTAAATATCCGCTCATCCCGCTCTATAATTGGATAAACAGAAACAAAATGCGAATAAAACTGTATTTAAGCCAGTGATTTTTGCAAGATTGAAAGTTTCAGAAATTTAGATGTTCAAAATCTTGGAGCTTTGCAAGCTATGAAAGTTAAATTAGAGATAAACATAATGAAGTACCATGGCTGCATAAGATTAAATACCTACGTGACTTTATGCACTAAAAAATACTGAAGGATGTTTCTGTGGCGAAAAATGATATCAGGTTGCAATATTCAGGCTTTGTGATATTCGCAGCTAAAATGCTCAGTGTAGTAACTGGGTTAATGTTCCAGTTTATGGTAGCGTGGTCAACCAGCGGGGAACAATATGACATATGGTTCAACGTTAATGATGTTCTAGCATACTTCACAGTATTGGTAGGAGTAGCTCCTTTCTGGGTAATGCGGTTCGTCGCCAGAGGAAAAGAAGGCTCTGCTAAAACAGGATTTATAACAAACTTTGTAGTCTCGGCGATAAGCACCGTCATCTATCTTGCGTTTATACCGTTTATTCTCTCTATGTTAGGCATCTCAGGGGATTTTCTGCCTGTGTACCTTATAGCCTCACTTCAGATAGTGGAGTTGTATGCTCTCACCCTATTTGAAGGCTGCCTTCAAGCCACTATACCACAGACAATAGGATACGGATTACTAGTTCAACAAGTGGGTAAAGTCGCCTTAGGCTACGTTTTAATTGTTCAAATGGGGCAACCTCTCATAGGCGCCTTAGTTGCTACCATTGTAGCGATCGCCATCCAACTATTTTATTACTTCCAAATTCTAGCAGGTCAATTCAAGCAAAAAATTCACTGGGGATACGTGAAACAGTGGGTTAAAGGCTCGATAGCAAACATTTACAACGTGATAGGTATCCAGATTTCAGCGTACGTGTTTATCATGCTCTACGAAATAGGTGGAGATGGCGGGCGCGGAAGATATGGAGCTGCAGCGACTATTACAAACGTTATCTCTTACTCCTCTTTCTTAGCTTTTGCACTTTATCCTAAGCTTTTGGCGGAGAAAAAAAGAGAGGATATTACGACGGCCCTGAAGATGGTTTTGATGTTCGCCATTCCAATGACGGTTGTCGCTGTGGTCATGGCCGATTCTTACATCACACTTTTACGGCAAGACTATCCAGATGCGTCGATAATCCTCGTTGTGTTAGCTGTGGACACTTTGATTGCAGTTACGACTAATGTTCTTAGCGCAGTGCTTTACGGGATGGAAGGAGTGGACCAACATGAGAAAATATATTTCAAAGCTCTAGTCAAAAGCAGATTATTTGTCGCTTTTTCGCTGCCTTACATAAATTCAGCAATAATGCTTCCATTGACTTATTTCGTGCTCACAAATTATGCTTTCAATCAACCTCTTCAAGCGGCGTTTTACTTAAGCATAATTCTCGCAATAACACACTGCGTCTCATTAGCTGTTTTGTACACTCTTGCCCGTAAATCGACTAAAATAGACATTCCGTGGAAAAGCATATCAAAGTATGTTTTAGCTTCTACGGTCATGGGTGTAGTGCTGTTCCTTCTACCGCATCCAGCAGGAGTGGCTGAAACAGCAACCACCATGGAAATTCTATTCAACATAGGACAGGTTTTAGTTCTAACTGGAATAGGAGCCATGGTTTATTTGGCCATAGTGATGGCTATCGATAAAGAAGCACGCAAATTGCCAGGGGCTATGCTGCAAGAGGTTAGGGGAAAAAAAAGCCCATCCACTTAAAAGTTATCAACACGCTCTGCACACATGTCACAGCAGCAGAGCAGCTAACAGATCGTGGAGGCTCTCTTTATTTTTGACATTTTTGAAGATGGCTTTCCCGCTTGAAAACATGCGAAATGAGATTCCTTGAAATTCTAATTCGAAAATAATTCCGGAAAGAGATTTCTTCAGTTTTGCTTTCTTAATTATTTTAGCTATGGCTTCATCTTTTTTGTTGTATTTCAAGGTGACCACTGAGCCTTTTTCTTCTCCGCAAGTTTCTTCGATTCTTGCCACGTAGTCTTCAACGGTAACCATTAGAACTGCTCAATCTCCTTTAGGACTCCTGCAAAGCGATCAATTTCTGTGCGGGTGTTGTAAATGTAAAAGCTTGCTCGCGCAGAAGACTGGAGTTTGAAAATTTGGTGTAATGGCTGTGCACAGTGGAAGCCACTGCGTATCATAATTCCGTAATTGTCGAGGAAAAGTGCGATATCATGTGAAGATAAACCAGCAACTCCGAAAGGCATTATTCCGCACTTGAGTGAGTCGTCACTGGTGCCGTAAAGTAATAGTTTCGAGCAGCAATTCTGCATTGTTTTCATAGCGTACTCCGTCAAATTCTTTTCGTACTTTAAAATTTCAGACATACCTATATTTTCTAAATACTTAATTGCTTCCATCAACGCTACGCTACCGCATATGTTCGGCGTTCCAGCTTCAAACTTCCACGGAGTATCATTCCAGTCTATGCCGATCCTCCCAGTTTTCTGGTTGAAAACCACGTCTTTTATCATTTCTCCTCCGCCCTGAAAAGGCGCCATCATTTCAAGCATGTGTTTTTTGCCGTAAAGCACACCTATACCTGTGGGTCCCAGCATTTTATGCCCAGAAAAAGCCATGAAATCCGCGTCTAAATCTCGGACATCCACGGGCATGTGGGGAACAGACTGAGCGCCATCCACAAACATCAATGCGCCGTTTTCATGCGCGACTTTGCCTATTCTTTTGACATCGTTGATTATGCCACTGACGTTTGAAACATGGCTAAGGCTTATAAGCTTGGTTCTGCTGGAGATTTTGTTCTCGAAGTCTTCATAATTGAGCGTTCCGTCCTCGTTCACTTTCGCGTAGTTTATTGTGAACCTTCTTATTTTGGAGATTAGCTCCCACGGAACAATGTTGCTGTGGTGCTCCATCAGAGACACTAAAACTTCGTCACCTCTTTTCAGGTTTTTAAGCCCCCAAGCGTACGCGACTAAGTTGACTGCTTCGGTTGTGCCTCTGACGAAGACTATTTCTGCCTCATCTTTCGCATTTATGAACTTAGCAACTGTCTTACGTGCTTTTTCGTGTAGTTCTGTGGCTTCTTGAGATAGCGTGTGGACTGCTCTGTGAACGTTAGCATTGTGGTTCTCGTAGAAGTTCCTTATGGCGTCGATTACCTGTAGTGGTTTCTGAGTGGTCGCAGCGTTGTCAAAGTAGATTAAGGGATTGCTGTTTATTTTCCGTTTGAATATTGGAAAGTCTTCGCGAATCTTCTGGGGATCTATAGTTATTTTTCATCCACAGCCTTAAGTTTCTTCGACAGTTTTTTAGCGAGTTCTTCTTCTTCAAGTGCCTGTTTCTCCTCAAAAGTGAATTCGTTTGGAAGCCAGCTTGGAACGGAACCCTTCTTCTTATAGTATTTTCTGATTGCCCGTTTGACAGCGCCCACCGCAAGAATCCCGCAGTGAAATTTAACATTTGGCAAGCCACCTACTTCCTCGGTTACTTTCTTCCATGTCACGTCTTTCCATGCGCTTTTAACGTTCAAGCCTTTGATCATCTCGGTGACTATGCTTGCGGTGGCTATGTTCGCAGCGCACCCGTAGCTTTCAAACGTGATTTTCTCGATAACTTCTTGGTCGTTGATTTTCATGTAGAAAGTTATCATGTCTCCGCACGCAGGGTTTCCTGCAACCGCGATAACGTTGGCGTCTTCCAGTTTCCCAAGGTTCTTGGGATTTCTGAACAAGTCAAGAACTTTCTGAGTATAAGGTAAAGGTATACGCGACACTCTCAATCAACTCCTGTCGAGCCCACTATTCCTCTTATTCTGTTAACTGCGTTAGGTAGAACTTCTAAAACATGAGTTATATCTTCTTCTGTATGGTAAAGCGTCGTCTTCATCAAGATGCTACCATGGGCTTCACTAAACTTGCGACCTATAGCAACGAGAACGTGACTCGGTTGAAGCAGCCTTCTGCTGCATGCGCTTCCGCTGGACACGTAGACGCCTGCAAGGCTCAACTCAATCGTCAAGGCTTCGCCTTCGCATCTCAGGAAGCTTATGTTGGCGTTATCAGGCGCTCTCTTATCACCTGTTGCACCATTGAGCTTTACGTCCTGAAGCTTCGTGAATATTCCATCCACGAGTTTGTCTCTTAACTTGCGCATGTGAGTCGCAGTCGCCGCGAAATCTTGGAAAGCCAGTTCGGAAGCTTTTGTGAAACCAACGATAAGCGGTGTATTCTCTACTCCTGGCCAAAGCTTCTGGGTTCCTATTTGTCCTTCAAGAATCTTTGCCACGTTCACACCTTCTTTAACATAAAGTGCGCCCACGCCACGTGGGCCTAGAATCTTGTAGCTGCTGACGGTTGCTAAGTCCACTCTAAAGTGTTGTACGTTGAAGGGGATTCGGCCATAAGCGTCTGAAGCATCAGTGTGGAACAAGGCTTCTGGGTTCTTGTCTTTAACTATGTCCAACGCTTCTTTCACGGGCTGAACAGTTCCAATCTCGTTGTTAACTGTTGCTATGCTCGCCAACACGGTTTCTTTGTCCACGGCTTCTTTCAGCTTCTCAAGGTCTATGAAGCCTTCAGGGTCAACTGGGATTTTTGTGGTTGTGAAACCGAACTTCCGCAGCAGTTCAGTCACGTGCAGCACGTTTATGGGTTCGATGGCGGAGATTACGATTTTTTTGCCTTTGTGCTTATTGGCGAACGCCGCGCCCATCAGGGCGAGGTTGTTGGCTTCTGTGGAGCCTGGCGTGAAGGTTACTTCCTCGAGGATTTTAGCGCCTAGGAACTTGCTGATTTTCTGGGATGCGCCCATTATGGTTTCGAAGGCTTCCCACCCGGGCTTATGCGTGAGCGTGGGGTTGCCGTAGCCTCGCTGGCTGTAGTAGGGTAACATGGCGTCAACCACTTCTTTGGCGACCTTGGTTGAGTTTTCGTTGTCCAAGAAAACCTCTCGTTTTATGCCTTCGTGCGCTTTAAGCAGGTCTCTAACATTTTCAACCATAACGTATCCTGACCTTTTTAGATTATAAACAATTGTTAACCTTAATATTCGCGATTTCAAGTAGAAAAATGTACCTTTAAAAAACTTTGAAACTGGACGATTAACACTATAAATTAGGGTTCCCATAATTGGGCTTAACCAATGTATTGATGGCGTGTACAAGTGAAAGTCACAGAGTTGTTAGTGCCTGAGTCAGTGAAGGAAGTGCTGCTTCGTTCTGGAATCGGCGAATTGTATCCTCCGCAGGAAGAAGCCGTTCAGGCTGGAGCCCTAGAGGGCAGAAACATTGTTTTGGCGAGTCCAACGGCGTCGGGCAAAACGTTGATAGCGGAGCTTTGCAGTCTCAAGCATGTTTTAGAGAAAAACGGAAAGGTCGTTTATTTATCGCCATTGCGGGCTTTGGCAAACGAAAAGTATGATGAGTTCAAGAAATACACTGGGATCCGCAAAGATGATGGGAAACGGCTTAGCGTGGGCATAAGTACAGGCGACTTTGACAGCGGCGACTCTTGGCTGGGAAGATACGACATAATTGTAACAACCAACGAGAAGGCTGACTCGCTTTTGAGGCACCGCGTTAAGTGGATGGACGGCGTCTCACTTGTGGTAGCGGACGAAGTGCACTTGTTGAATGACGGTGACCGCGGTCCCACGCTTGAAGTGGTGTTGGCAAGGCTCATGCAAGTAAACCCTTCTATTCAAGTTTTGGCGTTGAGTGCAACCATCCATAACGTTGATGAAATCGCGGATTGGCTGAACGCGAAGCATGTGGTAACTGAGTGGCGTCCCGTATCGTTGAAGGAAGGCGTATTGTTACATGAGGAGATTCAATATAAGGATGGGGGCGCCCGTAAAATTGAGAAGAGGACACGTGAAACTACAATTAATCTTGTTTTGAACACGATTAGAACGGGCGGTCAAGCGCTGGTTTTTACATCTACGCGGAAGAGCTCTGTGTCTTTAGCGAAGAAGATTGCATCTCACACGGGCAAAGTCTTGTCTAAGCCTGCCAAGAGAGGGTTGATGCGTGAGGCGGAGAAAATCATGTCCGCGGGCGAGAGAACTCACATAAGCGATTCGCTGGCTGCTCTTGTAGAGTCGGGCACGGCGTTTCATCACGCGGGTTTGGCTGGCGCTCACCGCCGCTTGATTGAGAACTTGTTCAGACAGAGAAAAATAAAGGCGTTAACTGCCACGCCGACATTGGCTTTCGGCGTGAACCTTCCAGCGCGCACAGTCATAATTCATGATTACCGTCGTTGGGAACCGGGCTATGGTAACTACCCGATTAAAGTGTTAGAGTACAAGCAGATGGCGGGGAGAGCGGGAAGACCCAAATACGACAAGGTTGGCGAGTCAGTGCTCATCGCGAAAGTGGCAGATGAAGCGGACTATTTGATGCAGAACTACATTCTAGCCCGCACAGAACGGATATGGTCGAGGTTGGCTGTTGAAAAGATAATTCGCGGGCATGTGCTGGCGACAATCGCGTCGGATTTCGCGCATACGGAGACCGGAGTCTACGAGTTTTTCGGTAAAACCTTCTATGCGTACCAGTACGACGTAAAAGCCATAAAGAGCCTCATAGCTAAAATTCTGAAGTATTTGTATGACGAGGAGATGTTAGAGCTTTTTGGGATCGACATTTACGCCACTAGGTTCGGAAAAAGGGTAAGCGAATTATACATAGACCCGTTGTCGGGAGTTGAAATTCGCGAAGCGCTGCGATTTAAACCTAAGCGCCTAACCGAACTGAGCCTTCTACATTTGATTGCGCATACTCCAGATATGGGTCCCGTTATGAGACCATACTCGCAGGAGATAGACGACCTGGCGATTCTTATGGAAGAGCGCAAGGATGAGTTGTTTGTGGAATTGCCTGACGAGTGGGATGAGCGGGTATCCTACGAAGGATTTCTCGGCGAAGTTAAAACAGCTTTGGTGTTAGAAAGCTGGATTGAAGAGACAAGTGAAGAGAAGCTGCTGGAGCGGTTCAGAGTTCAGCCTGGTGACCTTTACAGGATTATTGAAAACGCTAAGTGGCTACTTCACGCCACCCACGAGAT
>LFWV01000013.1 GCA_001273335.1 miscellaneous Crenarchaeota group-1 archaeon SG8-32-3 | reverse complement strand
TGCAGCAGTTGGCTGCCCAGCCGCTCCCAATCCACTATCAAAAAGCTACCCGTTCCCCTTTTGATTAAGCTCGCTAAGATTGAAGGAACCAGACCCATAATAGTCGGCGGCACCAAAGACTCTTCGCTCCTAACCATAGACGCAACAGCCGTAGACGGCACATTAAACATAGTAACAGGCAAGAAAGGCTGCGGCAAATCACACTTATCCAAGCTTTTAGTGGCAAGCCTAATCGGCTATAAGGCTACAGTGGTAATTTTCGATTTGAACGGCGAATATACAAACGTAGGTATGACTAAAGATGGAAAACGAAACATGTATTACGACAAAATCCACGCGTTAACCCCTTCACAAAACTTCAAAGTATCCCTTTATCAGTTACACCTAAACGTGGTAATGGGCATACTAATCCACGCTCTGCACCTGCCCGCAACGTCCTCCCGAGAGTTCAGGCGTCTCTGGAAAAACCTGAAAGAAAAAGGCAGCCTATCTCTGCAAGAAATGGGCGCGGCTATACGCGATTTAAAATGCAACCAGCACGTACGGGACGCCCTATCCTCTCGTTATCATGCTCTCGTCAACTCAGGCTTTTTTACCGACAACCCTGCAGAAGCCATGCTATTAGACGAGTGTCTGGTGAAAGCAAGAGACAAAGGCGGCGCTCTAGTCATAAACCTACGAAACACAAGCACTATAGATCGTCAAATAGTAGTTGAGTACGTCCTCGGTAAGCTTGTTGATTCCCTGCAAAGTTGGAAGCTGAAAGCCACCTTCCTATTTGCTGAAGAAGCACACCTTTACCTACGCGAAACCTATTGGGACGACATTGTCACAAGGATGCGACACTTCGGTATATTCACTACTTTCATAACAAACCAACCCGACACCATCCGGGAGAGCATCTATCGCCAAGCAGACAACATTTTCCTCTTCAACTTTACAAATGAACATGACTTAGACGTTGTAAGCCGCGCTGCCCGTGTAGACGCCGAGACTGTCAGATCAATTGCGCGTGATCTCCCACCGCAGCATTGTTTAACCTTGGGAAAAGTCGTACGAGATTTTCCAATAGTTGCGCGTGTTAGATCTTTAGATATGAAGACAATGGGTGAAACTAGACTGTTCTTCAAAAATATAAACTATCGTTTCCCAGTTTCTCCCTATTCCGCTGGAAGAAATGCCTGAAAGACTCTGTTAACTCGTATTGCTCCACCTCGTAGAAGGGAACCCACTTCAAATCGTCGGCGTCGCTTGCCGCTTTAGGTTTGCCACCCTTTGAGGTTACGAGATAGTCAATAATCACGTAATGATACACCACTGCGCCTTTTTCTCCTAAGCTAATATAGCTGACTACATCAACAAGCCGCGGGTTGTACACTTCCAGTCCAGTCTCCTCTTTGACTTCTCGGATGACAGCTTGCTCCGCAGTTTCGCCGAGGTCTACCAGACCGCCTGGAACACTCCATTTTCCTTTGCCCGGCGAGTTCTTTCTTTTTTCAAGGAGAATTCGCTCCCCATTGAGTATTATAGCACCGACACCTACAACTGGTTTTTTTGGATACTGCCTACTCAACGCTTTAACCTCTGGTACTATTGACTACTAGTAGCTTAAAACTTCTGGTTTAAACTTCCAAAATTCAAACAGGAAGCACACCGTGAAGATCATGCTGGCACCTGCGTCGAATCCTGACTCATATAATACTTTTCACGCATGTAATTATTTATTCAGGAATCTCCAAGATAGCACAATACCCACTGTTGTTAACACTAGAGCAAATAAGCCGACGTACGCGTATTGAAGCGCGAGTTGCGAGTAATCAATAGAGGAGTTAATCAGTAGCTGTCTCATGCCGTTCATTGTATAAGACAGAGGATTAATAGTTGCTACTGCTTGAAGCCATCCAGGCATTTGTTCAATTGGGAAGAATGCGCTGCTAGCAAAAGTTAATGGCAGATTCAGTAGGTTCATAACCGCCATTGGGGTCTCGATTCTTGTTGATCGTATGTTGATAGCAATGAATAGTGAAGAGAGACCCATGCATATCAGAAACAAGAATGCGAACACGCCGAGAATGTTAACGGCTGTGAACGCTGCGCCAAATTGAAAGCCGAGTGGAACCGCAATTATTAGTATTATTGAGGCTTGAAATATTGACCGCAAAGTTGCTGATAGCACTTTAGATAGTATTATTACTGCGCGTGACACAGGTGTGCTCAACGCTTTATTTAGGAAGCCTAAACGCCTATCCCAGACTACCGACATGCCGCTGAACATCGTTGTGAAAAGCGCCGTGAAAGCAATCATGCCTACAGCCATGAATGATATGTAGCTCGTGGTTCCGAATGTTCCTTGCATTATTGTGTCTCCTATGTTTGAGAAAAACCCTTGAAGCACAGTGATTTGTGCTGGTGTCAGTTGCAGCTCCGTTATCACTTGTGGAGGAATAGTTAAAGAGCTCGAACCAACTAGGCTGCCTAAGTTTAAAGCGTTTCCTAGTAAACCTAACCAAATTATTGGCTGTAATAGCGTAAGGATAAAAACTACTGGTGTTTTGTACCACTTTTTAAGTTCACGATTGGTTAAAGCCCAAAGACCGTGAAGTTTGCTTTTTGAAACGTTGTTCATTTTGCTCAATGTCTTCGCCTCGCCATAATCATTCTCTTTGCATAAAGCGAATCACCTGATTCTTCTGCGTCACGCATGGACTTGCCCGTATACTGCAAGTAAACTTCATTCAACGTTGGCTTAGTAAGTGAAAGCCGTGTAACAACATGCCCTTCCTTGCGTAATGATTCAATTATCAACGGAGCGGTTATTTCCCCGTTTTCAGACTTTATCCTGTATGAGCCGTTTTCCTTTTTAACTTCCTTCACATGATTAATTCTCTCTACAAGTTCTGTTATGTCAACATCTTCTTTGATGGCGACAGTGATTATGTCACCGCCTAAACTATCCTTTAACTCTGTAGGGCTCCCAACAACGATTATTTTTCCATGATCGATGATTGCAATGCGGTCGCAGAGCGCGTCTGCTTCCTCAAGATAATGGGTTGTCATGAAAAGCGTCATACCGAACTCTTTCTTCAACATTTTAATATAATTCCAGGTGGCGGCTCTAGTTTGAACATCTAAACCCAAAGTCGGCTCATCCAGGAAGAGCACTTTTGGTCTATTGATCAAACCGCAGGCGAGTTCCAGCCTCCGGCGCATGCCACCAGAGTAAGTCTGAACTTTCTTGTCTTTGAAAGCAGTTAATTCTACGAGTTCCAGAAGTTCTGAGGCTCGTTTCTTGGAGACTTCGCGCTGAATCCCGTATAAGTCTGCGCACAAAAGTATGTTTTCGTAGCCTGTTAAGTCTTCGTCAGCAGTGTACTCTTGGGGCACAACACCTATCGAATACCTGACTTGAGTGTTTTGTTTAGCGATATCGTAGCCCAGTATTGAGGCTTTTCCTTCTGTTGGCTTCAAAACGGTTATCAGCATGTTTATTGTCGTAGTTTTTCCCGCGCCGTTGGGACCTAGGAACCCGAAAATCTCGCCGTTCCTAACGCTGAAATCTATATGGTCAACGGCTACTAGGCTTCCATTGAAAACTTTGGTTAGGGCTTCAGCTTCAATTGCGTTGTTACTCATGTTTTTCACCTTTAATCTTGTTTTTTATTTCAGAAAGTTTTCTTGCTGCTTCATTCAAAACTTGGTTCGCTTCATCTATTGCTTGCTCAGAGAAGTCTTCCTGCAGCATGTTACCCAATTCAAAAAAAGCGATGGCAAGGTTCTTAACCGTCTCATTGATTTCCGCCTTTTTTTCGGGCGAGATTTTCATGAGAAAACTATCAAAGAATGGTGCAGGAAGAAAACCGACTTCATGTCTTAAATGCTTCCTGATTTTCTTCTGTTCAGCCAACAGTGCTTCGCCTTTTTCTGTTAATTCGTAACGTTTTAATCCGTTTTCCATTGGTAACTCTTTGACGTGACCGTTATCTTGTAGCCAAGCAAGCAAGGGGTAGATGGAGCCTGGACTCGGCTTCCAACAACCGCCCGTTTGTTCTTCAATGTCTGTCATTATTTCTGAGCCTGACATGGGTTTTTCGTTTAGGGCTTCAAGGACGCGGTAACGTATGAAACCTTTAGGCACCATGGCCGTGTGTCGCATCCAGTGTTTTACGTGAGGAAACATTACTTATCACTATTGACCTCAAATGTGATATCAAATGCGATATTTAAATTTACTGAGTTAAAAACAAAAAAAGTTCAAGTAACCACGGTGCCTACGCTTTCACCGTTAACGGCTGCTAAGATGTTCTCTGGTTTGAAACCGTTTACAACAATTAGTTTCATGCGGTTGTGTTTCATGATCTTGATTGCTTCTGGATCAATTACTTGGTGTATCCCTGCTTTATGCTTGCTCTCAGAAAAAACTTCAGTTAAGTCATCGAATGACAAATTATCCAGCTTAACTGCGTCACCATGCTTCCGTGGGTCTTTATTATAAACGCCATCTTGATCAGTGCCCTTAATCAGCAAATCAGCTTTAATACGTTCAGCCAGAAAGGCGGCTACAGTGTCTGTAGTGATCCCTGGCTTCAAACCGCCCATCACAAGTATCTTCCCAGTCTCGAGGCAGTCCCCTGCGTCGTCAAGCGCCACAACTACTTTCTCACAGCCTATCTCGCCGATCGTCTTGAGGAAAAGCTGGGCGAAAAGTCGGGAAACAGAAATGGCAACCTCATCCTGAACCTGCTCCTCAAGCCCCAACTTCTTGGCTATGCCAATGAACTCTCGGGCTAACGCTCCACCGCCGACAACCACAGCGACTTCATGCCCCTGTCTCTTCAGGGTTTGCACCATTTCAGCGTACTTGCTCATCAAGTCGGTGTTTACTGGCGAAGCCACAACTGAACCTCCCATCCTCAATACAATGCGCATGACCAAATCCGTCCTTTGCGTATTAATACGCCAACTTCAAGTTAAAATCTTTTAGGAAAACTATACGTGAATATTCATATTGAGGCGTATTTGGAGGCGGTTGAGAAATTTTTTTAGTGAATACAACACTTAAAGGATGAAACAGTATGATTTACACCGGAAAACTAACTGTTACTGCTTTGCCACCGTTCAGCTTCACCCTGAGCTCAAAAATCTTCGCTAAAGGTGACAGGCAAATTCGCAATTACAAAAATGGGCGGTTTTGGCAAGTAATAAATGGTAAAGAAAAGCTCATTCTTGCCATTGTAGCAGCAACGGGTACAGTTGACACGCCAGAATTGCAGGTTGAACTCAAATCAAACAAGAAGATTACTGCGGAAGACAAGAAAAAAGCAAAAGCCGCGGTGAACACCATTTTCAGCTTGGATTTAGATTTAGCCCCTTTTTATGAAACAGTTAAAGACGAGCAAGTGATGATAAACATAACTCGCAAGCTCTGGGGACTAAAAACGCTGGCGGCACTCACAGTTTTCGAAGCGCTGATAGATGCTATTATAGAGCAGCAGATTTTGATGAAAGTAGCTACAAGCATAGAAAACAGGATCGTCAATAACTTCGGTGATGTTTTAGACCTTAATGGCACTGTTTACTATGCATATCCGACCGCGCAGCGCCTAGCCAACGTCAGCGCAGAAAAACTGCGCCATTGCGGTTTGAGTTATTGAAAAAGCGAGTATATCACAGGAGTCTCAACGCTTATAGCTGAAGGCAAATTAGACTTAGAGAAGTTCAGAAGCTGCGAAAGTTCATAGCAAATAATCAGAGAAGACTTGACGAGATAAGAGGAATTGCCGTCTGGACTGCGGAGTTCACGATGCTCAGGGGGATCAGCGGCTGGAAGCTTTACCCGCTGAAGATTTAGGTTTAAGACGAGATATTTCACGTTACTACCGAGACGGATACTTGATCAAAGTGCAGAAGCGCGCAAAATCGCTGAATGCTGGGGTAATTGGAAAGGGTTAGCTGCGTATTACCTCGTTGTCGCTTCAAAGTTTGATATCGATGTCTAAGGTAATGGTTTGATGTAGGGCAAAGTTTTTAGGCTGTAAATGTGACCATGCAACACGGGTGGTTATTCTATGTTGGGCGGTCTGTTTGGCGTAGCCTCCAAAGATAATTGTGGAAGAGACCTGTTTTTCGGAACGGATTATAATACCCATCTCGGAACAGAAGTTGGCGGCTTAGCTTTACTTGATGGCGACGTAAAAATATTTTCTCATGATATCAGCAACAGCCAATTTAAGTCTGAATTCAGTAAATACTATGAAAAACTGAACGGCGTATTGGGCATAGGCGTCATAAGTGACGTTAACGAGGAGCAACCGATTAAATTCGAGACGAAAATTGGAAGTTTTGCCCTCTGCACAATTGGTTTAATTAAGAATTCGAGAGAATTGTATTCTGAACTTGTGGAAGCGGGAGCAACATTTAAAAGATCAAGCCAAAAGACGAGCACAAACATTCTTAGCCAAACAGAGATTGTTGGCGAATTAATATGCAGAGGAAAAAGTATCGCCGACGGCATTGAGAAAATGTATAGCAAAATCGTAGGATCGATATCTTTGCTTCTGCTTTCGGAAAATGAACGCGCAATATACGCGGCTGGAGATACTTTTCCTTTGGTAGTTGGGTTAAAAGAACAAAGCTGGGTAGTTGCTTCCGAGACGACTTGTTTCCCAAACTTGGGGTACGAAGTCGCCAAGTTTCTTGATTACCGTGAAATTGTCTCGTTTACTGAAAATGGTTTGAAGACGAGGATCCCGACAGCCGGTAAAAAGAGGTTCTGCCCGTTTCTCCATGTTTACTCAGGTTTTCCCGCTTCAGACTTTTATGGTATAAACTCTGAAATCGTCAGAGAGCGGTGCGGTGGTTTCTTAGCTGAGAACGATAATGTGAAAGCCGATATGGTCTTAGGCATCGCTGATTCAGGTCTACCACACTCAGTTGGATACGTTAAAAGAAAAATCGAACTAGCCAGAGAAAAAGTTCACACTCACATTTCAGAGTTCAATAGAGGCATAATTGACTCAAAAGAATTCGAAAAGCGAGTAAGAAGCGTTATGAATTTAGTTGCTCCCTTGAGACGCCCGCTAGTCAAATACACGCCCGGATGGGGCAGAAGTTACATTCCCCCTGTCCAAAGCAAACGAGAGCTCATCGCAAAATACAAGCAAGTTCCTAATCCTCAGATAATAAAGGGCAAAAGCATAATTCTTGTAGATGATTCAATTCGTAGAGGAACGCAACTGCAGAATCTTCTAAGAGACAAAATTTGGCCATTCAAACCAAAAGAAATTCATGGAAGAATAGCGTCTCCACCACAAATTCACCCTTGCATCTACGACTTAACAACCAAAACCAGCGACTTGGCCACTCACAAAAGTCTAGAAGCCACTGATCAAGACTTGGATTTGACCCAGTACCTTAATTCCACAAATCCAAACTACAAAATGATGGAAGAAGAAATAAGAAAACGTATAGGTTTCACTACTTTGCGTTTCCTCACGTTAGAAGAAATGATTAATGCAGTCATCGAAGCGCCAAACAACAAAAAATTGAGAAGAGAAGATCTCTGCACGTACTGCTGGACAGGTAACTTTCGATAAACAAAACATGTTTTTTCATTTCAAACGAAGAATGTTTAAATTACCATTTACCGCATTGACCTTGATAGAGCAAAATTGACAAACGGAACCAAAAAATTTCACTTCTTGGAAATGGACTGGGTAGTTTGCTTTCCAAAAAACGGTAACAAGGGAAAATACCTTGGCTACAATGTGCTGCTCATAGACAGAGAAAAACTTGGCACTGAAACTAAAAAACAAGTAACTCTAGAAGAAATCTTGGAAACTCCAAAATTTGAAAACAGTTACCCTCACACTATAGGTTATTATAAAGAGTCGTCAGGAGAAGGCGCAGAATTTACACCAGAATACTTAGAAATACGAAAAATAAGCAGTGTTGAAGATTTATGGCTGTTTTTAAACGCTTTGAACATATAAGAACCTAAAACAAGCGTTTTTTGCCAACTTTGAGTTGAAGAAGTCTGTTTATTCGTTTTCTTCCTCTACACGTTCCATTGGTTGTCCACAGCAGACAAGTATTCCAGCGCCACCCACAACAACTTCAACCGCGTTTCCACATATTTTGCAAACGTAAATCTCTCCAACATTAGTCATTCTTTCACCTCCAACTGAATATGCATGAATAGTGTCTTCGTAACTTATATTCTGCTTTTTTAAACTTTTAACAATAACTAGCACAATTGATTGTTTCTATTCTTAGAACATCGAGCATTTCTTGCAAGCTATCCCGCAAAATCTATTTAATGTCATAAATAAGAACGTTAATAGACGAGCTTTACCAACTCTTTTGTCTCTACTAACCTGCTCAATCGATTACTTTACATGCATCTGCCGATTCTTATTTCGTTTTTATTTTTTTGCCACATTTGTAGCAGAAAATTGCGTTATTTGGGTTTCTCTCTCCGCAACTGGAGCAAACTATTTTCTCTTTCTTAAGAGATTTTTGAATGTTTTCGCTTGCGGTTTGAAATGCAGCGTTTATTTCCTTTGCAGCTACTGAGAAGGCTTTCTCAAGTTCTAGGCTCATTTTGTTTAATGCTGCTTTTAGTTCATCTGAGGGACCGGGCACGTTTGCTTCAACGCCTTTTATTGTTTTGGCGCCGCATTTTGAGCAGAAGAGAGCATCTTCTGGAATTTTTTCACCGCATTTAGGACAATACGTCATAGATACTCACATATCAAGCAGATAAAGGCAGAAATTTAAACTTTATCCAATCAGGTTGTTTACTATCTTGAGTGAAAGTTCAGCTCGCCATGTTGTTACGAATAGGTTTTGGGTTTAATTTTGAAAAATCTTTTAATAACATGGGCTGTGACAACCATTAATCTGAAAAAGTGGTGATCGTGATGATTGAAATCCAGTTCACGAGGTTGCCAATTGAGGAGACTATTATAAGGCCACAAAACGTGCAAATTGAAAAGTACGGATCTTTGTCTCTCCATCAACGCTTAGATTTTTATATAGAGACTTTAACTAGAACGTAGGTGTGGGTATGTCAAACGAAGATGAACAGAAAAAAGACCGGTCAAAAATTTCACTGCGCATAGGCGATGTACAAATTGAATTTGAAGGAACTTCTGATAACATTCGAAAGCTTATGGACAAAGATTTGGTGAATTTCACAAAAGGCTTAGAAGCAACCAAAAAGGAGATGCCGCCTTTAACTGAACATGCTCCGAGAGTTACTGCAAAAACTCAAGAAGTTGCTCCAAAAATCTCGCAAGTTGCTTCTAGCGAAAAAACTGTGCCGCCACCCCAACCTAGCAAGCCTTCTATCACAACAAAACCTCCAGTCAAGGAATCGCGTTTTTTCTCTAAAGGGAAAAAACCTGAAAAAACGGGCAAAAAGAGATTTGGTTGGAAACCCGTGGCGATTGCGTTAGTTCTGATATGCATAGTGCTTTCAGCTGGTTTGGTTGCTGCATTTGCAGTTTACTTGCCAATGATAGACGACTTGGAATCTCAAGTAGCAGAGAGGGACAGCACCATCTCCTCTTTAAACTCGCAAGTTACTTCAGCGAACGCGCAACTTTATCTCCTTCAAACAAATCTCGACGAAAGCGAGAACACCATATTTAACTTGCAAGAGCAAAATGGAGTCTTGAGTTCGCAGATTGATTATTATCTTAACATAATCGCTATGAACGTAACGGGATATTTCTTTGTAGAGGAGCCTTTAATTGGGCAGAACGCAAGTGAATATACAGTTATCTTTCAGGAGATTTTTGAATATGCTGGATACGTCGCTGTCAGTGTTGAATCAACAAGCGTTACAACATACGTTGAATTACTTTGGTCCTATTCCCCAGTTACTTACAACCATAATGTTACTGTGGGTGGAAGCGGCGTTGCGTATTTTCCCGTCTTACCTGGACCCATAGAGATAAGAATCGGCAACACAGACGTATACACAGGTGATTTGCTCAACGCTACTGTAACAGCAGGCTATTGCTACTGATAACCTCCCTCACTTTATCATTCATGGGTATATGACCGTTCAACACCGAACAGAGTTCCAAGCGCGGAAAATCATTGTTTAGCCTTTAATTATGAACTTGTTCCATTCTTCTTCGGTCAAAGCCATGAACATCGACATACTAGAAATTTGTTTAATAGATCCGTGATACCAGCATCGACAGTATACAAATGTCAAGTTGACGCGCGCTTATTTATTGCAGATTTCTTCGTTTTCTGAGTAAAAGATATGTCAGTTTGAAACAGCGGTGGATCAGAGGCTAAACGCAGGTTCCAACGCAATCGAAGTCACTAGCTTCTCAGCCGCTTTTTCCTGCTCTTGAGTCCCGGTGATGGCAAGCCAGCAGCTCCCTTCTGCACCTGAGATGCCACCAGCCGAAATCAGTTCAGCAGTAGCGCCAGTTAAGAGTTGCACAGCTTCAATCTCAGTGAATACTTCACCTGGCGTTGGAAATAAACGGATGCCTTCAGCATCAGGTCTATTCACTTTCTCCGCCAGGCAGAATAAGTCTGTGGTTACGCGTTTCTCTAATCCTATGGGTATAATCAGCTGGACTCGGCGTCCCAAAACAGCTTGCAACGCCACGGCTATAGTGCCCGCTTTAGGGTGACCTATTAGAATAGCTGCCTGTTTTCTTTGCAGGTCCACGGCGTTTGCGCCTTTCAAAATCACGTCTCCTTCCTTGAGTTCGTCGATTACGTCAACTATGGTTTTGCCTTTTCTCCATTTACCCTTCGTTATTACCACGTCACCTGGAAACTTGCTTTCGTCACTCAGTCTTCCTTCGGAAGTTACTTCTAAAATAGGTGGCAAAGTGACCCCGCGGAAAAATCGCTTTCGAGAAAAATTATCGGTAACGCCGAGGGACTTTAAGATTTCTTCAGCTACGTATCCGTTTGTAGTGCCGGCAATAATAACTAAGGTTCCGTTTTTTAGGGCTTTTGTAACTGTTGGATGTGCAACTAGTGCTTTGGCAATTAAGCGTTTGCCCGCAGATGGGGTAACTACAAACTGCTTCACGGTCTCTTTCACTCCTTGAAATAATTATCGTATTATTAACTAATTTACACTAATAAGTTGCTGATTAGTTTTTTATGTTTACACTTTCTATTTTCTGATATGAGATAAAACTTTAGCCTGATGCTATTGTTGAGTATAACCATAACGTAATAATTCAATTATCCAGAGATCAAGCAAATTACTCTATTATGGATTTAAGCGTAGCCTGCCTTCTTTAGTCTTGGATAGATCTGATGACCCAAGCATCCTCCAGCTATTGCTTCGATAATAATCCTGGGGGACAACAAAATGAAATTAACACATAGGGCTACAGCTTCCTAGAGTCACTTTAAAGTCAAATGAACAGCAACATACAAATTTCAAACTACTTTTTTCTGCATTTAGCTTGGATGCTCAGTGGCGAATTCACCAATTCTTGTTGTCAAGAGTGTATTCTTGTGCTGACTGCAAAACTATTTTGAAATGGTCGGCACACATGCGTATAATACTTGGATGTCTAGTTAAGATGATAGGAGATTCAGTCAGAGATTTTGACGGAAAGAAATTTATTGTTGCTTCCTGCTCGTCAAAAACACCACAATTGCATACAAGCGGAGTGGTGCTGAACCATAACCTGAAATTTGGTTGTTTAAGCAAATTCAGGACATTTTCAGGAAATTTTATTTCATTCTTGGGTTTATGTGCTTCTATAATCACGTTGTACTTAACTTTTCTTGCCAAAGCTTTGTTGTATTCTTCATAACTATCATAAACGATTTGCAGCCATCGATTCAAAGTGGAGAGAATGCATGCTTCTCGTTGGACAACACCATGCTGACCTTTCATTACTTGCAATATTCTCTTTTTGCCCTCTATAATTCGAAGGTTGTAGTTACTTTTCTCAGGCGGCTCAATGCAGCACGGTTCTCTACTTATGAGAAAAATCTTTGCAAGTCTCTTTAATTCTTCACAATACTGAACCTTTTCAGCCAATAAGATTTGCAGTCCAACATTGAGAGGCGTGGCTTTGAACCTAAACGGCTTGGAAAGAATTTTTTCTGTCAATCCCTTTTTCTGTAACTCGGTAATTGTCCTATATAATACTGCGCTTGGAAAGTGTGTTTCTTTTTTAGCAGATGATAACAGAAGTTGTGTTGATAAGTTGTGACTACTCAAAGTTATTAAGCGCTAGGGCTAAAACTTGTCGATAAGTTTTTATGTACGGTTTAAATGTCTAAGATGGTTGCATTAAAACGATTGGACCAAGGTTGATTGAATGGTACGAAAAGCGCGAATTCGCTTAACAAGCACCGATTACCACAAGCTAGAAAACGTTTGTGAAGAACTGAAGGCCATAGCCAACAAGACAGGCGCGAAAATCAATGGTCCAGTCCCGCTTCCCACAAAACGACTCAAAGTGCCAGTTTTGAAAGCTCCGTCTGGTGAGGGAACACCAACGTGGGACAGGTGGGAAATGCGCATCCACAAACGACTAATAGACATAGACTCGGAAGAAAGAGTCATGCGACGCATCATGCGCATCCGCGTACCCGAAGAAGTCCACGTAACAATCGAACTTATCTAATTCTTGCGAACCTGTAACTTCAATGTAGCAGATTTTATCAATATATAATTATGTAAGAAGCCGCAGTCAGTACTACGCTTAATGCGAACGTCACAGCCCAAACAGTTTTGTTCCAGTTAAAAATTTTGTAGCCGTCAAGGATTCCAATGGGTATAAGATTGAAAACTGCAATGTATCCATTGATAAATGCGCCTGCAACAAAAACCCAATAAATAGGCGTGGGAACAAAAGCAGCAGCCAGAAATACGCTCGCAAAAATTATGTTTGTTATGGGTCCTGCAATTGAAATCTTACCGATGTCGTTGTTGCTGGCGGGTCCAGAAATCATAACTGCACCAGGGGAGATTATTTTGAAAAACACTGGTAATATCATGAAAACCGCAGTTAGAAGGCTACCCCACAGCGTTAGACGGAACTCAGCCCATAACCCTCGTTTTTGTGCGGTTATTTTATGAGCCATTTCGTGAACAAAAAAAGACGCGGTTAAAACGGCAGCTGAAGCAGAGGCAACAAGAATTAAATCTCCTCCAAAACCATCGGCCAAAAGCACATACGACACTCCAACGCCTATGACAAGTAGAACAGCAACTGCTAGGTGCTTAAGCTCTTTAGGGCTAAAGTAGACGTGTCCTGTGGTTCGGCGGGGTTGTCCATAAGTGACTTTGTACTCGTACGATGTGGGTACCTGAACTACCATGGTGTCTTCTTGTCGTTGCGCGCGGGCGAGCTCCATTCTGGGGCAGTTATGGTTTTCAGGCAAACGATGATCCGTGCAAAATTGGTCTCCACAGTAAGGACAACGAAAAGGAAGAAATGTTTCCTGCCCACATTTTCGGCATTTCATAGGTACCAAGCCATTTTCATGGTTAAAAGCGGTGTAGCCGTTTATATGTTTCCCTCCAAAAACCGACAGCTACCTCAATTGCAGGCTTTCGCAAATCCTTAAAACAGACAACCCCGAAAATAAAAGTCACAAACAAAAACAGTTACGAGGGGGATGTTGCCGACAGTTGCAGGCTTTCAGTTTCGTTCACGCATCAGATCTTCATTTAGGCTACTCACAGTACGGTCTGGAAGCTAGACGCCAAGATTTCGACAACGTCTTCGCTGAGATTGTAGATAAAACTATCGAGTTAAGACCTGAATTCATGATTATCGCTGGTGACCTGTTCCATCAGGCGCGACCCTCAAACGTGACACTGGAAAATTCAATACGAAGCTTCAAGAGGCTAAGAGATGCTGGAATCCCCGTGTTAACCGTGGACGGGTCGCACGACTCCGCACCCAACACAATAACAGGCACCATTTTATATCCGCTAGACAGCGCTGGCTTAATCTATCACTTGCCTAGACATGAGAATGCATGCTGGCGTAAACCTGGCTTCTGCTATGTATATGGAGTGCCAAACTTCCGCACCAGACGCAAAACCGAAGAGGCGCTTCCAGCTTTCATG
This sequence comes from miscellaneous Crenarchaeota group-1 archaeon SG8-32-3, assembly GCA_001273335.1. GTDB lineage: Archaea > Thermoproteota > Bathyarchaeia > Bathyarchaeales > Bathycorpusculaceae > SG8-32-3. Next base: position 289 of record LFWV01000013.1, on the reverse strand, counting down.
ATGCAAAACCCACCTGCGCCTGACCCCGAGGTCAGCAACATATTTGTTTTTCATGCTGCAGTGGATTTACCAAGCGTGAATCCACCGTACATTGAGGCTGAAATTCCACCTGAACTGTTACCAGAAGGTTTTGATTATTACGCTGCAGGTCACGTGCACAAACGGTTCACGGGAAAGTTTAAAACTGGGATTTTAGCGTACAGCGGCTGCACTGAAACCGTGAGCTACAACGACGCTGATCTGAAAAAAGGTTTCTTTAATGTTGAAGTAAACGAGGAAGGCAAGGTTT
>LFWV01000012.1 GCA_001273335.1 miscellaneous Crenarchaeota group-1 archaeon SG8-32-3 | reverse complement strand
TGCTGTTTGACTTTATCCGTGAGGTTAATGTGCTGCTTGATTCTGGCGTAGTCAGCAGAAGCGAAGCAGAAGAAGTTGCGGTGATCATGAAGCGGTTTGATAGCGTATTGGGTGTAGTTGGAAAAATTGAGGGGGAAACGTTGCCTAAAGAAGCGGCTGAGTTGATTGCGAAGCGTGAGAAAGCTAGGATAGCTAAGGATTGGGCTACTGCTGACGCATTGCGTGCACGACTGAACGAGTTAGGAGTGGCTGTCGAAGATACAGCCCGAGGCGTTCGGTGGCATTTGGTTAAAAAGGATTAAATTTTCCCGTTTTTGTTCCAGTTTTCAGTTGCGTATTTGTTTTTGCAGAGTTTGTTTGCGAGTGCTTGCTCGTACAGGGTTAGCTGTGCTGGTTTCAGGTTGATTTTTAGCATTGTTTTAAAGCCTTGTGTAAGGGCTTTTGCGGCTGTTTCCTTAGTGACTGCGTGTCCTAGCTCGTTTTGAACGGAAGTGATTTTACGCTGTGCGATCTGGGCGGCTGTGTTGCAGTTATCTAAACCTTTGATGCGGAGAAGTTGGAACATCTGTGATAAATCCAGGTTTAGAAGGAGTGTGCCGTGTTGTTGGACTATATTGCGTTTTACGGTTTGGGCGCTGCCACTAATTTTGCGGGTATTTACAGTGAGGTTGGGGCAGTTTTTATGGTCGCCTTGACTGTAGTCGGCGGGTATGCCTAGAAGTCTTAGAGCGTCTGTGATTGCGGAGTAGATGCGTGTATAGACTGTTGTTATGTCTGTTGCGTCGAGGTCGCTTATCTGTGTGGTTACGCTGTAGGTTAATTCGCCTGTTTGGTCGTGGTATACGGTTCCACCGCCGCTGTTTCTGCGGACGATGTCGACGCCAAGTTTGCGGCAGTTATTCACGTAGACTGTGTCGTTTGGGTTTTGGTTTTTGCCTATGCTGACTGCGCTGGGTTGCCACTGGTAAAGCCTGATTGTGTTTGGGACGAGTTTTTCGATGCGGGATTGCAGGATAGCTTCGTCGATTGCCATGTTCATAAATGCATTATGGGTTTCAAGTGTGATCAAACGCCAAGTGTTCATGGTGTTTCGGCCCTTTGTTGCTGATGGTTGGCGTAGTATTATTTAAAACTGTTATGTTCGGAAAAAACGACACTTAACATTTTAAAGCTGGAATTGGGTTTGACTTATGCTGTTATTGATTGTAAAAGCACCATTATTGCGGCTGCACATATGATTCATTCATTGTAGAGCCTTGAGGGCTTGAGAATTAACTTTCGAGTTCGCGAGAGTGACGGAGTTATGTTTGTATCGTAGCTGATTTTCTGCGTTTTAATATTAGGTACGCTGATGCAACTGTTATGGTTATTGTCACTGCTACAGCTACAAACAGAACTGTTGGGAAAGGCGCAATTTCAAAGTAAACCGTTCTGGAGGCTCCAGTGTTTCCAACGAGGTCTATAGCATAAAATTTTATGTTATGGGAACCGTCGGCTAATACGGCCAAAGTAACATTTCCAGTAACTGTTACGTTGTCCTCGCTGTCCAGACTGTATCCCATCCATGACACAGGCTCATTCACCGTGAAAACCGATTGGAGGTCGCTTCTACCATAAGTTTTGTTTTCAGGAGACAAAATCACAATCTGCGGAGAAAACGTATCTACAGAAAAAGACACGTTACCAGAGGAAACTATGTTCCCGAAAGTGTCGTTAACGTAAACAGTTATGCTGTGTAGACCCTCAGACACGTCGGATAATTCAGTATCACCAGTGATGCTCACGTTATCTTGTCCGTCCAAACTGTAACCCATCCAAGTTGTAGGTCTATTTACAGATAGAACCAACTGGATATCATTCGAAGTGTACGTTTTGTTTTCAGGAGACAAAACATGTAGTTCCGGCGGCACAGTCCCGTAGCCAAGCGGCATATACTGCTCATTCACATTCAACCATTTATCGCCGTTAATCCCTCCTATCGCGTATAAAACATCATCTACAACCGCAAGACCCAAGTACATGCGAGGCGTCAACATCGAAGCGCCAGCGCTCCAAACATCGCTCCCCGAATCATATGCGTAAGTAACTGTGTTATAATCACTCCCATTGATCCCACCTATAAAGTAGATTCTCGTGGGCGCGGTGACGCCGCTGGTTGCTACCGCAGCGCCGTAACTTTCTTCAGTGGGAAGATTAGCGCGAGTGCTCCACGTGTCGTTTTCAGGAGTATAAACTTGATTAGAACTCACAGTAGCAAGCTCCGATCCCAACTGAAAGTGGCGTGAACCGCCAATAACGTAAATTTCGCCATCAAGCACCGCAGACGCAGCACCCAAAACAGGAACGGGTATCGCCGCTTTTGAAGTCCAAGAATTCTTTGTTGGATCATAAACTTCTGTTACGTTAAGTTCCTGATAAAAGGAATCGATACCCCAGTATTTTTTTCCTCCTATACAATAGATTTTACCGTCCACAACACTTGCACATAAGTCAGCTCTGGGAGTTGGCATTGAAAGCTTGGTCTGCCACTTATCCGAAGCAGGATCATAAACCTCAGTCACTCCAGTAAAACCGCTATCGCCAGTTGTTCCGCCTATACAGTAAATTTTGCTTTGATAAACGGCAATGGCGAAACCGCTTCGGGCAGTAGGCATAGGTGACTTAGTAGTCCACGTATCTGTAGCAGGATTATACTCCTCAGTAATATCAAGTTGAGTGTCATCGTTTGAGCCTCCAATCGCGTATATCTTGCCGTTTACAACCGCAACCCCAAGTCCACCTCTTACAGTAGACATAGACTTCTTAGTCATCCAAGAGTTTTCAGCTGCATCAACAACGGGAAAATGCGAGGTAGAAAGAAACAGAGAGATAAGTAGGATAACGATTAAGAATGGAATCAGCTTCTTGCTCATTAACTGAGTCTCCCGCTTATTCTCACTAATAGAGTGCACTTTACCTTTATATGGTTACATGCTGTTTTCCGTCAACTCTACCCTGCTTACAAAACAGCCATGTTTACCACATTTACAGAAAAGTGTTAACAAAAATTGAAATACAAAACAACTGAGTCAATAACAAAGTGAAAACAAGGGAACTGAAACGTCATGTATCGAACAGGCGTCGCTAACCTGCCGCTTCACTACGGCAAAGCACCCTCGTGGCTAACCGTGCGGATGTGTAAACTAGCCAAAGAGATAACTAACATAATGATTGAAGAGCAGGGCACAACCAAGCTTATCCACCGCCTATCTGACCCGTACTGGTTCCAAGCTTTCGGCTGCGTTTTAGCTTACGATTGGCACAGTTCAGGAGTAACCACAGTCGTCACCGGCATCCTGAAAAACGCTTTGTCACCTGAAGAACACGGCATCGCGGTCTGTGGCGGAAAAGGTAAAACCTCGAGAAAAACTCCAAACGACATCACCATGGCAGGAGAAAAATTTGGCTTCTCAGAGAAAACCATCAAAAACTTAACGTATACAAGCAAAATGACTGCCAAAGTTGACAACACCGCCATCCAAGCAGGATACCAACTGTACCACCACACTTTCCTAATAACTAAAGATGAAAAGTGGTCAGTAATCCAGCAGGGTATGAGCAAACAAGACCACACAGCAAGACGCTATCACTGGTTATCTGACAACACAACCAACTTCATCGTCGAACCACATAATGCTGTAGTCGGCAACGTAAAACGCTTGAAAGCCCTAAATATGACTGCGATGAACAGCGAAGGCGCACGCAAAGCCTCAGTTGACTTAGCCAAAGAACCCACTAGCAAAATCATACGCCTGTTTGAGTCGGCGAGATCAGTTCGCCAGAAAACGCTTCAAGAATGGTTACCAGAGGCAAAGAGTGACCATTTGCAAAGGTCTGTTGAAACGCTCAATATGCCGAGAAATATTAGCTGGAAAATAATGAAGAAAGTTTACGAGTTTCAGCCTCGTAACTATGAAGAGCTCTTAAGCGTAAAAGGTGTTGGACCTGCCACGGTGCGCGGCTTAGCCTTAGTGGCAGAACTGATTTACGGAGAAAAACCAAGCTGGGAAGACCCCGTTAAGTACAGCTTTGCCTACGGGGGCAAAGACGGCGTCCCTTTCCCTGTAGATCGCAAAGCTATGGACGAGTCAATTCAGCTGCTACAAGAGTCAGTGCAAGCAGCTAAAATCGGTATCAAAGAAAAAACGTGGTCACTGCGAAGGCTCAGGCATTTCATTCCTGCAAACTGCAGCAACTAATCCCGACTAATTTGCAAACTTAAATTCTTAAGCAAGTTTACGCATAGTTGCTTCTGGGTTTTAGGAGCTTGTCGCAGCGAAAAGATAGGTTGCAGCAAATCGGTGCAGTCAGTGGAGTAGCAACACCCATACTTGCATTCTCGTGTATCCTGACAGCTATAGCGTCTCACCCAGAGTTTAGCTGGGCAAACAGCGCCCTAAGCGATTTAGGCGTCATAACTGGTATCACTGGTCCTATTTTCAATTTTGGGCTTTGCAGTAGCGCGATTCTTGTTTTAAATTTCGCTGTTTTTGGTTTATTCAATTATTTGGGAAATAGTTGGATTGGTAGAATCGGCGCCGTAACTTTTGCTGCAACAGGTGTGGTGCTTATAGGCATTGGAATTTTCCCTGAAAACGCTGTGCCGTACCATTATTTATTTTCCGTGGCATTTTTTGTTCTCCTTCCAATTTCATTATTTATAATTACAGCAGTCTTTGCGCTTGAACGCCGAACGAAAATGGCGGTGTTCACGCTTCTGATAGCTGTAGTCGCCACAACAGTGTGGATATTGCAATTCACAATTCACTACGTTTCGGGTGTGGCTATCCCCGAGTTTGCATCTGCACTTGCTGGTTCAACGTGGATGATAGTGCTGAGCTATAAGATGCTTAAGGCGGCGTCACAGCGAAAAACGGCATAAAATCTTCGTGAAAAACCTGAGCTATTGGTTACTTCGAAAGGCTTCGAAAGTTCGCATCCGCTTGGATTTGGGCGCAACAGCATGAAGAAAAGCCGAACTCGTATCCTTCGGCTTCAGCGTATCTGATGGCTTCTTCACTTGGAAATGCTATTGCGTCTACGCCTGCTTTCAGAGCTAGTATGTCGGTTTCAGCGCGGGTTTTTCCTTTTGAGCGTACGCAACCTAAGGCTAAAGGTGTTCTCGGAAAAATCAGCCGTGCTATTGCTGCTACTTTGGCTATGTCTGCTGGTTGCGGCGGCTTAACTTTAGCCATGACTGTTCCAGGTATTGGCATGAAGCTAATTATAACTAAAGCGGAAGGCTTCACTGAAGAGATTATATTGAGGGCTTCTAGTTCGCCTTTTAATTTTCCATCGTGGAGACCGACGATGACGTGGGGTACAAATTTTAAGCCTGCTTCCTGCAAAGCATTCAACGAGAGGGCGTAGTCGTTAATAGTTACGTTCAAGTTGTAAACTTTTTTTACGGTTTCATCGAAACCTATTATGTCTATTAATGCGGCATCAACGCCTGCGTTCTTAAGCGCAACGGCAGTTTCCGAGTCTATTATACCCGTGTGGACTAAAACTGTTAAGCCTAGTTTGCGCTTGATTTTCTCAATTGCTGGAAGGAACTGCGCAAGCGGGACGGATCCGTCTGGGAGACACCCACCGCTGATTAAACAGCCTAAAGAGCCGAGGCGTTTTATTTTCGCGGCGACCGCCAAAAGTTTTTCAGGTGTTTCAGCTGGCTGCATGGTTTCTAGTACTTTGCCTCCGCAGTGTTTGCAGTCGAGAGCGCATGATGTGCCTGTAACGGATACTGTGGGAAAATGTAACTGCGAGGAACAGTAGTAGCTGGTTTTGTAGTACATAAAGCCAGGGGCGTAGAAGCGAACTGTTTTAGGTTTTGCCGTGAACATACCAGTGTTTAGTAAATCTATAAGTTCTTGTTCACTTGCGAGCCAAAGTGCTTCTTTGGAAATCGGCATGGTTTGTCTCGTTTAAGAAACCTATTGTGGCTTGCTTAATAGTTTTTGTTCCTTCTTTGTCGTTTTACCTTTTCTTTGCTGTATTCAGAGAGGGAAGGAATGGTTTGCAGGGCTTCATCTATCTTTTTCATGGTGGTTTGCAATTTCTCTAAACGTTTTGTGAGTGCTAGGGTCTTGAAGATTGCTAAGCCTCTTCGTGTTAAGGCATAACAGGTTATTTTCTTGAAGTTTCTTTCTTCTACGAGGCCGTTTTGCATTAGAAACTCTAGCCGTTGGCGAAGAGCGACACAGTCCATGTTACAAGCGTAAGCAATGGCATCAACTGTCATGTGTCTTTTAACTAAAGCGTATAGAATTTCTTCGTAGAGTTCAAGTTTGGACCTTTGCATGTCTGCACGCTCTGGTTTTGAGTAATCGTTTTTTGAATAAAGGGTTTGTGAATTCGAAATCTTGAACAAGAAACATTCCCACAACTAAGAATCAACTGTTACTGGAGTTAAAAACAAAAACTAGGAGGTCAAGAGATTTCCCTTTAGTGGATTGCCACCTCATCCAAGTTACTTGAGGCGCTTAACAGAATCATCACATAACCTGAGATATATCACCATTCTTGGTAAAATCATTGTTACTGTTTGACAACAACCACAATTATTTAAGAGATAGTCTAGTTGTCTATTCATAAATCGTATTTACATGGACTTCACCCAAAAAATGGATTTGCATAGAAAGATTTCAACGACACTCTTCAAATGTTTAAATAAGAATCTTAAAATCAGCGTGGTTGATAATCAAAAACAAGGGTATGTTCTAAAAATCAAGAAAGAATCAGCCAAAAAATGCTGCAATTGTTGCTGCGTCAGAATTCTTTCTAAACAAAATAACCTCCGTGTCACTGAAGACGATAGTTACTTAACTATATATTCCACTAGGATATAACGTCAAACCTTGAGAAAAATTGTAACCGCCAATATTTTTTTAAATAGGGGTAATCTGTTGCAAACACTAGAGCCTATCGTTCTACTATAGCAAATCTGAAATTGAAATAACTGAAACCCTCTTTTTCCTGTTGAATCTAGCTCTAAGCTAATATAGCGTTTTGCGCATTCTTCCTATTCTGTGTGAACATTGACAGAAAAACAGACCCGCATGAAAGCGGTTTTTCCTCATCAAATTCGCGTTTCAATAGGCTCCGCAATTGTTTTTGGTCTTTTAGAAGGCAAATTAGACGCTAAACCTACAACAGCTTATCTTATGACGTATAAGGATGGCAAGTGTACAGCAAACTGTGGGTTTTGTCCTCAAGCCAGAAGCAGCCGAAGCAAGGCAGAACTGCTCTCAAGAGTCTCATGGCCTGTTTTTCCAACAAGCAGCGTCCTCAAAAAACTAGGAAACACACTGGAATACGGCAAAATAATGCGGGTTTGCATCCAAGCCTTAAATTACCCTAACGTTTTCTCACATCTTGTTGATTTGGTCACAGCAATAAAACATCGAGCCAAAATTTCCGTTTCGGTTTCCTGTCAACCTATAAGCAGCAAAAACACGCGACGATTAGCGGAAGTTGGAGTAGAAAGAATTGGTATTGCCATAGACGCAGTAACCGAAAAACTCTTCAACGAAATAAAGGGCACAATCGCAAATGGTCCCTACACATGGGAAAACCAGTTCAGGCAATTGCGTGAAGCCGTTAAAATTTTCGGAAAAGGAAAAGTCAGCACACACCTAATCATCGGTTTAGGTGAAACCGAGAACGAGGCAGTAAGCTTAATCCAAACATGTGTTGACATGGGCGTTTCACCAGCTCTTTTCGCTTTCACCCCAGTTCGCGGTACATCGCTGGAAGGAAAACCGCAACCGTTAATCGAAACGTACAGGCGAATTCAGCTTGCAAGATATTTAATCGTCAATGGACATGCAAGATTTGAAGATATGCACTTTGATGGTTCTGGCTACTTATCGGATTATGGCGTTGAAAACAAAGTGCTTACTTGCATCGTTGAAACTGGCAATCCATTTCTCACTTCTGGATGCCCGAGCTGTAATCGTCCATTCTATAACGAAAAAGCAAGCGGACCAATCTACAACTATCCTCGAAACATAAGACATGAAGAAATCTCTGCAATAAAACAACAGCTAAGCTTAAAAGATAGCTACTGAAGGTTCTAGAACTCCAGTCAGTTTCATAAACGGGTTTTTTTCTTGTTTTCCTGCAGCTTAGGCTTTTGCCTAGTTATCTGCTCAACCAAACGCCAGAAGTCCCACATTGAATAGCCTTTTAGCAAGTCCTTCATAAGCTTCTTAACTTCATAAAAAGTCATCTGAGACTCCCCTTTATCCAAGTTTTCCTGCGGACCTTTCAAGCGCCTAAATAATTCATCCATCTGCCGAGGAGAAGCCCTTATTCCCGCTTTTTCCATAAGTTGCTGAATTAATGTCTGCGCAGTGTTTCTTCCAATGAAAAGAGTTGTTTCGCGCCCAACAATTTGAGGTGGAAAAGGCTCAAAAAGCAACGGATGCGCCCGCATCTCTTCCAAATCCTGATCTACCTCATGAGTGAAGATACTATCACCTATTATTGGCTTATGAAACTGAACAGGCAACGCAAACGCTTTTCCAGCTGACTGCGCAAGCCTGTATACCCTTCCCAAATCAACTCCAGTATCAATATTATAAAGCAATTCTAATGCTGTGGCAACCTCTTCGAAAGGCGCTATACCTGCACGTTCCCCAAAACCTGCAAGGCATGTATGAAGGTAAGTTACGCCTTCTTCTACTGCTGCTAGAGTGTTCGCTGTGCCCAAGCCGAAGTCGTTGTGGCAGTGAACAGAAAGTGCCGTTTTACGTTTTACATTTTCTGGCAAGCCATCTCTAATGCGAGCCATTAAATAGCGCATTGAAAGTGGTCGCATGAAACCAACCGAGTCAGCTATGACTAGCCTACTTGCACCAGCGTTGGCTGCGGCTTCAAAGATTTGCAATATGTCTTCGAGAGGTGTTCTTGTGCCATCCATGAGGATGAAGTTTACTTTTGCACCGTTTTTTCGTGCATATTCAATACTCTCAACGGTTCTTTTCAGCGCTTGCTGCTTGGTAATTTTTAGATTGTATTTGAGGTTAAGCCCGTTGAACGGTGCTTCTATCGTTATTTCTTTTAATCTGCATTCCAAGCAGGCATCCACGCTTTCTTTTGTGGCTTTGGCTGAGGCTGTGAGAGTTGTGTTTTTGAAGTTTTCGTTGACAATTCGTTTAATGTTATGTTTGTCGTTTTCAGAGAGAGCTGGGAAACCAACGTTAATTATGGATATGCCCGTTTCGTCCATCAACTTGGCGAGCTTAACTTGCTCTACGTAGGTCAGAAACACTGTGGGAGCCTTTAAACCTTCTCGGAAGGTTTCATCCCAGAGGAAAACTTTTTTGGGGAGTTTTGGTGGCAAGTTTTTTCTAAGACGATTATAATTTGAGATGAGTCCTTGAGCTTCAAGCTTTTTAAATATGGTCTTTCTCATGAATACTCAGCCCAAAATATTAAGTTGAAACGTGTTGTTTTTATCTGCGTATTCTTATATAAAAATTAAATCGCCCAAGGCGTTTATCATCGAAAGTTACTGTAACTGCAAATCCCATTTGGTCAGACAAAGTTATTGCTGAAAAAATAACTGCAAACACCTTGGAAATCATGCCAATACTAATAAAAGTAAAATTGTTTCTTGCAGTGGAAAATCTTCAAGAATTTGATGGAATGTTTATTCTACTTTCAAGGTTTATGTATTATTCTTTAATGTAACAGAAGGTGCTCGCCGAGAAACTAGGCTCAACCGACGTTGCTATAAGATTCTTACCTTAAATGGCTTAAAGAGTTTCCAGGCTTACATCCAGAAGTAATCGGCAGAATTGAAGAAAGAAATCTGTAATTGTTTATGCTCAAATCGGAAGTTTTACGCAACTATGCCCAAAGAACATTAAAGTCATAGGAGTTATATTGAAAACTGAGAAGAAAATACTTGAGCAACCTCATCCTAAAAGAGGACAGGAGACTAATTGATGAAAACACGAATAGAAGTTGATCCTCTCGGCGAAAAAGCGATACCTGAAAACGCGTATTACGGAATTCAAACTTTAAGGGCTACTGAGAATTTTCCAGTTAGCGGAATTAGACCCCCCCTCGTTTTTATTGAAGCTTATGTGATGGTAAAAAAAGCTGCAGCGTTAGCCAACGCGGAGGTAGGCTGGCTTGATGAAAAGCGTAAACAGGCGATTGTACAGGCTTGCGACGAGGTTCTAGCCGACAAGTTATTGGACCAGTTTGTAGTTGACGTCTTTCAAGCTGGCGCGGGTACATCGTTTAACATGAACGTTAATGAAGTTTTGGCAAACCGTGCCTTAGAAATTCTTGGAAAAAACAAGGGTGACTACAAAAGCGTGGGTCCCAACGACCATGTTAACATGGGACAATCCACGAACGACTCGTTCCCCACTGCTACTCACATAGCGGTTCTGATGGCGCTTCAGTCGTTGCTTAAAGAATTGGACAAACTCGCGGACACCTTTGAAGAGTTAAGCAAGAAATACTTCAAAACGGTGAAGCCAGGTCGAACTCACCTGCAAGACGCTGTTCCCATAACTATAGGTCAAGAGTTCAGCGCCTACGCATCAGTAATACGAAATGCACGCAACCAGCTAAAGGAACGGCAGAAAAACCTTTATGCACTAGCGTTGGGCGGTACAGCTGTAGGCACAGGAACTAACACGCACCCCAAGTACAAGCAACTAGCAATAGCAGAACTGAGGAAGATGACCGGCTTTCCATTGAAGCCCGCTAGAAATGCATTTGAAGCGCTTCAAAGCTACAGACCAGTTCAAACGATTTCCAGCGCAATCAAAGAGTTAGCATTAGAGCTTATCAGAATAGCGAACGACCTGCGGTTACTATCGTCCGGACCCACAACGGGATTGGCGGAAATTGAGCTTCCGCCGGTTCAGCCCGGCTCATCCATAATGCCTGGTAAAGTTAACCCTGTTATGGCTGAGTGCTTGGACATGGTGGCGTTTCAAGTGGTAGGCAACGATTTAACCGTGTCTTTTGCTGTGCAAGCTGGGCAAATGGAGTTGAACGTTATGATGCCCGTGATAATGCACAACGTCCTCTTTTCCATCAGAATCTTGACGAATTACCTACCCGTTTTCAGAAGAAAATGTGTCAAGGGCATATCTGTAAATAAGAAGCGTTGCGCTCAGTATCTAGAAAAGAATCCTGCATTGGCAACGTTTCTATCGCCACACATTGGATATTTGGAAGCAGCCAAAATTGCTAAGCAGGCGTTGGATGAGGGGCGGTCGGTAAAGGAGATTGTGCTGGAGAAGGGTGTGCTTAAACCTGAAGAACTGAATCGTATACTTGACCCTAAACGCCTATTCAACAAAACAAAACCCAGCTAAACGTTTTTGTTATGTGGTTACTCCATAAAGGCTTACTTGAACGACAGCGTCTGTTGAAGCAGAGTTAACCGTAGCATCGATAAGGATAGCCCAAATAATGCTTTGTGATGGAAACATTCGCAGAATGTCATCATCGCTTAGCCATAATGTTGTGCTATTGGTGAAGGATTTTTCCACGTTTCTGGAGATTATGTTGTCGATAAATTCCAAGCGGAATCTGACCTTGACGGTTTCGTTTGCTGCAAAGCTGCCTTGAACCTGAATTTTTGGTTTAAAGCTTAAAATTGTATCGGGTCTAAGTTGAAATTCTTGCGTGACTCCGTACTCCCCGTTTAGTCCTATTTGAATATCCAAGTTTTCATGTTTGAAGACGGCGTTAAGCCCAGAAATCCACTTGCTGAAGGGATTATGAATTTTTGCAGTCCAGTTGCCTAGGAAGCTGATGTCGCCCCCGAGAATTGGAGGAGTAATTGATGTTTCTCCTAAGGATATTGCATAGAGTTGATCGGGATAATCCGCGAATGACTCGAAGACCACTCCTGATAATAATGTTTGATGCATTGAGCCGTTAACCAGCAACCCCGTCTGGTTACGCATGCCGTTTTCGCCCATCCACATTCTAACGTTTTGTAGTTGGCTGTCAGAGAATTCCGCGAGGTACTCAACTGTTATGCCCACTGAATCGTCATGAATATTGAAAAAGCAGCGACTTATTTGCGAGCTGGCGTAAGACCCAGTGCTGTTGCCTGTTGGTGCCCTAAAAACTATGCTTTCTCTAGAATTTTCAAATCGGCAATCTTCTATTTTTGTGCCTTCGCTCCAAGTTTCCGTGTTAGCTAGCTCAAGTGCCGTGGAACTGTTTACGAATGCCATGCTTGATACTTTTGTTCCAAAAGAGTTTTCAATTCTCAGAGTGCCGTTGATTATTTTTAAGCCTGAAACAGAGTTATCCTGCGAAGTAGCGTAGCTGTCGCCCTTTATTATTAGCTTTTTGCCGTTGCCTATTATTGCCGCGCCGTCACTAAGTATTTTGGTGTTCTTCTTGTTGTATACTTGAATGTCTGAGATTAACGTGTAATTACCTGCTTTAATGTAAATGGTGTTTCCTTCGACTATTGCTTGGTTTAAGACGAGGGCAGCGTCGGCTGAAGTGAAGTCTACAAAACCGCTTTTCTGGTTTTTCGCCTTATACGTGTTACCATCTTGAAAAATCATATAATCGTACTGAGAGTCGTTCGCAGCATCTTCAAGTGCTCGCCTTAAGTCAAATATCAAGTATGTATTGACAGCTGTGAGGGCAAGAGCGATTACCAAAATTACTGCGAAAGCGCGCTTGGAAAGAGTGATTTTCATGTCTTATTTCGTCCTGAATTATGTGAAAGGATCTAGAAATAGATGTAAATACATTCGTTAAATAAGATTTGTTGTTAAACTCGTAAGGCGCTAAAAAAGCTCTAATCTTAAACTTTAAAGTTTGCCAGAGTTTAACAATCTAAGCTTAAAATAGAAAGCGGGCTATGTTCTATTTATCTTCGCAACTTTTCTCCTTTTTCATTTTTCAATAATAAACTTGAATCTACAGTAAATTAGCGCTCGCTACCCTTTGTACATTTTCAATCACTTTGTCTTCTAAATCTAATTTCGCGTTAAACAGGACATATGCCAAAGCTATGCTGGTCCTTCACTAAACTGATTTTTTTGAATGTGAAAGTTCAGGTCTAAACTAAATCATTATAAAAAAAGAAAGATTTGTTACTTCTGAACTGGTATGCCTAAGGCTTTCGCTAAAGCTTCACAACGCTGCCTAAGTTCAGGAATCTCATATTTCAAGTTCTTTATTCGTTGCTGCTTACCTTCTATTTCACATATTGCTCTCTGCCTCAAGCTTTCTTCCATAGTTACCAATTTAGATTTCTCAGCGACTAAAGCTCGTTCTTCTCCACCCAGTGACTCTAGCATTGTTAGCATGTCGACTTCTTTTTGTTCGAACGGTTCCTCACTGCTGCAAACATATTCTTCTTGCCAGTTATCTGTGTTTTTTTCGTACATTATTTTCACCGCAACACTATCATAAATAGCGATACTTAATATAACCGATATTTCCTGAAATGAAATATATCAAATAAGGTATACCACTATAAAGCCAATATGTTATAGGTGGGATTTTCTCGGTCACTGTAGAATAAAGAAGACGTTGACACATATTAACTTGGAAAGCATTGCTCACCCTCACGGCAGCTACAATTACTATGGAAAAGTAGCTAGAACTAAAATAGAAGCGCTGGAACTCGTCAAATCCGGCTTCAACTACGTATATTCATTGAGAGAGGATAAACTATTCCAAAAAACGAACAGCTGATTTAACTATTTGTCAAAAAGCATGATCAAAGTTTTACTATCTGAGCGTGAGGTACACCATTTATTTGCAATACTGCTTCGGGATGCACGTATCCTTGGGATATAGCTTTTTCAACGCAGTTCTTGCCCACAAGATTTACGATTGTTGAGTTTTCAATCATGCCTACTGCCTCTTCAATGCTGACTTTACCGCCATTATAAAACTCGTCTTTCACATGAAAAACAATTTTTCCTTGCCTCAAAGTTCTGCCAAGCAAATCACAGTCGCAAATAGCCAAAAGCACATTTCTGCCCATTTTCTTGAGGTTAACGTAGGCTTCCAAGTTTAGACTCGCTCTCACAGCTGCTTAACGGATGATTTTGCGCCGCATGCATTGCAAACTAGAAATGACAAGCGCTTCTCCTTCATGATTTTCGTGTCTGGACGTTTGCAAACAGGACAAATCACAAAGCTTTCCATGTACCGCTTCAGGAGTCTTTCAAAGCTATCCCATTTAAATTTACCCTGAAACACCGCTCTAGACTCGTGAAATGTAGCTGCGGTGGCCATTTCGCGAGTTAAAAACTTAAGAATATGCTGAGGGTCACGGTTCAAGACGTCGGCGACTTCTTTGAAATTAGAAATTATCGTTCGCATACCCACAGTTGTGATATACAAACGCGGCAGCTCTAAGCGTTCACGTTTAAGTGAAACCTCAGGTATGTTCGAGCAAGCGCGCCTCAACAGTTCATCATAATCGTATTTCATGTTCATCTCTCGCCAAAACCATTTGGCAACATACTATTTAGGACTTCCGTTGGTGGACATATCTCCCGCGTCTCTTCCCCTTTTTTCTTCTTGTTGTGACAGATTAAGGCTTTTTCTACCCTGTGAACATGTC
>LFWV01000011.1 GCA_001273335.1 miscellaneous Crenarchaeota group-1 archaeon SG8-32-3 | reverse complement strand
AGCAAAGGATGAACGATGTTCATGAAGGAAATGAAACAAGAGAAGATGTCTTGCGAGATGCAATTGAATTTCTGAAGCCAGTGACAAAGCAACTGAAAGAAAAAGAACACGTCATCGGTGAGCGTTTAAGCCAAGCTTTAATGAATGCGCGGCTGGAAGAACGAATAGTCGGCGTGTGCCCTGTCTGCAAAAATGGAAAACTGGTGATTTTGCGTTCCAGAACATCAGGAAAACGCTTCATTGGTTGCACAAACTATTTCGAAGGCACGTGTAAAAGCTCCTTTCCTCTTCCACAGAAAGGTTTAGTGAAACCAACTGGTACTGTTTGCAGAAGCTGCGGCCGTCCTACCGTGCGAGTTTGGATAAGGGGCAATCGTCCCTGGACCCTGTGCGTTGATCCCCTATGTCCTACAAAAACGAAGGCGGAAAAGCGTTGAACTGGGTTAGAGCTCAAACAACACTACAAAAAATAGCCGCGCGCCCGAGATATTATTGTTTTGGTGCTTTTACACCTAAGGCTTATTTCATGCTTAAACAAAAAGCCCTGCAAATAGTATAGTCGCTGCAATTGGAAAACAGAAAAAAATTGCTCATGATATCGCTACTTCTACGGATTCAAATCTTCTCTACCTTGGAAGGCGTTCCAATGTATGCGGTGTTTGCTAAGCCGATGAAAAGCCCTGTTTCAACCACACCTGGAATCATCTTAATCTTAACTTCAAGTTCCGCAGCATTGTTTATCACACCAAAAAAGGCGTCTATTATCACGTTTCCGTTGTCGGTTACTATGGGTCCAACTTTGCCCTTTCCTTCTCTCAGAATAGGAGTTCCACCAACCGATTCTATCCTGCGCTTTATCACAGCAATCGCGGAAGGCAAGACTTCAACTGGCACAGGATGACCGTTTTCGCCTAGAGTTTTCACTTTTTTGCTCTCGTCAGCTATGATAATATTCTGTTTGGACACTGAAGCTACAATTTTCTCCTGGGCTAATGCTGCGCCCATGCCTTTGATAAGGTTCATTTTTGGGTCTATCTGGTCAGCACCATCAATGGTTACGTCAATTACATCATGCTCTTCCAACGTGGTTACTGCAATCCCGTGTTTGATCGCTAATAAAAGCGCTTGATAACTCGTTGGAACACCCAATAAACTTAAGTGCTCACGTTTAATTCTCCCACCCAACGCTTCTATGGCACATGCAGCTGTGCTTCCGCTTCCTAAGCCTACAACAAAACCGTTTTTAACATGCTTAACCGCAGCGTACGCTGCCTTCCGCTTTAGCTCTTCAATGTCTTCAGGATTCAATTTCCATCTGCCCCAGCTTGTCCAAGACTTTCTCCACTTCGCTTCTAATTTCCTCTATGCGCTTCTCAGCTTCACTCTTCGGGCTTGGTTTCTCCGCAGGCTTCCGTCTCTTTGTTGGTTTCTTTTTCGCCTCTTCCTCTTCTTCCTCTTCTTCCTCTTCTTCCTCTTCTGCTTCGTCAAACATGGATGTTTTCGGCATTTTTACTCGTATCTCTTTCACGGGTTGCACGTCAATTTTTGACCGTAACTCCTCAACTTTTGAGCTTAAGTCACCGAATCGTTCGCTGAAAAGTTTCATCAGGTCTTCCTGCATGCCTTCGAGCTCGTGCAACGCCACTATGGTTTCGTCTTTCGTCATGGATTCTTTGACAGCTTGCATGCGGCTTTTGTAGGAGGCTGCAAGTCTTTCGCGTTCTTGCTCGTTGATTTTTCCTTCCGCGTGAGCTTCATAAAGCCGCCTTATAGAGTTGCTTAAAATCTCCCTTTCCAAGTCAAGAATACGCAGTTCATCCTTTGCATGGGATGCATCGTTTGTCTGAACGCTCTTTGTAACTTTAAAAGGCAAACCCTTAAACTCTGGTTCCGCTTGAATCTTCAAGTCTGGTTTTTCAGACTGTTTCCTGCGTATTCTCATGGCGAAAATGACAATCACGCAGGCGATAATAACCACTAATACTACTGCCGTAATGGTTGCGGAATACTCGAAAGCCATGATATCCTCTGTACTTCATTGGTTTTTGTATATATATAAATTAATAGCAGTTTTTGTCAGTTTTTGCTTTTTAATATACAAATTAAATTGAAAAAATGGAGATTATGAGTTTACTTGGCTCGTTCGCCCTTTCATAATTGTTTGTATTTCAATATTAATTTTTGACTCTTAGACAAATTTGCGTTTGCGTCTAGTTTCGCTTTGGGCTTTGCCCCGTTTTTTTAGAGTTTTAATTAGAGATGATATTTATAGCATGTTTGATTCAATAGATAGCACTTTCAATGAGGGCGACGACAACGTGAAAGATAAGCTAGCAGCAACAGTCTTGCAGTTGCTACGTGGAACATTCACGATGCCAAAGTGGACTATAGCGAAGCGCAACCCGTTTAAAACGTTGATTGTAACTATTATCTCGCAAAATACAGCAGACAGGAACACAGCAAAAGCCTTCGAACGCCTATCGAAGCGGTTCGAAATCAAGCCCGAAGTGCTAGCGAATGCAGAAACCAGCCATATTGAAGAAACCCTGAAAACTGCTGGTCTCTACAGGAGCAAAACCAAAACAATAAAACAGGTTTCAAGAATAATTCTCGAAAAATTTCACGGCTCCCTGCAGCCTATATTATCTTTGCCACTTGAGGAAGCAAGAAAAACCCTAATACAAATGCCCGGGGTAGGACCGAAAACTGCGGATGTTGTCTTGCTCTTCTCCAAAGGGCAGCCTACGATTCCCGTGGATACGCACGTGAACCGCGTTTCAAAACGATTAGGCTTCGCGCCTGCAAACGGAGACTACGAAGCCGTCCGCACAACTCTCCAATCACTCTACGACCCAGGTGACTACTTGGCTGTTCACGTATTACTGATTGCGCATGGAAGGAGGTACTGCAAGGCGCGGCGACCATTATGCACGCAGTGCCCCGTGAACACTTACTGCCCTTCAAGAGGAATATGAAATGACCACGCTTAAGCTACCAACAGAAGTCATAAAATATTTCCCTTACGAAAGCGTGCGCCCTCAGCAAGACCAGTTCATAAAGACCATTTTTAACGCCGTTCAGGCAAGACGCTCAGTTCTCATTGAAGGAAGCAACGGGTTAGGCAAGACCATTTCAGCGATTTCTGCGTCTCTCCCAATTGCGGTCGAGAAAAACTTAAAGATACTTTACGTGGCTCGTACTCACAGGCAACACGACCGCGTAATAGAAGAACTGCGAGCCGTGTTTAAGAAGCATCATGTTTCAGGCATTTCGCTCCGCGGACGCAACCAAATGTGCCTCAACAAGCTGGCGGTTAAGAACGCTTTTGACGCCAAATCGCTTATGGAAGCCTGCGAACTGTTGAAAGCCGAAGGTAAGTGCCCTTATCACAAGGCTCCAGAAGAGCAAACCTACGATTACCTTATACTTAAACAGCAAATCGCTAGTCGCCCATATAAGGCATCTGAAATCCAGAAAGTCTGCAAGAGAAAAGGCTTCTGTTCCCACGAACTCGTAAAAGCCGCCCTTTCAGATATCAAAGTCATCGCGTTAAGCTACCTTTACGTTTTTAACCCTGTAATCCGCGCTGCGTTCCTCAAGAACATCGAGACAAACCTGAAGAAAATCATCTTAATCGTTGATGAAGCCCACAATCTGCCCGAGACAGCCATCGATATCTCAAGCAGAAGCCTCTCGCTTTTCGCTATAAAACAAGCCGAACTTGAAGCCCAGAAGTACGAGAACAAGACAGCTAAAGAGTTTACCCGCTTTTTCAGAAAAGAAGTCGAAAAACTAACAGAGAACATGCGCAGAGAGCAAATAATCCCTGCAGAATCCATAATCGAAATCTTGCAGAAACATGGAAACGTAGCTAACCCAAGAGACTTTTTTGAGGAGTTACACGAGGTTGGCAGTTCAATCAGACGGAACCTACTTGCGGAAGGAAAGTACCCGCGCTCTTACATTCACAGCATGAGCGAGTTCCTGCTCCGATGGTTGGAAACTTTGGGCGACAACTCCTTCATAAATGTTGCAAGCAGCTACTTCACCAGAGACAAAGTCAAAGCGGTAAAACTGGAAATAGTTGCGCTGGATCCGTCGAAAATCACCTCGCCAGTTTTCTCATCCACCTACGCCAACATAGTCATGTCCGGTACTCTTCAGCCCTTAGAAGCTTACGCGAGAATAACCAAGCTTCCAGAAAACATTGTGCAATGTGTCCTACCCTCACCTTTTCCCAAGGAACATATACTCTCTCTTGTATGCTGCGGAGTCTCAACAGCCATGGAAAAACGAACCCCTGCCATGTACCAGACAATTATAGAAAGAATTAACGAAGTCGCGCAGAACACGACAGCAAATACTGGAGTTTTCACTGCCTCATTCGACGTGCTAAACGCCCTGCTCACTGAGGGCTTGGAAGTAACTTTGAATAAGCCATTGTTCTATGAGTACAGAGGCATGAGCTCCAAGGCGAACGAAGAACTCGTGGCTGGTTTCAAAGCTTGCGGTGAAGGCGACGGCGCAGTTTTCCTCGGCGTTCAAGGCGGAAGAACCTCAGAAGGCGTGGACTTCCCAGGCAACCAAATGAACACTGTAATTATAGTGGGCGTACCATACGCGGAGCCTACCACGAGAGTAAAAGCGCAGATAAGCTACTACGATGGGTGCTTCCCCGAACTGGGACGCGAATACGGCTACGTTCTCCCAGCCATGAAAAAAGCCTCCCAAGCTGCTGGGCGACCCGTAAGAACACTGGAGGACCGAGGCGCCATAGTATTCTTGGATTACCGTTTTTCCACAAGCTACTGCCGCAGTTTTCTCCCCTCATGGATAAGCAACCACATGAAAGTCCTGCAACCCGGCAACGGCATCTTAGCCCAAGAAATCCGCAGGTTCTTCAAACCTTAGGCGTTCAATTGCTTTCGTCAGGTCTTCTACGCGGATAAACGTGACCCGCACGCCCCGCTATGCGCATAGCTGAAGCAATATCCCTGAGACCGCGCCTGTGCTTGTTATGGTTCAGCGGACGGCTTGTTCCCGCCTCACTCACCACCTTCAACGCCACCTCCACAGGCAAGTCACGGTCAAACTCTTCTATTAGCTCCTTGTAGGTTGGGACTCCGTTACCAACTTTTATGGTGACCGTGGTGGCAGCGAAGTCAACTTCCCGTATGACACCCCTGACTTTAGCCAGTGCCTCGTGGGCACTGAAGCAGTTGGCGGTTTCGTTGACTTTCCCGTCGGCTATAACCACCAGCCCAAACACTTCACCAGGGTCTATACCAATGATAATTTTCTCGTAAGCTTCTTTTCCCTGCAAGATCTTCCTAATGTCGTTTGCCACAACGTCAGACCCGGTGTCGCAATTGTAAACCAGCACTTTTTCATGGTTTATCAGCTGCTTTTCCTGTTCAGTGGTTATGACCACTTTGATGTCTGTGGGCACCACTTCGTTAGGAAGCAAACTCAAAAAGGGAATATCATGTTCTTTTAACTTGTTCACTATTAAAAAGTAAGCTTTCCCCTGAACCGTGGCAACCGCAACTTCCGCTCTCATACAAACTTTCTATACGTGTATACGTTTAAAGGTTAGTGGCTCACATCTGCAATTTAATTCCGGATAACTTCGCAGCGCGCGCTTTATCGAGCATAATAATTCAAGGGCGAAAGTTTAAGCGCAAAACAGATTATTAATTCGAAGTTTATACTACTTTGATGTGCATTAGCGTGATAAAAAAGGTCTCAACTGGCTGTAGTTGCATTGACAACAAACTAAACGGCGGAATATCTCCAGGAACCGTTACCCTAATTTACGGAGAACCCGAAACGGGAAAATCAACGTTGGCGATGCAGTGTGCAGTAAACTGTGCTATGCAAGGTTACAAAACATTATTCATAGACTGCGACAACACGTTCTCCGCTAAAAGGCTCTCACAAGTATCCGTGGGAAAATTCGAAAAAATCGCCGATCTCATAATACTTGTTAAACCAGCCGACTTCAAAGAGCAAACAGCCCTTATAGACCGCATCGGAGAGTACACAGCAAAAAACTTCGGCTTGGTAGTGATTGACACCTTCAATTCTCTATACAGGGCTAAAATTGCTGAGTCTTCTGGAAAAGCATTCGGTGCAAACCGCGAGCTGAATCGGCAACTAGCTATTCTAGCGCAAACCGCAAAAACAAGAAAACTGCAGGTAATAGTAACAAGTCAAGTGCGAAGCATCTTCAACGAATCGTACATCAGCGTAGCACCAGTTGCTACCAGAGTTTTAAAATTCTGGGCTGACACAATAATTGTCATGAAACCCACGGAAAACCCACAGACAATTAAAGCCTTGCTTGAGGCGAAAGGCGAAAAAAATCTAGAAGCAGCCTGCTACTTGAGAATAAACGAGACTGGAATACATGATTGCCCGTTCATTTAGTGATGGTTGATTACATGGATATTGCCCTATTGATTGTTGAAGCATTAAAATTTATATTTCCCGCCTACTGTGCAAACGCGGCGCCAGTGCTTGTTGGCGGCGGACGTGCAATGGATTTTGGAAAGAACTTTGTTGACGGCAAACGAGTTTTAGGGAACAACAAGACTTTCAGAGGCTTCTTTTTCGGCTTAGCTATAGGTATAGCGGTTGGATTAGTTGAGTGGATGCTTTTTGAGGATTATCCTTTTCTGTTCAGTTTGTTCACGCCTTTTGGTGCGCTCTTGGGCGATTTAGCCGCTGCGTTTCTGAAAAGACGATTAGGAATTGCGCCTGGGGGGTTTTTTCCGATTGTAGATCAGGTTGACTTTGTGGTAGGCGCCATTGTTTTTGCGTTGCCTTTAGCGATGGTGTACTGGGAGTTAGCGGCAGCAGCTCTAGTAATCACGCCGCCCATTCACTTACTTACGAATATCGGTGCGTACAAGTTGAAATTGAAAAAAAATCCTTGGTGAAAGGTCATCTACCAAGTTTAATCAGAATTGCGTCTTCTAGGAAGATGTACGCTAGAAGTAAGAACGTCACACCTATGACTAGCATCATGTATGCCTGTCTTGGTTTATAGGCGTATTTTGTGCTTTGGTATATAGCCAGTAAGCCAACGAAGCCAATTGCGTAGAGCGTGACTGCTATAATGCTGTCGGATATGAATTGTTCTCCAAGGTCGGGGTATAGGAAGATAAATCCGCTTGTTGTGTAAAACGCGGGAAGAGGTTCTGATATGATAGTATATAATCCTCCACCGAAAAGAAAAATGGCGTAGGCAAGTACTACTATGGAGACAACGAGAGATGAAGGTTTCGTGGTTGAAATTTTGTCGAAAAGTCGACTCAGTGAAAAAGAAGTTGATGAAGCTCGTTTCTTAACTTTTTTTGCCATTTCTTGTTTCCTCATTTGTAATTAGGTAACTGGCTACTTCTTTAATCCATTCTCCTGTTAAAGGATTTTGCTCTATCTCACTTAAATATTCTCTCCAAGAAATTTTTAAGGCCTTTCTCCAGCAATCATACTTCTCAACAATGTTCTTGTAGGCTTTCAAGTGTATTCGGCAGAATTTTTCCGTAACGGCTTTTCTTTGGCAAATTTTGCAATTCAATGCTTTTGTCTTCCTTGACTGTTGGTTGAAGAGTTGATTGCTGGCTATTATGTGATTTTGTTCTATACCCTAATATTTATAGATTCTATTTGGTGGTCGTCTAAGGTCTTTTTCCTACTCGTCAAAGACCATAGCCCCCTTAGGGCATTCAATTCTTGTTGCTTTTTCTTCTTTTCGTGTTGTTTTGTTCATTTTTCTTACTTTTGTGGATAGGCATACTTATCGCTCGAAAACTCGAAGAAAGAGAAAACGTGATTCCATGAGAAGATGACAGCGCCAGCAGAAGTAAGTGTTTTAAGCCTAAACTATAAGAGTAAAAAACTATGTTCATGCAGCGTAAGATTCTGGTGGAAAAACTGAAGCAGATATTAGCCGAGGATGTTGGAGAGGGTGACGTGACGTCAGCGGCTGTTGTTCCCGAAGGATTGAAGGTTGAAGCTGTGGTCGTTGTGAAGGAAGCGGGAGTAATTGCTGGAATCGAAGAAACCGTGATTTTTGGGGAGAGCCTTGGCCTGAGCGTTAAGGCAGAAGTTGCGGACGGCAACGAAGTTAAAAGCGGCACTGTGATTTTGAAGATTTCTGGAAGTGCTATGGCTATTCTTTCGGCTGAGCGGACAATCTTGAATTTGCTGTCACGTATGAGCGGCATCGCCACGGCAACGCGGAGACTTACTGAAAAGCTGCGCAAAGCCAATTTGATGACGAAAGTGGCAGCTACCCGAAAAACTGCGCCAGGGTTGCTCTATTTTGACAAGAAAGCCGTGGTAGTAGGCGGCGGTGAACCGCACAGGCTACGCTTGGACGACATGATTCTGTTGAAGGATAACCACGTTGTGATAGCGGGAAGTGTTGAGAACGCAGTGAAAAAAGCCAAAGCCGTTGCATTGAGCAAGAAAATAGAGGCGGAAGTCACCAGCATAGCGGACGCTTTGAAGGCGGCGGAAGCGGGCGCTGACATAGTTATGCTGGACAATTTTTCTCCGAAACAAGTCAGGGAGGCTGTTGAATTGCTTAAGGAGTCAGGGTTTTTTGGAAAAATATTGTTGGAAGTTAGTGGCGGAATCACCGAGCAGAACCTGCTGGAGTACGCTTTGGCGGAAGTTGACGTTATAAGTATAGGTGCGTTGACTCATAGCGTCAAAGCTTTAGACATCAGCTTGGAAATCGTCCTCACAGAATAATTTTTCGCGTTTAGTACCCAAAAATCAGCAAAATTAGCACTAATATGTTAACTGAGGAGTGGGCGATAACCGCTACTATTAAGGAATTCCAATGGTGATAAACGTAACCCAGCACCAGCCCCGCGGATAAAGCTGAGATTATATAGACCAATTGGGGGTCAAAATGGAAAAGCCCGAAAACAAACGCAGAAGTCAAAACAGCTGGTATAAACGAAAACCTGCGAGTCAGAGTGCTCTGGAGAAAACCCCTAAACGCAAACTCTTCACAGACCCCTGCCAAAGCCAAAGCAGTCGCCACATAGATAAGCCCCTCAGGATACTTTGTAAGCTCAGCTATCATAGTGTTTGATTCTATAACGGCTTGGCTCTCGCCGAAAATTATCAAGAGCACCGCCGAAACAGCTATGTCTACAGAGAGCAGTATCGCTCCGGAAACGAGCCCCCACAGCACCAGTTTAGGATTAATGTCTAATCCGACGTAACGCCTAACGTCAACGCCTTTATACAGCAGATACCCAAGTGGCACAATCAGTATAATCAATTCGGAAAGGACCAAAGCCAAACCTTTGTCGAGCGTAAGGTAAAATAAGCCACCTAGAAGCATAGCCGAAACAAAAGTAACCACTATAACCAGAACAGCGTCAACAGTGGACACAGGAACAACTTTTTCTTGTTGCACAGGGTATGCCTCAGTCAACTTCGACCAAATCCTGAACTAAATGATTGCTCGACTTATTTCTTTGGTTTTACTCGTAAAGCGCGAAAACCTCTGGCACACGGATTCAGAGTTTCCGCCATATTAACTTTGCCCAAAACACCTTCAGCGTCTTCAGCATACCCTCGCACGTCATGCTCCGAAGCAATAAGCGAATGCAAATATAATCTTCTCCTAGTTATGCAGGGTTGGCATCTAGAAGGCAAACCCAACAGCATCTCTTCTTTTTCTTCCAGTGCTTGCCCACAAGCAAACAAAACAGCCTCAGCGGCAGCCGACAACTCTGCAACCCTAACGGGAATACTCTCTTTGCCGATAGCCAACACGTCCAACCCATACACGCGTTTGATTTCGCTAGCAACCTTGCGCAGCCGAGGCAATAACCGCAAAAGATGCTGCCGTGCCTTGCTGGAGATTCTCATGTTTGACAGCTGAACTGGAGACAAGTCTTCAACTGGCAACGCGCATAGGGACAAGTCCAAATGCACGACATCGGCTTTCACACTGCCCAGCAGGTCCCTGCAAAGCTCAACCTCACCTACTATCACCTCATACCCGTTTGTCACTTCCTTGAAAATCGGTTTAACCAACCGCGTGTGCGCTTCTCTGTATGGTTTTTCAACCAGAACCGAAGCTGATGCAACAAGGTACAACGGCGTAAATTTTGCGTCCAGTATCGCCACTGACGAATCCGCCGATATTACTCTCAAATGTCTCACCGTTTCAGTATATGGGGGCGATGGAAATTAGCTTTGCTCTTCAGCCAAATTAGCAGTTTTCAAGTTCATTGCCAGAAGATACATTTCAGAGCTTTTAGCGCGGCTCGCCTTCGGCTTTATAACCTTGACAACTTCAAAATGCTTCTTAACAGTTTTCACAAAGTCCGGTAGCATGTTGCCTTCAAACACCTTAACAAAAAAGTTTCCTGAAGGACGTAGCGTCCGCAATGCGATCTCTAACGCTTTAGTCGCTAGATCTATCTGCCGCGCATTATCAACTTCCCATATTCCCGAAATGTTTGGCGACGCGTCTGAAAGCACAATATCAGCTTTCCGAGGGAGAAAGTCCATGATTTGCTGAAGTGTCTCAGGCTCAGTGAAGTCCCCAACAATCGTTCGCACATACTCTTGAGGGAAAGGCTCAATCGGCTTTAGGTCCACACCTAAAACGAAACCGGTCTTGCCAACGATTTTCCTAGCGGCTTGAATCCAACCTCCTGGCGCTGCTCCCAAGTCAACTACAATGTTACCTTTACGTATGAAATGATACTTCTTAGCGGTTTGAGAAAGCTTGTAAGTCGCTCTTGAGCGATAGTTTTCAGCTTTTGCCTTTTGATAGTAGTAGTCACGTTTTCTATCTTGGATCCAGGCTTTGGGCAAAAGAATCGTCACCTAACGCGTCTGGATCACTTTCTCCTAAAGACACGATCCACTCGGTGAGTTTAGCGCAGTCTTTCGGGGAAATTGTGGTTGTTGGGTCACATCTTGCGTTGTCTTTGCATAACAGGCATGGACAATCAGCGATGGATTCTATGGAAGCTGGCATCCTTTTAGGGAAAAGCCTGTAAGTCCACCTTCCACCCTGCAGTTCTTTTTCTCTGCGAATTAGCCCTTTTTCTTCCAGCTTGATAGCCACTCTAGAGCCTTCTCGGCTGCTTGCATCCAACTCTCGCCACAATTCCGATTGAAGCACACCTTTAGAGCCAGTGTTTATCACAAAGTGAAGGGCTTTTTGTTCCAAGTCATTACGTTTCGGCATAATATCAGTTCCGCGTATTACATTAAATATATGCGTTGGTTCCAGATAAAAATATGTATCCCCAAAACTAAGAAAACTGAAGGATTGAAGACATGAAAGAATCAGAGGCACCGTGCTGTCTAGGAATAGAATCAACTGCGGATGACTTCGGCGTTGGAATAGTCACTTTCAACGGGGAAATATTAGCCAATGTTTCAAGTGGTTACGTACCCGAAGAGGGAGGAATTCACCCCCGAGAAGCCGCGAGACACCACGCAGAAACAGCAGACAAAGTTCTAGGCGAGGCTTTATCTAAAGCCCAAATAAAACCCAGCGATCTAGCGCTTATTGCCTTTGCTCAAGGTCCCGGGTTGGGACCTTGTCTGCGCACTGGAGCAACAGTAGCCCGCGCTTTAGCCTCATATATTGATGTTCCACTTGTGGGGGTCAACCATTCCGTAGCTCACATTGAAATAGGTAAACTCGAGACAGGTTCAGTAGATCCTGTAACGCTTTACGTTTCAGGCGGAAACACCATAGTCTCAGCTTTCGATGCTGCACGTTATAGGGTTTTCGGCGAAACCTTAGACATAGCGCTTGGCAACTGCTTAGATGTTTTCGCAAGAGAAGCAAACCTCAAACACAAACAAGGTATGTCGCTAGGCGCCACGTTAGAAAGGTTAGCCGCTGATGGCGAAAAACTGATTTCACTGCCTTACGTTGTGAAAGGCATGGATATTTCGTTTAGCGGGTTGCTTACTGCCGCAACCACCCTGCTTCGCAAAGGTGAGAACAGGCTGGAAGATCTATGTTACAGTCTGCAGGAGCACGCGTTTTCCATGGTTACCGAGGTAACTGAAAGAGCGTTGGCACATACTGAGAAGAAAGAGGTGTTGTTGACAGGAGGCGTTGCAGCCAACAAGCGTCTGCAGGTTATGCTTGACTCTATCGCGGAGGAGCATGATGCGAAGTTTAATGTGGTGCCACGCCAGTTTGCAACGGATAACGGCGCCATGATTGCTTGGACTGGAGTTTTAGCCTACACACATGGCTTAGCCACGCCTATAAACGAGAGCTTTGTCAAGCTGCGGTGGCGGTTAGAAAAGGTTGAGGTTCCATGGATAAAGTAGATTCACAAACGCTGCTCAAAAAAGGCGCGGAAGCCAGCCTCTTTCTGGCAGATTGGCATGGAAGAAAAGTCATTGTTAAAACGCGGTTTCCGAAAAAATATCGCCCCGCTGAGCTGGATGAGAAAATTCGAAGTTACAGAACAGCGCATGAGCCTCAGCTTATGCATGAATCGAAAAAAGCGGGGGTGCCAACGCCGACGATTTTTCTCGTGGACATGAAGAATACTGCAATAACGATGGAGTTTGTGGAGGGGAAGCAGATGAAGCAGGTTTTGCCTCATGTTTCAATGAAGGAAAAGCAGGAGTTATGCAGTAGGGTTGGCGTGCTAATTGGAAAAATGCACAAGCGTGGGGTGGTTCACGGTGACTTAACTACGTCGAACATGATTCTGGATGGCAAAGGCAAGATTTTTCTGGTTGATTTTGGATTGGGTGAAAAAACCCGTGAAATAGAAGCTAGAGGAGTGGATTTGCATTTGATGAAACGTGCGTTGCAGAGTACGCATTACCAGTTTGCGGAAGAATGCTTCAGGAACGTGCTGCAGGGTTACGCTGAGGTTTGGGGCTGGGAAGACGCGGAAAAAGTTTTTGAGAAAACCCGTGAAATAGAACGGAGAGGTCGTTACGTTGATGAGAGGAAACAGCCGTAAAAAGAAGTTCTCGTTAAAAGGAAAAGCTGTATTTTTCGCAACGGGAAATATACACAAATTCCACGAAGCCACCAGCATACTAACAAGAATTGACATAGCGGTAGCCATGCTTAGAGTGAAAGACACTGAAATACAAAGCGACAGTCTCTTGGAAATCGCGCAGACAAGCGCTCGAGATATATTCAAGCGATACGGTTTGCCTGTTATTGTGGAGGATGCAGGGCTTTTCATAGACGCGCTGAAAGGTTTTCCAGGTCCCTACGCGGCTTATGCGTACAAAACTATTTGCAACAAGGGTTTGCTGAAGCTAATGGAAAACGTGAAAAACAGGAAAGCACAGTTCCAGTCGGCCATAGTTTACTGTGACAGTGAAGCAGAAGCACCTATTGTCTTCAAAGGGGAAGCAAACGGTGTAATAACCTTTGCCGAGCGAAGTGGAAGCGGCAAGTCAGGTTTCGGGTTTGACCCCATCTTCAAGCCTGACGGAAGCGCTAAGACATTTGCGGAAATGACCCTTGAAGAGAAGAACGTATTTTCACATCGTGCTAAATCTATCCGTAATTTCGCTGAATGGTACAAAAAACTTCAGTGACTACGCCTTAAAGGTTTAACAGAAAAAACATGACTCGTCTATAGCTTACACAAATCGCATCATATGCTGAGTGATTTTGGAAAGAAACAGAATTTAGGGGATAAGCATGAGTATTCAGAACTCTTATACTACAGCCTAACCTGTTAAAAATGACTGAAGTCAAATAAGATCGTTTTTCAAACGTTAGTATCGACCAGAGAATCGTGAAGCGTAGAATTATCCAAAATATTTTTGCTGGGGGATTCAGCTACTTTTAAATATTCGTGTTCCGTGGGTCATATTGCTTAAGGTGTATAGATGCCAAAAAAGGAAAAAGGACGATCACATTCAACAAGACCTGTTAGCAGGCGCCCGCCAAGCTGGTGCAAGTACCAGCCTGAAGAGGTAGAAGCCTTCATAATCAAACTGGCAAAGGAAGGGCATTCACTCAGCAAGATAGGCACGATTCTCAGGGACCAATACGCGATTCCCCTAGTGAAGCCCATAACGGGAAAAAGCATAAGCGACATACTTGACGCGGCGGGAATGGCACCATCGATGCCAGAAGATCTGGCGAATTTAGTCAAAAAAGCGCAGGGCCTTGCTGTCCACATGGATAAGAACAAGAAGGATCTTCATAACAAGCGTTCAATGCAGGTTATCGAAGCGAGAATACACAAGCTTTCAAGGTACTACAAGCGAACAGGCGTTCTGCCTACGAAATGGAAATATAAGGCAAAGGTAGCATCAATAACTTAACGCTGCTTTATCCCAAAACTATTAAACCTGTTTCTTGCGCATGAAAGAATACTGATAGCACCAGCTTTAAATCTTGATTCCCCCTTTTAGGCAAGAGTGGATTAGAATGGCTGAGGACCAAGCACCAAAGGAACGCTTTTTAGCGTCAGCCGACCGGGCAGCGAGGGTTATAGTGGAAACTGTGGAGAATAACGGATTCATTCATGTTTTCTCGCATTTAGACGCAGACGGAGTTGCCGCAGCAGGGATAATGGGAAGAGCCCTGTTCAAGCTTGGCGCACAGTTTAGGTTAAGGGTGACATAGTGGCGGACAAGCCACAATTGATTATCTTCACGGATTTCGGGAGCGGGTACCTTGAGCTTTTAAACGAGAAAATTCCAGACTTCAAAATGCTAATTCTAGACCACCATCAAGTAAACGGAGAGGTGGAAAACGAGAACTTCGTGCAAGTTAACCCGCATTTGTACGGGATAGACGGAGCCACCGAAGTCAGCGGTTCCGGAGTAGCATATTTCGTAGCTAAAGCTGTCAACAAGGAGAACGTGGATCTATCGCCTATAGCTCTCGTTGGCGCGCTAGGAGACATGCAAGACAAGAACGAGCAGAGACAACTTCACGGCTTAAATGCATTGATAGTTGAAGACTCTGTAGCCGCGAAACTGGTTACAGTGGAGAAAGACTTGACCTTCTTCGGTAGAGAAACCCGACCCATCCACAAAGCTCTAAGCTCCGCGAGCACCCCGTTCATCCCAGGCTTAAGCGGAGAAGAAGACAAAAGCCTAGCTTTCTTGTCTAGCTTAGGTATTAAGCTCAAAGATGGCGACAAGTGGCGTGCGCTCAGAGACCTCTCGATAGAGGAAAAGAAAAAACTAGCCTCTGCTCTCGCTGACCATTTGATCGCAAGAGGATTGCACGCTGAAGTGGGCAGCCTCATAGGCAACGTTTACGTTTTAAACGAGGAGGAACCTTGGACACCGCTCCGTGATGCCCGAGAATTCGCGGTTGTACTGAACTCCACAGGACGTTTGGACAGACCAAGCCTCGGCATAGCCATCTGTATGGGCGACAGAGGCGCGGCACTTGAAGAAGCCAATAGAGTCCTAGACGACTACAGGAAAAGCATCAGCACTTATTTAGGGTGGGTTATGGAGAAACCCGAACGCATAAAAGAACTTGAGCATATTTACGTTGTTTACGGGGAGACGTTCATTAACGAGAAGATTATCGGCACAATATCGTCCATACTGGTTTCTGGACTTGCGAACCCTGAAAAACCGCTAATAGCCTTCGCAAACATCGAAGAGGAAAACGCAGCCAAGTTTTCCGCAAGGACTACTGCCATGGCTATAGGCAAAGGCGTCAACCTCGGCGACGTCATGCGCGTGGCGTCAGAGAAGTACGGCGGAAAAGGTGGAGGACACAACGTAGCTGCAGGAGCCCAAGTGCCCATAGACCAACTGGAAAACTTCGTGAACTCCGTCAACGAGCTGGTGGAAAAACAGCTAAAAGGCGAAGATATTGGAAGCAACGATAACGCTTGAATACGGTGACGCAAAAACCGCCGATGCCATAGCCAATTCGGTATCCCCAGACAACTTCAAAGCACCCACAGGACTATACATCAAAACTACAAAGAAAGGTAGTAGTGTGCTGACAGAAGTAAAGACTGAGGGAAAACTTGTCACGTTCATTGCCACAATTGACGATTTGCTTTTTTGTGTATCCACCGCGGAAAGAACGCTTCGCACAGTGATAAAAACTCATCTTAAATAAAATCGGTAACGCTTTCCATCACTATTGGTCAGCGCCAATGTGCAAATTATGACTTATGGAAAGTCTGATTAAAAAGGCAGAGAGCCACCAATACCCAAAAAAGAGGGGAGATTGTGTCGATCCAAAAATATTTGACACCTATTAGAACCCTATTAAGAATTCATTGTAGAAAACGATGGAGTAAGCTCTGTATTGGTTGTTTTTAACGCTAATGATTTGTGGAAAGAATTTCAGGTTATTTGAAAGGGGGAGGTGCTGTCGTTAGAGCACATACGCAAACTAGGAGGCGTGTTCAACGGCTTCCAGAACTTTCATAGTGGAACCAATCCATCTTAGGTAAGCGTTCAAAGCAGCGCGAAGGGCAACGGTGTCTTTAGCTTCAACCTTCAGAACCGCGAAGTCACCGTCTCTCTCCAGAACCGCTTTTGTCCTCACTTTTACGGGTCTGTTAGCTTCAGGTGCTAAAGCTTCAATGAGGGTTCTTAACTGTTTTTCAGAAGATAGTCGCAGACGAACGGATGCTTTAGCCTTCATTTTCAAGTCTACCAATTATTGAATGGCGTGTTTTACGTTTTAAAATATATTGTGTATAAACGAAAAACTGGAAAAGTAGGGGTTTAGTCAGTTTCTTTGTCTGTTGCTGGAACTGGGGCTGTTATTTCCCCTGCGACGGTTCCTTTAGCTGCACGTTTAGCCACAACTCCGAGTTTTGTGGAAGGCGTGTACGCGCCGCCAGCGAAGGTGTAGTTGCATTTTTTGCATTTCCAGATGCCAACGCTTTCGCGCTTCACCCGTAAGAAGCCACATTGTGGACAGCGGTGGGCTTTTTTAAGTCCCGCAGTTACCCTGACGTACCGTTTTCTGACTGTGGATCCGTAACGGGCTCCTAAGCCTCGTGATGGACCGACTTTTTTTGTTTTTCCCAAGTTTTCACCACTTCAGTTTTTTACGCAGTTCTGCAGCTTTCTTCTGCGCTAGCTTCATTCCCTCTATAATCTGTTGCTGTGTGAAGTAGCCTGGACAGCCCTTCTGTATAGCGCAAATGTTACCTTCGTTGTTAAACGCCATCGTCAAACGCGCGTCAATCGCCTGCTCCTCTTCCAGCCACGGATCAACAATCAACTTGTCTTTTATTTTTCCAAGCGTCACCGTTATCGGATGGCTTTTTATTGGAAGTGGAGTGTACCCTTGCTTGATTATCAACTCGTCGTCTTTGACTTCGTAGTTAGGCATTTTCGTGTTCATCAAAGCAGCCACAGCAGCTAACGCTGAAGCATCTATCAGGTTCCCGTCATGGTTAAGCACGTAAACATCAACAAAAACAACGAAAACTCTCTTTCCAGGCTCAATACATAACTTTTCAGTGTCTATGGCTTCAGACTCGCGTATGCCTCTGTCTACTATCCTAGCTAGCTCTATGGAGTTTTCATCTGGAGGACCCGGTTCAAAATCAGGTGACGCCAACGGTACAAGCTCCGCGTTAACCGTCAACACTCCATTGTTAGGGGTATCTGGAAAAGGCGCACCAGTTTCGACTTTTGTTCCAACTAGAACTTCGGTTTTCCCCAGCAGGACTCTGGCTGAACCTTCGGCTTTTTCAATTACGCCTTGTTCAATTTTGATTTCTCGATAGTCGTTTAAGCCTCTTCCATCAAGGCGTTTTGCCTTCTCGATCTTTTCTGCTATCTGTTTTAGTTTAACTCGAGTTATTGATGATGATGTCATTATTCTTCATCCTCCTCTTCAGGCTCGATGAGCATATACTTTGTTTTTAACGCTTCCTTCTGTAACTCGTAGATCTTTCGGCACCCGCCAATCGCCATGCTCACTGCCTTTTCGAACTCATCAGGCGTGAGTTGTCCGTCCATCTGTAACAATGTAACAGCGTTCAAATTAGGCATGAAAGCCACGGGGACATCAGCGGAGCCCACTTTGTCCTCAGTATCAAACAGGTCCAGAACCACTTTGTCTTCAACTTTGCCAGCTGCACAGGCAACCACCAAGTCGCGCATGGGAATGCCTGCGTCTGCTAACGCTAAGGAAGCCGCAGTGATGCTTGCGCATCTTGTTCCACCGTCCGCCTGCAAAACCTCAATGAAAACGTCTACGCCAGTGCGTGGATAATACTCCAAGAACAATGAGGGTTCAAGGGATTCCCTGATTACTTTTGAAAGCTCAATTTCTCTTCTTGAAGGCGCGGGTGACTTGCGTTCTCCTACTGAGAAAGGCGCCATGTGATAACGGCATCGCAGTACCATGCGATCTGGACGCGACAAGTGTTTTGGATGCATCTCTCTTGGACCGAAAGCCGCAGCCAAAATCTTGTTTTTTCCATGTTCAATATACGCTGAGCCGTCAGCGTTTGGCAAGATGCCTACTTCAAGTTTAACAGGTCTTAACTCGTCTGCTTTTCTACCATCCAATCTTATACCTTTTTTATTGATTAGTTTTTCAGGTTTTTCATTCATTTTATTTTCCTCCAGTTTTCCCTCTCTCTTCTTTCAGAAATTGGGTAATGCGATCTGTTAGACCGCTTGTATGGGACTCGTTTTCGATTTTTTGAATCGCCGCTATGGCGAGTTCCTCGTTGTCAGGGTTTTTCCCAGTGACTAGTATGACTCCGTTTAACCCAAGAATAATTTGGCAGTTTGTTTCCTTCTTTATCATGGAAATCATAGAGCCTTTTTTGCCTATAACGCGGGGAATCTTAGACGGCGTCACCTTGATTATTTGTCCACGGGTTATTTTTCCCAAGCCTGGCTCGCCAACCGTGAGCTGTGGGTCGTGGGCTCTATCGTACGAAGCTATTTTGGCAACTATCAAATCGCCGCCGATAAGAACTTGTGATAACTCATCGTTTTGCGGTTTGAACGGTCTGCTTAGAACGTCTGACGCTCTCAGAAGCGCTGTGTAGGGCGCTTTTATGTCTACGGTCCAGCCGTTGAATCCTACTTCTAAGACTGTGCCTATAACTACGTCGCCTACCTTCGGGAAATAGAATGAGCGTAAAGCGACGACATTCACTTGCTTGTTGTTGCAGTCTGCAAGCCCGATTCTTGAAGCGTAGATTTTACTATTCTCCGCGTACGTGTTCTTGCCAGCTAAGTAGTCGCCTTCAGCAAGCATTTCTCCAGGCGTTACAAGCTGCTTCTTTTCAAAATATGTTGGCATAATTCATTAACCTCCAATTCAATTTTTTTAGGAAAGTATTTTTGCTTCTCCAGTTCCTTTTGTTATGTCTCCAAGTTTGTTAAGAAACGAAGCGTATGCGCCAGCAGGCATCTCTAATATACCCTGCCATGAACCATCTGAAAGCCATTCATCCTGTTTGATTTCGCCAGCACTCTTGATTGAACCATAAGCTCTTGCTGAATACACCGCAGGTATACGCACAGCCACAGAAATTTGTTCGATTTTCAAAGGCAAAATCGGCCGCAAAAGCTTCACTATGTCACGGGCTTGTTCTTCCACAGATTTATGCGCGTCTATTGGGTAGCGGATTCGCTCCATAGCGTTTTCTATTCGTAAAGGCGGGTGAGGAAGGTTAGTTTTCGGGTCAACAGCCTGCCTTGAAATGAAGTCGACAATTTGCTTTCTTTTGTCTTCCACCATCTTGCGTCTCTGCTCTGTTGTCAGCTGAATTGTGCCTTTCTTGAGTATTTCATCTGCAATTTTAAGCGGATCCGTCGTTTCGAAGACTTTGTTCATTTGCGCCTCTGAGACTTTGGTGCCTTTGTTTGCGTCAGCAAAAATGATTTCTGCTGCTAAAACCTCATTTATCCGAGAGGTGTTTCCCGTACGGTAGCCTAATGCTTTATCTGGTTTCACCAGAATTTCAAAATGTTCATTATCTTTTGTTAAACGTGCAATGGTATACTTCTCACTCATCAAGTTGTCACTTGCTCGAACCCAGCTCTTTGATATAGCTCTCGATTTTTTCGTCAGTCAGCATTTGCAGTTTTTTCGTTGAGCCTGGTATGATGGCAATTTTTATTCTAGGTGGCAATTGCCTTGCTTCTAAAGCTTTAACTAGGCATTTAACTGTGAGCTTCGTGTTTTGTTCCAAGCTTAAGTTTTCGCGGTACTCATCCTTCAATATCGCCAGCACTGTGTCTCTTCCAGCGCCCAAAGCTGTGGCTTTGTAGCCTCTGTAGGTTCCGCTGGGATGTGTTCCAAAAACATGTGCGCCGCGTTTGTCAACTCCACCGAAGATTAGTGAAACACCGAAGGGTCTCACACCCGCGTGCTGGGTGTACATCTGCTGGATGTCGCATATTTTTCTGGTGACAACTTCCACGTCTACGGGTTCGTCATAAGTTAGCTTGTTGCTTTGCGCGTATATCCGCGCTTGATCGATGAGTACTCTGGCGTCAGAGCTTAAGCCCACTATGGCGGCGCTCACATGGTCGTCAACCTTGAAGATTTTCCATGAATACTCTGCTTCTTCAAGAGGCTCAATGTTTTCTTCTGAGCCTAAAACTACGCCTTCTGCGCATTGGATTCCCATGATTGTGGCGCCACGGTTTACTAGCTCCATGGCATATTCAACTTGAAAGAGTCGCCCGTCTGGTGAGAAAACTGTTATTGCACGATCATATGCTCCTGGTGCTGCAAATACGGACATAACGTTTAACCTCGCATTACGCTATACGCTTTTGCTCTCTCTCATACAACAACTAAAGTAAAAACCTTTCTCATATAAGCATGTTTTATTTCAGGACTTAACCTATGCAAGACGCCTCCTTTTCCCTTATAGAAACATCATTTTTTTTGGAAAAACGAACCTAAGAGACATCGTGAAAATCGAGGCTGAGTCTAAGCTTATAAGGTTTCAACAGATTTCATTTTGTGAAAAAGGGATTCAAACTTGGAAAACGAAGCAAAGTCTCAAGTGCCACCTTGGAACCAAATCTACACTATATTGCGTAGCCAAGCCGAAAAAATCCATAATAGCGGCTTCAAACCTGACGTTATCGTAGGCATCACAAGAGGTGGATGGGTTCCCGCAAGAATCCTGCCCGACCTTCTCGGAATCTACACGCTTGCCACCATACGAGTTGAGTTTTATGTGGGTGTTGCCGAAACCAAAAACGAGTTCGTGCTGACGCAGAGCGTTTCCGCGTATGTGACGGGGAAAGAGACGCTGTTGGTTGATGACATGGCGGACACGGGTAAAAGTTTACAGCTTGTTACAGAGCACCTTCAAAATCAGGGTGCCACAGAGGTTCGAGTATCCATGCTATACTATAAGCCCTCAAACTTGTTTACACCCCACTTTTACGAGAAGAAAACGCGGCGTTGGGTGATTTTTCTATTGAATACAAAAGAAGTAGTCATGAAAATCTTGGAGAACCGCGGAGAAAACAGTGTTAATGTGGAAGTTACGAAACTAGTAAATGCTGGCTTGCTGAAAAGACTGATGGAAGAGTTATTGAAAGAAACTGTTGAGGCGGAAAAATGCTGAAATATATAGAGGAAACTGGAAAACATGTGGAAATCACAGGTTTCAGAAACGTAAACATAGGGGAGGCTGAAGAATTCATGGAAGCAGCCCGCAGAAAATTGCCTAAGACTGCATGGGTTCAGTTTTTCGACGCTAAGTTGGTGGCTACTTGGCAACACTTGTACTTCGCTGTTTTGAATGCACTGTTGGCTTTCAAAAACGAACGGAATATCTCCAAAAGTGTGGCGATGGAGACTATGCTTTACGCTTCTGCTCAACGCCAGATTCGTAAAGCCATATGCCTAATGGGAGTGAAATGCACTGTTGGCGATATTGCCGTGGTGATAATCGGTGAAAGCACAAAATCCATTGCAACTCTTCTCTCCTCGGTTTCAAAGTACGTTGGCAAGGAAACAGATGATGCAGTCCTTGAAATTTCACAGGAAAAGGAGGAGGGCATCCGTGAAGCATTCGGGATAACCGATGCTGAACTTGAAGCAGTTTTGGAAAAGGATAGTGTTAAAGAGGCTTTAGTTGACCTCATAATCGAGAGAGTAGCATTATTGTCGACCCAGCTTTAAGTTTAGAGCATTTTCTCTTTTAAAACGGCTAAAACGTCATTGGGTCTTATGAGCGCTATGCCTGTCAAGCCGCCGAGA
>LFWV01000010.1 GCA_001273335.1 miscellaneous Crenarchaeota group-1 archaeon SG8-32-3 | reverse complement strand
TGACGTAAACCAGATTAAAATAATATCAGGCGTTCCCTACGCCACATGTGCCTACTGCGGAAACACCTTTGAAGTAACCGAGGAGCCAAAATGGTGAAAAAAAGCTTTCACCTCATAGCAATCACATTAGCCCTAATTTTCGCTGTGATGGCAATAATCACCGTTAACGCTCAGGAAAGGCTATACCACATTGACCATGAATGGGTGAAAATCTGGATAAGCCAAGACGGAACCATCGACTTATTCTATGATATGAGTCTAGCCCTTGATTCTGGGCGAGAAATAAACTACGTTTTTATTGGTCAGCCCCAACGCGACTTTACCATTGGCGAAGCGGTTGACCAGCACGGGCATTCGTTGACCACATCTGACGCGAGTTCTGGAAGCGACTACAGAGTGCAAGTCAACCTCTTCGAGCCTTTACAGGCTGGACAAACAGCCAGATTCAACTTAACCACAAACGTAGCGAGCATGTTGTGGGAGGACATGCAGAACGAGGGTAATGTGGGCATGCAGTTCACCCCGACATGGTGGGAGCAAGCCAATGTTAAGGACCTTCGCATACTAGTTATTTTGCCTGAAGGCGTAAGCAGTGAAATGGTTAAGACCACTGAGGTTCTCTGGAACAACACGCTGGTTGAAGATGGCAGAGTGGGGGTTTATTGGGAAGCACAGAACCTCAGCCCAGACGAACGGTACCCTGTGGGCGTTTCTTTTCCAGCTGATTACGTGCAGAACTACAACACCCAACCTACAGGCATAATTGCGTTTTTTCAAGATTACGGGTTGATACTAGTTGCGTCGGTTTTCGGTGCTATTATAATGGTTGCTGTTGTCTACACGGCACGCAAAAAAGCTTACCTGTCGCCTCAAGTCAGCATGGAAACTCTCGGAATAAAGCGTGGTTTGACAGCGGTTGAAGCTTCTTACCTGCTTGACATGAAGCCCACGCAGATTGTTACTGAAATACTTTATAGCTTGCTAAAGAAAAGAGCGGTGTGGGTTCAAGCTGCTAGCCCTGTGCTTAAGCTTCGGGTGATGCCTTTGTTTGAAAACAAGACGGGAACCAATGAAAAACCGCTACGATATTACGAGATAGACTTTCTCCACGCGTTAAAGGATGATGGTTCTCTTGATGAGGGTAAACTGGCACACACCGTAATTTTTCTAAGAGACACTGTGGAGCAGAAGCTGCAGGGGTATAGCCGACGCGATACAGAGGACTATTACAGAAAAATCGTAACGAAAGCATGGATGCAAGTGGAGCAGGCTGGCACTGTTGACCTAACGTCTAAAGCGTACGACGAACAGTTACTATGGTTAATGCTTGACCCGAACTACCGCTCCCGCACAGAAACAACCTTCCGCAACCGCACCTTCGACCCAAGCCCGCTCTGGTTCTGGTATTGGTATGGCTACCGCCATTACAATCCCCATCCCACCTACAAACCAAACATTGACGCGCCAGCCGAAGCCCCCAAACCCCCGACCATTCCAGGCGCCGAGTTCGCAAACAACATCGCCACCGCCGTGGAAAAAACCTCAAGCAACATAGTAACAGACATCGAGAAGTTCGCCAACGCTATAATTCCCATGCAACCCCAGAAGGCGTCTCATGCTCCTGCTCGCCGCGAGTCTGGCTGCGTTTGTGCCTGTGCTGCGTGTGCCTGTGCGTGTGCCTGCGTTTCATGTGCATGCGCGTGTGCAGGGGGAGGCGTCGGCTAAAAATGAGTTTCCTGCGAAAGGCCTTTCGACCACCGAAGGTTCCTCAGGGACGCTACACTTACCGTGGCAAGGGAGAGTTCGCGGGTATGTCACTTCAGCTTCGGGTTCAACCTGACGGGCGAGGAGTAATGGTAATAAACGCTAACACTGTACTTCACTTGAACGAGACGGCGACTGCTTACACCTACTACTTCATGCAAGGCTTGCCTGAAAGCGAGGTGCTAAAGCAGATTCGCCGCATATACCGCGTGAATGTAACCAAAGCAAAAACAGACTACCAACAACTCGTCTATAAGGTCAGCACGCTGGCGCACACCGAGAAAGTCTGCCCCATAACGTTCCTTGAAGTTGAGAAAGAGGAACCATTTAGCTACCAGTATACAGCGCCGTTACGCATGGACTTGGCGCTCACTTTCAGGTGCCCGAACAACTGCATCCACTGCTATGCTGGCGGACCACACGAAACCCCAGAACTGAACACCAGTCAGTGGAAGGAAGTTATAGACCGCCTCGGCGAAATCGGGGTTTTCATCGTAACCTTCACGGGTGGAGAACCTACACTGCGTGAGGACCTGCCTGAACTGTTGCAGTATGCTCAGAACAACGGCATGGTCACGGGACTAATAACCAACGGTAGGAAACTGAAAGACAAGGAGTATGTACAAACCCTTGAGCAAGCGGGCTTGGACTTTGCCCAGGTGACCCTTGAGTCGTATAAGCCTCAGATTCACGATTTAATGACCTCGGCTAAGGGAAGCTGGAAAGAAACAGTTATCGGCATAAAAAACGCTGTGCGCTCGCAAATCTATGTGACCACCAACACCACGCTGAGCAAATACAACGCTCCTGATTTTCTGAGAACCGTTGACTACATTAAAGAGCTTGGCGTCGCAGCTTTCGGCTGCAATAGCCTCATATATTCAGGCAAAGCAAACGCCGTAAGCCAGAAATTCGCGTTACCCGTTGAGGAGCTAACGCCTCTTCTGATGAAAATCCGTGAGAAAGCCCAGCAGCTTAACCTGAAGTTTCTATGGTACACTCCAACGCAGTATTGCCGTCTTGACCCTGTCCAGCTGGGTTTAGGCGTTAAATCCTGCACAGCGGCTATGATAAACATGTGCGTTGGACCAAACGGCAATGTTTACCCATGCCAAAGCTATTTTGAAAGCCTCGGAAACATTCTCGTTGACAAGTGGGAACGAATCTGGAATCACTCTCTCGCCGTGAAAATTCGAAACCGAGAATATGTGGAGCCAAAATGTAAAGACTGCCCTCAACTGCAGGTTTGCGGCGGAGGATGCCCCTTAGAATTGCAGGACAAACAGTACATTTGCGGACAAACTTAATAGCGGCTTTTTTCCCTCAAAGACATCACAACTCATTTTAGTGCATAGAACGTTACCTATGAAAGTCATAAGGGAGACTGCAAGCTAGAAGTGAAAATAATTGCAGACAGGATATAAAAGCAAGCCACGGTTTGTAGTTTTTGATGTTGAAGGAGTGCTAATACCGAAAAACCGTTTCATCTTCGACGTTGGCAAAAACCTAGGAGTTTCTCAGTTGCTGAAAATGTTGTTTATTGGTCTTTTATACGGAGCAGGTGTTGTTGCGCTGAAGCCAGCCTTAAAACGAGTATTCAAAATTATGCAGGGAGTCAAAATTGAAAAGCTCATCAAAATCTTTGATGAAATTCCTTTAAAACCGCAGTTGCAGAGCCTTTTTACTCAGCTTAAAGCTCGAAACTGCAAAATCGCGTTAATAAGCTCAGGAATACCCACAGCCATTATTGAGAAAATGGGTAGCACGCTCGGCGCAGACTACGCGGTTGGCATTGAAGTCGGCATCAATGATGACGCACTGACAGGTGAAATTTGGGGAGATACAATAGAGACTAATGGAAAACGTAAGGTTCTAGAGCGAATCTTGGCTGCTGAAGGACTGACCCTAGAGGATTGTGTGGTGGTCGCAGACGACAGGAACAACAGTTGCATCTTTCTCTCTGAAACACAGAAAATAGGTTACAACCCAGACTTTGTGCTACGCGTCAACGCTGACACCGTTGTAACAGGTAAGCTATCTAAAATTCTGCCGATAATCGATGGTAGACCGCAACAGCGGTCTCTGCCCTCAAAAAACGACATAATAAGAGAGACCATTCATGCCTCGGGCTTTTTTGTTCCACTTCTTGCTGTTTTAGTAGGTGTTTATCCAGTCGCGTTAATGACTTGCATAGTAAGCTTGCTTTACTCACTATCCGAGCTGTTACGGATGAACAAAAAAAACCTCCCAGTGATATCGGCGATAACGCGGAATGCGGCGTCACCTGCAGAATTGTACGAGTTCACCGCGGCTCCCCTTTACTTCGCGGTAGGCATACTATTGACTTTATTGCTATTTCCTGCGCCAATAAGCGACGCTGCCATAGCAATATTCGCTTTAGGAGACAGCACCGCCTCACTTTTCGGAGGATTAATCTCTAAAAAGCCGTTACCATTCAACAAAGGCAAAACCTTGGAGGGTTCAATTGTCGGGTTCTTTTTTGCGTTTTTGGCAGGTGCGTTTTTTATATCGCCAGCGCTGGCGTTAATAGGCGCCGCAGTCGCTATGATAATTGAGAGCTTACCCTTGCCAGTAAATGATAACATTTTAATACCGCTAGGCACGGGTTTGGCTTTAATGCTTATAATTTAAGTTTGAATTGACGCTTTTTCGTAGTTTAGCACCGTGTAGTTTTTGCCTTTCTTGATTGCTTCACGCCCTTCACGCTCTAACCGTAGCTTCCGAGTTTCTGCGCCGTCAGGCTAATTTTTCGTTCTAGACCTCACCCGTCTTTAAGGTGCGCCAGTAAGGCGTGATGTTTCTCGCTCCGCATTGTCCTTGCTTTTCTGCGGCGTGAGATGCGATCCAAGTGAATATTCCTGCGGTTATAGGGCATCGTATTGTAGCTTTGTGGTTCTTGACGAGTGCAGCGCGGATGTCATTGATTGTGAAAAGTTTTCCTGCTGGAACTTTTCCCATCAACTCGTCCATTTCTATTGGCTCAGGTATAACGACCGGTCCTATGCCCCAGCGTTTGCTTAATTTTTTGCTGATTTTTTTCAACTTTGGGAAGCTCTCTACTGTCGTTCAACTCTTTAACCTATGTTGTTTTCTTTTTTGGTATAAATTCGCCCAATGTGGAAATTTCAGAAAACTTCTAATCAACTCTTCTCTGAAAAGCGCATAATATACATTATTAGCGTATGTTTCGTGAATTAATCAAATTGAGTTTCTGCTGATGTGACAGCTTTTTTATGGCTCTTTCACGTTTCATTGCTTTCGCCCGCGAATCAAAAAGTTCAACGTAGGCAACCCGCTTAGGTTTATGCATCCTTGTGTATTGGGCACCTTTGCCGCTGTCGTGAAGCCTGGCCCGTTCTTCCAAGTTCTTGGT
This sequence comes from miscellaneous Crenarchaeota group-1 archaeon SG8-32-3, assembly GCA_001273335.1. Taxonomy (GTDB): domain Archaea; phylum Thermoproteota; class Bathyarchaeia; order Bathyarchaeales; family Bathycorpusculaceae; genus SG8-32-3. The sequence continues at coordinate 10,888 of LFWV01000010.1, read as the reverse complement.
GTAACCAGTGTAGAAGCTTCCATCCCTGCAGAGAAGTATATACACATAGAAGGGCACTGGCGTTAACGCTCCCAGAGTTCAAGAAGCCGAGTAGTCGGAAAGCATGCCTCTGTGCAAGGCGCGTTTCATGTAGGTTTCCGGGTCGATTTCTTGAACTTTCGCGTGGTCAACGTCTATAATGTAGATTTCTTGTATGCGAGCGTTCCTGATTTCTTCCTCCGTGACCGGCGGGGTTTGGTAGTACTTGTCGCAGAGCTTCTTTATCGATTCAATTTCTTCTGCTGTTCTTTTTCTGGGTGGCTTGGCTAACGCGTGTGGAAAAGGCAGTATATAGTGGGGTGGCATTCCCAACGCGAATTTTCCGGCGAAACTGTTGTACCTGATTATTTTGCTTGCTAAACGCGCTGACGTGTAAGTTAAGGGGCATAGGGCGTATTCAGGTGGAATGAAGCCTGTTTCTATCTCCACTATGAAGTTCCCGTAGCCTTTCATGGAGTACAAGTCGCAAGTTAAGAGGTCGCTAAGCTGATATTCAAGCTGTACCTCGTAACCTCTTAAGATCAGGTATTTAGCGCAGACAAGCTCCATGACGGAATGGTTAATCTTTACAACATTCTTCTTTTGCAGGTTAACAAGCCAGTCCTTAAGCATGTTTAGCTTGTTCTCAACCTCTTTCTCCACATCAACCGTAAGCCGCGTCATTAAAGCAGTTAAATCCTTCTCGAATCTTTCCCTGCCGTTCATAAATCATTTCCTTACAAGTTGATACGCGCGAGCCACTTATTTAAATTTCAGATACTAAAGTTCAAACACCATATATAAACCCTGAAACTCTAAAACCTATGAGTTGAGGGGCCCCCTAAGCCTTTCCAAGTTTAAATAGCTGACATTGTTTTAAGCTCTCAACCGCATACACCGTGCAATAGTTTTGCTTTTTCTGTTAAAAACTTTCACATACACAAATACTAAATTAATTCACTGTTGTACAAGCAACTTAATACGTAACGATGCACTTATTGTATATTTACCAAGTTGGGGAGCATGCTGGAACTGACCAGCAAAGGACAGTTGTCACAGTGACGAACTGCTTTACATTCCCACCAGGAGATCACTTCAATCGGGAAGAATGGCGGCGGTTAGTTAACAGCTGGCTGAACAATGCTGGGCATTCGGGCTTAGACTCAACTTGGTGATAACTTCTCATACAGCCTAAACCTCTCTTCTGGACGTTTTTTGAAATTAGGTTTTATTCTGAGGCAAGTAGAAGTAGTCCGCAGGCGATGTTAGCTATACCTATGAAGCATGTGGCCGCTAAAGCGATGAAGTTTGATGATGCAAAAATTTGAGCGCCCATGAGTAGTTGCGCTGAGAAAAACATCGATAAGGCGCCTGAGAATATTAGCAGAACGATCAGGGACTTGCGCATTGATGCCAGCGCCTCAAAAATTTGAAAGCGTTCCCTGCGTGTGGTGTCAACAACCAAGTTATCTACGTCAATAGTTGGTGGCTCCCCGTCTAGGCAGCTTTTTTTGCGTTTGCGTCGCATACAAAACAAGATTAGTACCCTGATTTAATTAAAGTTTCCCAGCTGCGCTAACGGTCGGGTGCAAGCAGGTTCAATACTCCAGCCAAAATTTGAATTACGCAAACGAATAGCAGAAAGCTAAAAACTATGTTTACCGTTTCCGGCGGAACCCCTTGCAGCAAGGTGTTAGTTCCCACTAAGTATGCTACGAACGCCACGAAGGCGCCTAAGCCCAAGCTTACTCCTCCGAAAGCGATTCGAATGCGGTGTTGACCTACCATTTTGATGTAGTAAACGAGTATCGCTACAATTACTAGTTCAAAACCCAGGATCAGCACGGACGGGTCGATGAACAACGCGAGAAAAATTGACGCTGCTATTCCCGCGAGGGGTGTAAAAGGGTACAGAGGCGCTTTAAACGGTCTTTTCAGGTGCGGGGCAATCTTCCTAAGTTTAATCACCGACAGATTCACGATGGAGAAACCGATTATGAAACCGAGATTAACCGCGTAAACCACAAAATTCACAAGTCCAGTCGCAGCGAAAATCACAGTGAAAATAGAACCAACGATAATTGCTATGTGAGGCGTGCAGAAGCGCTTATGAACCTTGCCAAGCGCTTTAGGCATATAGCCGTCTCTGCTCATAGCATAGAGCACTCGTGACTGAGCTAGAATAGCCTCGTTGGTCGCCGCTAAGCCCGCAATCGATAAGCCAATGGTTATTAAAACGCCTCCGGCTGGTCCTAGCGCTTGTTCCGCGACATAGGCAATCGGTGATGATTGTTCACTGAGAACTTCTGGCGGAACAATGCCGACGGCGATGACTACAACACTCGTGTAAAGTGCAATTAAAACTACTGCGGATAACACTAAGGCAAGAGGGATGTTTCTTCCAGGGTTTTTCACCTCAGCTTGTGCTGCTGCCACAGCTTCAGCGCCTAAATAAAGTTCGAATAGGTAGGCAGTTGCAGCAAAGATGCCAAGTATGCCTATAGGCGATGACGATTCAGGGATTGTTGGTGATCCTTGAAGAAAAGACCAGCCGCCTATAACAAATATGGCCAGTATGGCTAGGACTATTATGGTTATGATTGTTTCTGCTGTCGCTGTTTCTTTGGTGCCTCTTAGGTTGATTATGGCGAATAGTATCACCACTACCACGGCGGTTAACGGTATGTTGATTGTCGGAAAAAGGTACGAGACCACATAGGCGAAGCCTATGGCTGATAGCGCTGTGTAGAACATGTTGCTGAGCCATTCGAACCAGCCTGTGAGGAAACTGGTGAATCCGCCGTAGGCTACTTTTGAGAACGTGTATTCGCCTCCTGCCAGCGGAATTGCAGTGCCTAGCTCGGCGTAGCTGAACATTGTTAATAGGCTAAGCAGACCACAGACTACAACTATAAGAATGACCGCGTAGCCTGCCATGCCTGCCGCTTCGCCGATTATCACGAAGTTGGCTGCGCTGAGGGTGCCGCCTATGCCCAGCATTGTTGTCCGGACAAGTCCGAGATCTCGTTTCAGGTGAGGTTCATCCATACCAGTCAGCTCTTATGGTTCATAAAAGAGGAAAAGTCCACTTATGACGGACAGTAAACCGAAGATGATGAAAGCCCACAGGTAGAGTCCAATTGCTTCTATGGGGAAGCCTAACGCTGTTTGGAGGTCGAAGATGTTGTAGAATATGAAAAAGGCGAAAAGCATGATTGCGCCGCCTATTGTGGTCTGTGTTAAGCCGATTGTTTTTGAGAGGGTTCGTTTAGGGTTCATGTACGGTCACTTCTTCGTTATGAGGAGTATTCCTGCGATGAAATCCAGTACTCCAATGGCTGAGAATATCATCGTTAACACCGATGTGGTTGCTGGGTCTGCCAAAATGTCTATTTCAATCATGTTTAGCAGTATTAGGAAAATTATCCCTGTAAAGATTAGGCTTGTTACGATAAGGAAACCACCTATAGCGACGCTTAGTCTGACGAGTTTCCGCATACAATTCACTCGGCTGGTTACAAGAGACGCGAGCTTAAGCGGATAATATTGTCTGCAGCTAATTTAACACATTTGCTAGTTTAATGTCGGTGGTACAGTTTGAAGCTGAAGCCGCGGCGTTAAGCCTCGGAGATTAGAAGGAATTGGTTGTGGCGTGTTGGATGTTAGGATTTTATGGCTGTCAAAAATAGTTTTGTCGTGTTTACGTTGACTTCTGTGATTTTGCAGTTTTCAAATTCTTTGGTTTCGCCTAAAACGCTTTTTACGATGACCTTGTTACCTTCGTTTTTCGCGTAGACCACATCTTTGAACAAAGTTTCGCCGTTAAGGATAATGTTGAACTCGCACATTTTGCATTCACAAATTCGAAAGTGTTTCTCTCGGTTATAAGGGCTTTGTTCTGAGAACTTCGTTTGTATACCCGTTTAGCTATGCTTTGAATGAGTATTAAGTGATTGCGTCTAAAATTAGTGGAATCAAAATACTCACTACTACAATGTATACAATCAGCAATGCTACGCTTATTAGAAGGTTCTTGAGCCAATCTTTGCTCCACGCCAAGCCGAAGGGGACTCCAATGGCAAAGCCTATTATGTGGGCGATGTAAGCCACGTTTCCTTCAGTGCCGGAATAAACTGCCAACGCGTTATAAACGAAATATAGAATAGCCACCAGTCCTTGGGGTAGAAACAAAAAGATTGATAGTTTCAACGGTTTGATCAGCATGACTATGGCAGCTAGCGTGAATATGGCTGCTGAAGCACCGATTAACGGCGTTGTCGCGTCGTAGAATAACAGACTTAACGGAAAAGTTATGATGCCGCCGATGAAGAAGGCGCCTATAGTCTTTGCGGCACCCATTTTTTCTTCTATGGTATTGCCAAATATATAGAGGAAAAGCATGTTACCCACCAGATGTACAATATCGCCGTGGATAAAAAGTGAAGTAACAAGAGTCCACACTCTTCCTTTGAGGAGGTTAACGCCGCTGAACGCCAGATACTCAATGAGTATTTCTGAGTCTAAAAGCCAGAAAACAAGAGAAACGATGAGGCAGGCGATGATTACAAAGTTGATTTTTCTCAATTGTGGCTTCCATCCTGAAAACTCATTGGTGTTCTGGGTTAATGAAAATTTCTGAAAGTGAAAGACGTTAAATGGACATGACATTATATGTTGAATTGCTTCTATGATTGCAGTCAAATATTTTAATTAAGCTATAAACAGATAGGTATGGTTTGGGAGAAGATAATGGAGCCTGAAGACTTGAAAAAGGAAAACTCGAGTGTGGTTGGAAATATACCTGTTCAACATGATCGTTGTCGTCTGCGTTCTATGAATTTAGACGAGTTGATGACACGTGAAGTTGTCACTACAACTCCTGAAAAGACGTTGTATGAAGCTGCTCAGCTTATGGGAGAGAAAAATATTGGAAGCTTGCTGGTTTTCAAATATGATACGGCTGTGGGTGTAATAACCGAGAGAGATTTACTGAACGTTGTAAGTAGCGGAGTTAAGCTGGAGAAGGATTGGATAGGTGGTGGCGCTAGCATACGTGACGAGAAGGTTGAAAAGGTCATGTCTTTTCCAGTTGTTAAGATTTGCGTTAAGTCTCCGTTGAAGGAGGCTGCGCGTATTATGATTGAAAAGAGAATAAGACGGCTTGCGGTCTGTGATTTAGGTGAGGTCGTTGGGATAATAACTGCTTCAGACATGATTAAAAGTCTGCCTGAGGCTCCTGAAAATATGGAAGTATGGTTTCAAGTTGATTACTTCATGGCGAAGAAAATCATAGCGGTTGACGCGGAGATGCTCGTCGAGAATGTAGCGGAAATCATGGCTGAAAAACGCGTAGGTAGCGTCATAGTAACAAGCCAAGGAAAACCGGTAGGCATATTCACCGAAAGAGATTTGCTCAACAAGTTTTTGGTTAGAGACAAATCGTTGATAGCGGAAGTAGGTAACGCGTGCTCTTCTCCGCTTATTACTGCACCTGTAGGAATGTGTATACATGAAGCAGGGGTAATTATGACTAAAAACCGAATAAAACGACTGCCAATTACTAAAGACAGAAAACTTGTAGGTATTCTCTCAGCGCGTGACTTGGTTGAAGCATATGCCCGCGCATCTACACAAAAAGGCTCTAAACGCAGATGACCTTCTTTTAGTGTACGAAGCTTATGTGTATTCTCGGAATGTGTGACCGCATTTTGTGCATCGCATGAACTGGGTTGAAGATTCGTCTCCGCCGCGGGTTTGCACTTGCCATACATAGACCAAGTTGTTTCCGCATTTTGGGCATTCGACTTTGAGCGTGGGCAACGTATTCATTTTTTGATCTTCCTTACTTATCACTGTCACTGATTTTTTAGTGTTGTTTATGCGCTCGTTTACTTTCGGTCCAACTTTTCCTGGTCCCTGTTTTTTGTAGTCGCATTTGGAGCATGCGAGCACTACCTCGAAGTCTTCGCCAACCTGGACTTTTTTAAGCGTGAGACGGGAACCACATTCTGGACAAAACTCCATTTTCAAAACGCCCTTTTCCACTATTTATCTACTGATTAGACTCATGAAAATGGAAAAATCCGATATAAGCCTTTTCCAAACTTGCATCAAATTAAGATTTGTAAATACTTCATTCCAGATAACAGATTTTGGTTTTAACTTAACAGATAGTGAGTTTAAACATTTTCAAAAGTTCTTTATCTCATGATTGTTTTCGTGTTTTTCATGGGATAAGTAATTATAATTCTTGGGTCTAATACGTTTAAAGTCGCCATTTAGTTTAGCGTTGATTGGGGATGCCTGAAAAAAGCTCTTCGAACGTTGACATATTCGGTCTTTTGTCTGTTGACAAGGAGGCTGAGGAGAAGCGGAAGCAGCGCAAGGAATTATTGGCTTCCACAGGCGTAAAAGAGTTTTTTGAGGAAGGAAGCATCAGCATTGACAAGCGGACTTGCTGGGGGCTGGAGTGCAAGTTGTGCATTGAGAAGTGTCCAACCAACGCGTTGTACTGGAAGACGGGTGAAGTCGGCATTGTCGAAGACCTGTGCGTTTACTGCGGCGCCTGCGTTTTATGCTGCATGGTGGATGACTGTATAAAAGTGAAACGCATACGGGAAGACGGCTCCAGTGAACGTTTCAGTAAACCGCGAGAAATTGTCAAGCTTCAAGACAAAATCAACGCAAAAAAACGGTTACAACGAGTGAAAACAATTTTCCCCACCTGCGAAGCCTACTGCGAACGATACAAACCGTGACTTCCACGTTTTACACAACGGTATAGCTCCTGCTGAAAGGTTCCCGCAGATCGTAAAGGACAGCAACATAATTGGATTCCAATACAGGTTCATTGCAGAAACCGTTAGGGGGTATGTCTCTTATTGGCGATTTTCATGGTTAAAAGGTTGACTTTCAATTTGGTTTGGAATACGGCTCTCGTTATGGGAAGTGGGGTTCAAAAATAAGGGATGGTTGTTGGAGTAGTTTGTTGGCTTATGTTTCTTTCGACATTTTCTTTGCCATGGCGTATGCAATTGGTAGCAGCATTATTGCCAGTGCAATTGCAAATGCCCATGATACGTTTGCGATTATATTTGTTACGCCTGGGAACGTCGCAAATATTGCTCCTGCACCAATTATTAAGAATATGCTGTATAGAACGAATTTTGCGTAGCCTGAGACTCCTTTGAATTCTACGTGGTCATCGTTTATGGATTTTATTAGTCCATCGGTTAGTGATATGCCTGCGCCGATTATTACGAATCCTATTATTAGTGGGTATATTAAATCGCCAGAAAGCAGCATTAAATCAAGTGCCAGCGCCAGTACGAAGGCTACTAAGCCTATCATGAGCAGGTTTTTCAGCATGTCAGCTATTTCGACTTTTGCTTCAGGGAACATGGGTTTTATCATTCTACCGATAAACGAAGATAGGAAATCAACAAGCACAGTGCCGAAGACTATGAGTAGGATTCCGCCAAGTAATCTAGGTAGGTAGTCTGCTATAGTGGTTAGGTAGGTGCCAATTGTACCGCCTACGTTGAGGATTTGTATGGCGACGATTATTGCCAGTATTGTTATGAAGGCTTTGGTTGTTCCTCCGATGAAGTTTGATAAGTCTAAGCCAGCGTTTTTAAAGGCTTGTCCTGTCGTGGTTTTGTCAAAGTTCCTTTCTATACCGAGTTTTTCCACGAGTTTATTAACAGCGTTGCCGACAACTATCCCAATGGCGTAGCCGATGAGGATCACAATGATTGCGGCGAGTACTGAAGGTATGGCAGCGATTATGTCTCCAACCATGTCGGAAAACGTTTCAACTATGTAAAGCATTACTCTCACCGTTACCTATTATTCTGCGGATAATTTATAAAACTGTCTGCTGAGGTTGTGGGTTGCATTAAAGTTTGCTGTTTTTTCGGGTATTTGCGACGTAATATTCTATCGAGAGTGGATATAATGAATAGTTATCAGGTCATATATCCTCAGAAATGTGTCATAAATCGTAATATAGGTTAAATCTTTTAAGGGTATTCTGCTATATTCAGAAAACAAAAATAGGTGTGATTGGTGGTCATGAAAAAAATAGGAGAAGAGGAGAAGATAAAACACATCCTAACTGACCCGAAGCTATCGGCAATCAAAACTATGCTGGAGAAGGATCATGCGATAGACTGTCTATTTCTGCTTCACGTTAACCGTGGAAAATGGAAAGCTGCTAAGGATTTCATGCGCGAGAACAATTTGACGCTTAGCGACGGCACTTTCAGATCAAGGATGATAGAGATTGAGCAGTTGGGATTAGCCAAGAGTGAGCGAATTGACCCCCTCAAGAAGTATTATGTGATTACTGACTTGGGCGAGAAGGTCGCGAAGCTTCTTCTTGAATTCTTTGATGAATTTAGTGCATAGGACTAATGGATATATCTTCGCTCAACTGTTGTACACATGTTTTTTCAACGTTCTTTTTTCCATAGTTCTTTCCATGGTTTTGTTTATTGTGTAGTTTTGTTTTACGCATGGATAATATTGTGTATTAAGTCGTAAGATTTAAATCAGATACCTTCTCTAACATACTCATCAATCCCAAAGGAGGGATAGAAAAAGAAATGAAAACTTTAAGAAAAATAAGGAAAAACGCAAAAGCCTTGAGCCCCGTAGTCGCATCAATCATACTCATCGCAGTCACAGTCGCAGTCAGCATAGCAGTAGCCGCATGGATGGGAGCCCTAACAGTCGGATTCATGGGATCTTCTTCGTTGACAATAACTGAAACTGTTTTTACTGAAGGAACACCAGGATCAATAGCAGTTCATGTTAAAAACACCGGAACAAACGATGTAACAATTGCCGCAATCAAAGTAAATAATAATGCAATTCCAGATACCGATTTCTCTGCAGTCGGATCTCTAACGTTAGCATCAGGCGGTGAGGAAGACGTCACAATAACAATGAACATAGCTAACGGAAATCCATACAAGATCGATCTGTACGACGGCAGCGGGCAGGTAGTTGGCTCATACCAAGCAACTGCACACTAAGTTCCCCATTGTTTAGCAGAAAATAAAGGGTAGGGTGAAATAAAGAAACACTCCAATCCCCCCTTCTCTTGTTTCATCCTTGGAGGTGCAAAACAAAATGGTAGTACAAATAAAAGAATATGAATCAGCCGAAGAAATAGCGGAGACTTTGGATAAGGACATATCCACAACAAAAAGCACGTTAGGCGAATACCTGCGTCGACTGGACGAGATTCGCTCGTTAGCAGAAAAATCCAAGAAAATCCGCGAAGTAGTCATGAAACTCGCAGGCAAAACCAAAGCATCAGCTGAAACTCTAGGCGAAATCAACGTAGGCAATCTAGAAATAGTCCTAGATGCTAATCCATTTCATGAATTAACAGCCATAGAATCCGTAGTACGCAGCCATCAAGAACGCCTTCTAGTCCTACAGAAAGCACGTGAAGCTCTGAAGTGGCTAGATCAGCTCGGCGACACCGATGGTCTGAAATATCTTGTGGTTGAAAGCGAAGGAGTTCCAGAACGAATCTTATTCAAAATCTCCTGAGTCGGCGATACAATGAAAACACCAACCGCAGGGGTAAATAAAACATGAGTAACGAAGTAATAACTTTAGCTCTCAAAAGCAGCCTACAAGAAATTCAAAATGCTTGCCCAGATGTAACCAGCACCTTCATATTCAAAAACGGAAAAATCCTATCCCAAGAAAACACAAACGAAGAAAACGCAATCCAAACCGTAGCCGCATATGACACAATTGCAGAAAGAACAGACATTATAGACGGATTGGAAAACATAACAATCCAAAGCGCCGAAGGCAAAGTAAACATCACCGCCATAAACGATATACATTTAGCAACGGTCTCGTCAAACGAGGCAGATGAAAAATATGTTAACACCCTAACCCGAATTTTGATCCCCATAGTAATCAAACTAGTAGAACAAATTCAGCCTGTCTCCAAAGACAATGAGACCATCATAATCGACCAAAGCGAACCTGAAGAGGACACCGCTGAGGAAACTGTTGTCGAAACCGAAGAAACAAGTGATGAAATCGCCGAAGACATCAAAAATTATCAGCCCAATGAAACAGAGATAGAAACAGTAACAACCGAACTGGACGAAGAAACAGAGGAAGCGGAACCAGAAGTTAATTATGAACCACTGCTTCCAGAACCCCCAGTAACGCAGTTGATAATCGAAAATCTCAAGGGTTTTCGAGTTCCCTCAGACACGGTACGCGTAGACGAAGAAGTAATAACACAGTGGAACGAACTCTACAGCGACAATAAAATCGACGAAGTTGAAGTGGAAGCCATGAACGGAAAAACAACTCGATGCAAGGTCAAACCAATTAAAAAATCAAAAGACGCGGGAAAAGGCATAATCAAAATGCCAGAAAAAATACAGCTCAGCTTAGAAGCCGCAGCAGGCGAGCTTGTAACCGTCAAACCCGCGGTAGAATAACTGAGGTGAACGAATAATGGCCAAGAAAACAAGCAAACAAGAAACCCCAACAGCAATAATCGTTAACGAGGACGAACTAGCCTCCGACTCAGAAGAAGACCAAGTCTTCACAGACCTTGGCAACAAACTCGCAGAAATTCGCAAAGAAAAAGGCGTAATAGGCTACATACTGCGAAACACAACTTCAGCCACGATAGACCTAAAAGAACCAGAAAAAATAATCGAATACGCACTATTCTCATCTCAAGTACTGGATTCCAGTCTAGAAATCTCAAATCTATTCGAACTAGGCGAAGTTGAAAGTATACTTGTCGAAGGCAAAGAAACCAACGCACTCTGCAGGACCATCAACGGAAACCAAATCAGCATATCCATGGAAAAAGACG
>LFWV01000047.1 GCA_001273335.1 miscellaneous Crenarchaeota group-1 archaeon SG8-32-3 | reverse complement strand
GAGTTTGACAACAGTATTGTCTAGGATTTCGTCGGCTGGAAATTGCAGGTTTGTTTCGATGCTTTCGTAGTTTCTGTGCCATACGTAAACTGGCTTGTTTACCCCGTCACATGAAATGTCTTCTATGTTGGGATCTCGCATTAAGGGGTCGATTTTGCCGAAGCCGACGAGGTCTCTTTCTGCGTGGTAAAGGATTTTATACCATGAAACGTCTGGAAGCCAGCCTAAGCTTATTCTGTATTTGTCGACTATTTTTTTTGCTGATTCTGCAAAGAATTTTCTTGGATCGAGAATTTCTTCTTTTGGAGATTCGATTTCAGCGAGTAATATTTCTAGGATTCGGTCATAAACGCCTCTTTCAAGTGGGTCTAGTTGAAGTTCATCAAGAATGTATTGATGTTCACCTGTTTTCGGATTTTGAACTATTACAACATGCGAGAAAGGCTCGTACAACGGGTATTTCTCGATTATTTTCAGTCCCCTAGGTATTGGTTTTGGCGGAGGCGGTGGAATGGGCATTTGTTTTTCTTTTTTCTTGAAATTGATGTTTATTTTGATTTTTTTCAAGCCTGCTAGGGACTCTTTAAGGCGTAGTTTTGGCATTGGTGGTTCTCCGTTAGGTAAGATGGTTTGTGCAGTCTATTAAATATTGTGTCTCAATAGACAATATTGGAGACATGTTAAACATAAATACATATCTAGAATCAACATCAGAATCTAAGCATCAAAACACACTCGAAGAACATAATTCTCTACAAAATCGCGGTCACAACAACCGCAAAAAAGGATTGACCCTCTTTTCCTCACCTATCGTTGAGAAACATCCATGCCCAGGATACACCACACAATTCTCCGGAAGGCACACAAGTTTTTGTAACGAGATCCTCATATCATCGTTAGAGCCTCCTGCAAAGTCCGTTCTGCCAATTCCCCCAGCAAACAACGTGTCACCCGAGAAAACAAGCTTTTGACCAACAAGGCATATACTCCCAAGCGAGTGCCCCGGAGTATGCATCACTTTCAAGGTTATATGTCCAAATTTCAACCGCTCTTCATCTTCAAGCACAACATTAGCTGGAGAAAGTTTTTCATCCAATCCCTCGAGACAAGGCGCATCATACTCGTGAATGCAAATAGGTACGCCATACTCTCTTTTCAGTAGTACATCTCCACTAATGTGATCTTCATGTCCGTGTGTGTTAACAATGAACTTAACTTTCAACGCATTCTCATCCACGTAACGGATAATTTGCTCAGCTTCATAAGAACTATCGAAACCAGGGTCAATTATTATGGCTTCTTTCGTTTCTAAGCAGCTAACAACGTAACAGTTAGTTGATAGCACACCAACATTGAAATTGTGGATCTGCATGGAACTCATCGGTTTGAGTGTAGCTAAGAGGAAATAAAGGTTATTGCGTTTGTTGAACAACAGAACAGTTTACTTGAAGTAACAGTGCTACAAACAAAAAAATTGGCAGCCAATACACTTTTCTACTCCTCCAATATCTGTAATACAAAAACAGGCTAGGAAACCAGACGATGAGTGAGATTCCGAGCGCCACTGATGATACGCAGCCTTTTCAGCAAACAGATTTTGAAAAAATTACCCAGTTAGTCAAAGGCGAATTCCAAATTCAAGAAGCCTTATTGGAACAAGGCACCCCAACATATTACTTGGATTGGCCTCAAGAAACCAAACAAGCATTCCTTAGGATATTGAATCATCTAGAAGAGATGAAGTTGATTGCATTCCTTCGGAAAGTAAACGGCAGAGTAGTCCTGAGGGTGGTTCCGAAACCGCCTGTGAAACCCAGCAATCCAAGAACGAATGTAATCTTGCTATTGGCTACAGTTGCAACAACATTCATAACTGGATATATCAGTTTTCCAAACACTGGCATTAACCCTATCGTCAGCGGGGCAATTTTCTCCATAACCATTCTGATGGTACTCGGAATTCATGAGATGGGTCACAAACTAACTGCGAACAAAAAGAAGATAGACGCAACTTCACCGTATTTCATTCCTGGACCGCCACCACTTGGAACTCTGGGCGCCGTAATAATGCAGAAGTCTCTTCCTCGAAATAGAGACGCTTTGTTCGATGTTGGAGCCAACGGTCCCATTGCTGGGTTCATAGTTGCGTTGGTCTTCAGCGCCATCGGTTTACTGCTTTTAATTCCAGCACCAACACCACCGGACGCGAACACATTAAGTTTAATGCCAGCAAGTTGGATTCTGCTGGCACGAGTTTTTTCAGGTTTAAATTTGCTTCCTCATGCTCCGCTTAACGGTGTTCTGCTTTTGCATCCAATAACGTCGGCTGGATGGGCTGGCATGGTTGTCACAATGCTTAACTTGCTGCCTGCATCCATGCTTGACGGCGGCCACGTGGCAAGATCCACTCTCACGGGCAATAAACCCCGGCTTATTTTGACTTTTGCCTCGGTCACTCTTCTGCTGCTTGTGGGCACTGAATTCATGGTTATGGCATTTCTGATAGTTTTCATGTCGATGTTCAAGCATCCGGGTCCTTTGGATGACGTTTCCGCACTATCAAGAAATCGGAAATTATTAACATTGGCTTTAGTTGCAGTTTTTCTATTGGCGTTCCCAGTAAGAGTCTGAGTGGTAATATGTATTCTTGTTAAACAAAAAAACAACAAGGTTTATTATTGTTTGGTCGCCAGTGTATAAGTCGAATATGGAGTCGGAATATACGTGAGAGGGTTAATAATATTAACTTTCTTTTCGCTTTTTGCTGTGGCCTCACTTTTGCTTCCTGTCCCCATGTTTCCGGGCAGCTGGTTCTGCGCGGTAATTGGTCTTGGCATCCAAGAGTACATCAGTATTTTAAGTGCGGTATTTAATGGCTTATTCTACGGTGCAATTTTGTGGGTACTCTTCATTGGTATAAGCCGAAAACTTACAGATTAGAAGTTGAAATGTTACTACCTAGTTGGTAAGCCTTCGATGGTTGCTTCAAACCCGGTTAGCTTAATCTTGCTTCCGCAGTTACTGCACATTATAACAAGTTCTACAAGTTCATCATTGATTAGTTTCGTCTCCACGATTTTGTAGACTTGTTCAGTTTCATCTTCAGGAGATATCACAGTTCCGCATTTCGGACAGGGGAATGAACCGTCGCCTTCAATCTCGGTGAGGTCTATTTTGTAGGGCAAGCTTTTTTTGGACATGCTCTTTTTCATCATGTTCTTCACGTCTTGAGCTTTTCATGGATACCAGTTAATAATTAACGATTATGAATCACTAATCAGTAAACTATATACATTTAAGATTTAGCACGGGTTTTTCACCATTCAAAGCTTTCCGGAGATATGTAGTCGCCGAAGCGTTCCTTGGCTTCAACTAGACGCTTGCGCTGTTGGTCCAGTATGTCGAAGAGTGCCCCAGGCGTATCCGTGACGTTTTCTTGGTAGAATCTCTGGACACGCTGAATTTTAGCCAAGTTTTCGGGGACACGGATAGTGAATTGTTTTATGTAGTCTTTTTTTGAGTAGTCTTTGCCCAGAACTCTATTGAACAGTTTATGCAGATCTTCGTATTTGGGAAGGAATCCTGTAGGTGATCTTATTGCTCCTGCTTCGCCGTGAACGCGCAGTTCCATCCATTTAATCCACACATGCTTATCTTGAGGAGTATTCAAGAATTCATCGTTTTCACTATCTCTTAGGAAGTAATTAACGCCGAAGACAAGCGGTGCTCTCTTGAGTTTCTTTCCGAACTCTAAGTTGTTGCAGACATTTTGACCCAGTGGAATAGAGATGAAGTCTTGGGTGCTCATCATATTAATCTCGGGCACACCTTCCCTGCCAACTGTAGCAAAAGTTGTTTCAGTCTCCAAAGACGCGCCATAAGCGATGATTCCGTGTTCCCAACCGAAGCTCTGCTGTACAGGCACGTAAGCCTTAGCATCCCTGCCACCATAAATCACGCCACTCAATTCAACACCCATCGGATTATCCAACTCGGGGTCACAGTTGTCCAGTGATTTAAGCGTCACAGCGTAACGCGCGTTTTTGTGAGCAGCCGGAATTTCGTTGCCATCAGTGTCTTTTTTTCCTTCGTACCAACCACCTGAAAAGTTTCTGCCATCTTTCGGAAGGGGACTACCCATGCCCAGCCAGTAAGGTTTGTCATCTTTAACCAAAACGTTGGAAAATATTATTTCCCCTGGGCTGCGAAGCACCTTGTAAATTAACGCGTCATCTTTCGGGTTAACGTCTTTGATTATACCGAATATGCCTGATTCAACATTAACGGCACGGGCAACTGAACCGATATCCCGAATGTATGCGATGTCGTCACCCAATATTGACTCTCCCGGAAGCATTGCAGTTGAAGTCTTACCACATGCGCTGGGAAACGCGCCAGAAAAATACGACTTGCGACCACCTGGACCATGCACGCCCATAATCATCATATGCTCAGCAAGCCAACCCTCATAGTTAGCTTTGCGAATGGCCAGGCGAAAAGCAAGCTTTTTGAAGCCTACAGAGTTACCTGCGTACTGGGTGTTGACGCTGTAAATCGTGCTATCCATATAGTCGATGTAGATGCATTTTTTGTTATGCTCGGTACTTGTCATATTCTCGGTTAATTTCCCTGCAGAGTGTAGAACGCGCAGGAATTCCCTATTTGGTTCTGATTGGCAGAAAACTTCGTAGCCAGGCCTGTAAAGCAGGTCTTCTGAGTGGGCTACATACCAAGAGTCAGTGCATTGTAACCCGAGAATTGTGAAAACTGAGTTAGGAGGACCCAGAGAAATGAAACGCACTATCATGGTGCGATCTTTCATTGAATCACGAAGTAATCCTTTCACTTCTACGAGCCCTTCTTGACGGTCAATCTGGTTCAGGGCTTTGCCGAAGGAAGTCCCTCTGGGAACAAGGTATTTGGTGGCTTTTCGGTCTCGTCCCTGATCGTATATGCCGTCAAAGTGGACTGTGTGCCCCTTGAGTTTGAGTGCCGCCTCCTCGCCAGTGGCCATTGCTTGCTGCCTGACATATGCTATGTCTTCGGCAGAGTCGCTGCATATGAAGATTTTTTCGCAGTTGCAAAGGTCGCTGGATTTGGCGATGAATTCGTAAACTTTATGGTTATTTATCTCGCAGAGTTCCCTGCTCTTGGGAACGGTTGCGTTTCAGCTACGTGTTCGACGCCACTTATCCATCCTACTAGGCGTTCCATGCCTATTCCTCCGCCTGCGGTAGGCTTCAGTTTTTCCTCTTTCGCGAGCTTCAGCACCAACGCGTAGTTATATTTGTCGACGTTATCACGTTCAATTTTCTTGAGGATTTTTTCGTATTCCCATTCTCTTTTTGCGCCAGATAAAACTTCACCATATTGAGGCATGAACAGGTCGTAGTTGTCCCATTTTCCTGTTGTGAAGTCTTCAAAATCATAGAATTCGCGAGGAATGTTTGTAACCCATACGGGGTCGCTGGTCTCCTGCGCGATTCCTTCTTCCCAGTCTGCACCGTAATCGACCTCCAGTTCTTGTCGGTCGTAGACTTTGAAGGGTCGTTTGGGCAACTCCAGAGTGTCACATCGGCATAGAAGGGATAACTCTTCTTTCATGTCTTGTTTCATACTTGTCAGCAAGTTGCAGATTACTTCTTCAACTAAGGTCATCACGCCTTTTGTGGATGCGTTTCTCGCTTCAAAGTCCAGTTGCGTGAACTCGTAGATGTGCTTGCCTGTTTTTGCTCGTTCAGCTTTTTCTATACGTATGTTAGGTGACAGAATGAATAGTTTTGGATAGGCAAGTGAAGAGGCTATTAACTTGTGGATTATCATGCTTGCGGTAGTCCGGACTGTTTTCCCGTAAATATCAACTTCAATGCGTTTTTCTATGGATGCGCCTGGATCAGGCCAGAGGGGATCTGTTGACTGGGAAAGAGCTACGGGTAGCAGCCACTGAAAGTCTTTTTCCACAAACTGTGATGTGAGATTGTTAAGTGTGTAAGTCATGAGTCTGCCTATGCAGGCTTTTCTTTCGACCTCACCTTCTGAAAGCTGTTCTAATGGTTTAGGAAGTTCAATTATTGGAGCTGCTTTGCTTAGAGTTTTGGTTTCCAAGGATGGTTCATCTCGACTTTCAAATGTTACTTTGGTTCGTTGTAGGAAAGTAGTTCCCACTAATAAATTTTTTATAAAAAATCTTATAATTTTTCCAAAAAATATAAGCTTTTATATCTTATAACTGTAATAATTACAATTATGGCTGTTAAACTTGACGAAAAGGATATGGCGATACTCTCGCTGGTGCAAGAAAACAACAAGCTCACCGCGAAGCAAATCTCTAAAAAAATAGATGTTCCAATAACAACGGTTTTCGCGAAGACGAAGCGTATGGAAGAACTGGGCGTAATAAAAGGTCACCGGGCGATCTTGGCTCCTGAAAAGCTGAACGCTAGCACTGCCTCGTTCCTTCTAGCTTCGGTCTCTTACAGAGAGAAGACTAATGATGCTCCATTTTCTCAGAGAACCGTGGCCAAAGAAATAGCTAAGTTTCCCGAAGTGCAGGAAGTGCACATAATCACTGGCGACTGGGACCTGCTGGTGAAGCTTAGAGCTGAAAGTGTAGACGCAGTGGGCAAGTTCGTGGTGGACAAGCTGAGGCTAATTGAAGGTCTTGAAAAGACGCTTACCTGCATGGTTTTCGAAACAGTGAAGGAAACAACAAAAATAAACTTACCTTCGAAAAAACGGGTTGATAAATGGAGAACAGGCAGAAATTAAGCATCCATCTAAATTGCTTCATGGCATACTTGATGTCATCGCTGAGAAAAAGAGCGTTTGCTGTAACTTCGAAAGCTATGTGTCGAGCGGTTGCCAACGTTTTTGTTTTAGACGGAAGTTGAATAGTAGAGGAGGGGTAATGCGAGGAGTACTGTGTCTTTTCCTTTTCTGGTTAGCGAGTACTCTACTCTTAGGGGTGGTCCCGAATCGACTTTGCGTGTTATGTAGTTGTGTTTGGCAAGCATTTTCAGTTTGTCGGATAGTGTGCGTGAGTTGACTTCTAAGATTTTTTTGATATCACCGAAGCCCGCGGTGTTCTTCAGCAGAAGCGTGTAAAGTATTTCGAGGCTCCATTTTTGGAAAATAAAGTTAAAGTTATCTTCAAGGTTCTTCAGGTCTTCTTTGAGCTCCTTTGGGGTTATTCCCTGTTTGTGCATTATTTGGCTAAGCGTGTCTTCTATTCCTCTAAGGGTTTGATCTAGGCGTGCTTCCACGAGCTTGCGGAACTCGCTGCCTAAGGGCAGTTTTGTGCTCATTTATATTACACTCGGTGTGGAGAAGCTTACTTCATAATTTATAAAGGTTTACTTATACAACAAGGTATACAAAATATACCATGTTTACGGGTTGATGTTTACATGGCTTGGAACATAAACAACGACAAATGCCTCCGATGCGGCGGCTGCGTCTCCGTCTGCCCGACCGCAGCTTTGGAGTTACGAGACAAACTTATTCGCGACGAGAAACTTTGCACGCTGTGCGGCGTGTGTGAGAAAGCTTGCCCTGTAGATGCAATAAAGGTGGCTAAACAATGATTGATGTTATAGTAATTGGAGCTGGACCCGCTGGAACTGCCTGCGCGAAGAAGCTAGCTGAAGAAGGCTTCTCGGTTGAAGTGTATGACAAAAGAGCTGAGATCGGAGCGCCAAAGCGCTGCGCAGAAGGCATAAGTGAAGCATCTCAAGATTTTTTGGGAAAAATCCCTGAAAGATGCATTGCGCAGAAGATTAAGGGTGCAAGGTTGTACGCGCCTGACGGCAGGTACTTAGACGCTATATTGTCTTCGGGAGGTTTTGTGCTTGAGCGGAAAGTGTTTGACAAGTGGCTCGCCGAGGAAGCAGTCAAAACTGGAGCAGCAGTGCAGGCTAACACATTCATATCCGACATGGTCAAGGACGAAAGGGGATACTACGCGGGTGTTAAAGGTGAGTTTTTGGGCAACGAGTTCATGGAAAAAGCCCGAGTTGTTGTTTGTGCCACGGGCGCGGAGTCACCTTTAAGGAATAAGGCTTTGGGTGTATTTTCGAAGGTTAACCTGATTGACTCATGCATACAATACGAAATGACGAATATTGACGTGATTCCAGACTTGATTCACATTTACTTGTCAGGCGTGCTGGCACCCAGAGGCTACGTTTGGGTGTTCCCGAAAGGAGAGCATAAAGCAAATGTTGGACTTGGTATCATCCCGCAGGACAAGAAGCCAGCAGCATATATGAACGAGTTCCTGAAGCTGCACCCAGACATGGTGAAAGATATGGTTGCCAATGGCTTCGTATTGTGCGGGGAAGCAGCGAACCACGTTAACCCGATTCACGGTGGAGGCATCAAAGAAGCAGTCATATCCGGGCAAATGGCAGCGGACACCATAGCTGAATGCTTGAAGAAGAATGATGTTTCAAAGAAGGCTCTGTCAAAATTTAATGAGGTGTGGTGGAAGGAAAGGGGCAACCACCTAAAAAGAGTCGAAAAATTAAGGGAAACACTGGAGAAATTGTCCGACGCAGACCTGAATGACCTTGTTGACGCGTTAAAACCAGAAGACATCATCGAATTCGCTCGCGGCGCAAAACTTTCCGTCTTAGCAAAAGTTCTAATGAGAAAACCACGATTAGTAGGCATAGCGAGACACCTACTTTAGACGCGAGTTTCTTGGTTACATTTTTTTCAGTTTCGTAAGCAGATACTTCATGACTAACCAATATAATTGCAGAAACCTTCAGGAGATATACAGCAGAAAAAGCAGCAAACCGCAAGGAACACGACAATAAGAAACTAGAAAAAATTGACATGGAAGAAAAAAGAACTCCGGGTTGTTGGGTTGTGGGGTTAGGAGGTAATTTGAGGGGGAGAAGGGAGAGCGTGCTAAAAATGATTCTCCAAACCTTTCCACCCAACCCGGTTTTCAGTTTTTGCGTTTTCCCCTCCTTGTTACAGGGCTTTGAAAGCCTCAAACCATCTGTTGTACAGCGACAGCATGTCCAGTGAAACGCTTGGCTTCCGCGCTTCGAATATCTTTCTGAAATCACTCATTGTAATAGACCTAGGCTTAGCCTCCTTGTCCATGGCCTTTCCAGACTCGAAGAACTCCCCTATAAGGTTCAGCTGGGCAGATTGACACACATCACGTATATCACTTCCCGAAAAACCTTCAGAAAGCCGCGCAAGCTCATGCAAGTCTACATCAGAGGCAATCCCAAGATTACCTGTATAAAGCTTGAGCATCATCAAACGTGTGTGATGATCTGGCAGTGGAACCAGAATTCTCTTCTGGAACCTGCGAATAAACGCCCAATCCAAATCCCATGGCTTATTCGTAGCACCGATGACGTAAACATGAAGCTTCTTGCCTTTGTCAACAATGCCATCCATCTCCTTCAAAAACTGGTTGCGCACACGAATTTCCCCGCCAACCTCATTTGAATGTGCACCCATAAGCGAGTCTAACTCGTCAACGAAAACAATCGCAGGCTTACCCTCAGTTGAGGATTTCCTAGCTGAACCAAAAAGCTTGGAAACGTTCTGTTCAGCCTCACCCAGCCACTTAGACATAATCGAAGCAGCGTCGATGGAGTAGAAGTTAGCATCTATCTCTG
>LFWV01000009.1 GCA_001273335.1 miscellaneous Crenarchaeota group-1 archaeon SG8-32-3 | reverse complement strand
TTTTTAGTTAAAGACCCTAACGCGCCTTTCAAAGCTGCGTTTGGCATGCAATAGCATCCTTCAACCCATTTTGTGCCAATAGATAAGAAGTCAATGGACCACGTTAAAAGAGCGAACCGAATTACCAAAGAAGTTAACGTGCAATTCGACAACTTCTACATAGTAGGCGGATACAGATTCCCGGAGGAACGGGGTGCTCAAGCAGAAACCACGTTGAGCTTTAGCTATTTGGGAAAAATAGCGGCAGACGAAACCCTAGACGAGTACGTTCTCGACGGAAAATCGCTACTGGAGTTGCCCTCAGACAATGCGGCTTACAATTCAGTGAAGAAAATAATGAAAACTGCAGGTTACCTTTGACATAATACCGTTTACCTAGTTTTTCACAAGAGGCCTGCATAACTATAGCTGCATCATGACTTTCATTGATTTTTTCTGGAAAAGTTTAAAAACAGTGTAATGTTGCTTCTAGCTAAACCTTTACAGAGGTTTTTATTTGACGAGCAAAAACGTGCGCGTAAAAATTGGTGAAATGAAGACCAGTACTGGTCTTGTTAAAAATCTTGATATATCCATCGGAAAACTTGTTGATGATTCTTGGGAGGAGCCCATGGGACCGACCCCGATGCCTAGTTTGACTACTCTAAGAAACTGGGACTTGACCCTTCTTAACAAGTACAAACCCTTTTACTTGCCGGATTGTGACTTGTGCTGTCTTTGCACTTATGGCAAGTGCGATTTGACGGCGGGAAAACGTGGGGCTTGTGGGCTTAACATAGCCGACCAGTCATCACGTATCGTACTTATCGCTTGCTGCATTGGTGCCGCAACCCACAATGGACACGCCCGCCATGTGGTTGACCATCTAATTGAAAAGTATGGTAGGCGCTATCCTTTGGATGTAGGCGGATTAAATGTGAAAGTTGAAGCTCCAGTTACGAGGCTTGTTACTGGAATAAGACCTCAAACTCTAGGTGACTTAGACGAAGTTCTAACATACTGTGAATCGCAAATCACGCATCTGCTATCTGTTGCACACACTGGTCAAGAAGCCAATAACATAGATTTTGAATCCAAAGCATTCCACGCCGGCAGAGTTGACCAAGTAGGCATGGAAGTCGCTGATATCGCGCAAATTTCAGTCTTTGATTTCCCCAAGGCTGACCCTGAAGCACCCCTCATCAAAATGGGCATAGGAACAGTTGACCAGACAAAACCCGTTATTATGTGTATCGGCCATAATGTCGTGCCTTCTGTTGGAATAATCGATTACATGAAAGAGCAGAAACTTGATGACAAAATGGAAGTCGTCGGCTTATGCTGCACTGCCATAGACAACACAAGATACTTTGATCGCGCGAAAATCGTTGGGCCGATTTCATGGGAGCTCCGGTTTATACGTGGCGGTTTTGCAGACGTAGTTGTCCTAGACGAGCAATGTGTTCGAACCGATTGTTCGCTAGAGGCGGAACGTGTTAAAGCACCCGTAATTGCCGCTTCGGAAAAGAACTGTATAGGCTACAAGGACCGCACAAATGACCCTGCCGACGAGATTGTGGCAGACTTGGTCAGCGGAAAGGTTCCAGGCGTTTTGATTCTTGATCCTGAGAAAGTCGGGGAAGTCGCTGTGAAAGTAGCGCAAAAAGTTGCTCCGATGCGCAAGAAAATGAAGTCTCTTCCAACACTAGAAGAAATCAGAGAACTTGCGAAGAAATGTAGGCACTGTAACATGTGCCAGAGAAGCTGTCCACAAGACCTCAAAATCCCTGAAGCAATTACAGCCGCAGCTGAAGGCGACTATTCTAAACTAGCAGACCTTTACGAGGAATGTATCGGATGCGGACGCTGCGAAGAAGCCTGCCCAGTCAAACTTGAAATCCACAGCTACATACTTAAAGTCGGCGAGAAAAAGATGCTTTCGGAAACGAACTACTGCCGCTCAGGAAGAGGTGCCGTTCAAGACGTGGAAATTAGAAGCGTTGGCGGTCCAATCGTGCTCGGTGAAATTCCTGGCATCGTTGCTCTGGTGGGCTGTGCTAATTATCCGCATGGTGGCAAAGACGTTTATGATATATGTAGAGAATTTGCTCTTCGCCGCTTCATAGTAATGACTTCTGGTTGCTCAGCCATGTCCGCTGGTTCCTACAAGAACGAAGAGGGCAAAACGCTTTATGAGGAATTTCCAGGTGGCTTTGAGGCTGGAGGTGTGATTAACGTTGGTTCTTGCGTTTCTAACCCTCACATTGCAGGTGCAGCCATAAAAGTCGCAAACATATTCGCTAAACGATCATTAAGGGGCAACTACGAGGAAATAGCTGATTACATACACAACCGTGTAGGTGCGGTTGGCTTAGCTTGGGGTGCATACTCACAGAAAGCCGCATCGATTGCTTCTGGTTTCTGGAGTTTAGGCGTTCCAGTGCTTGTTGGTCCACATGGTAGCAAATACCGGCGCATGCTCCTTGGAAGAGCTGACAAGCCTGAAAACTGGGAAGTCTACGACGCGCGCACAGGCAACAAAGTGAATGTTGGTCCTGCACCTGAGCACCTGTTCCAGACGGTTGAAACGCCGCAAGAAGCTATGGTAGCTATAGCCAAGTTGTGCCTAAGACCCAACGACACATGGAAGGGTCGTTCAATTAAACTGTCACACTATATCGACTTGCATAAGCGCCATTACGGAATCATGCCGCCAGACATACACAGGTTCGTGCGCACGATGGCTGACGTACCCATGACCATGAAAGACGAAGTCACAAAGATACTGAAAGAGAAAGGCTGGAAAGAAACCGTGATTCCGGACCCGACCTTGCTTCCTAGAATGATAAGGAAAAAAAAGGAGTGATAATAAATGTCGTGTGAACCTTGGCAATGTGCAGAAGTAGCAGCAACAAAGAAAGCAAACCCGATAACAAAACCCGAAGTAGCCGTGGCAATGATAAAGAGAGCTGCCCGCCCACTTCTTGTGGTCGGTAGCAACGCCACTGAACGATCCATGGAAGGAAGGTCGCTGATTGATTTCCTGATTGACTTCGCTAAAGCCTCCAAAGTTCAGGTTGTTGCAACAGCACATATGGTTGGCGAGTTCCTGAAAAGAGGTTATACACCTGCAGGATTCATGTCTGCCATGGACATAGGTAATCGCCTTGTTGATCCAAGCTGGGATGGACTCGACGGTAAAGGCCATCCTGACTTGGCGATCTTTGTTGGTTTGCCGTATTACATGGAAGCGCTTATCCTTTCTGGACTCAAGCATTTTGCTCCAGACCTTAGAACTATAACTATCGACAACTTGTATCATCCGCATGCTAGCTGGTCTTATCCAAACGGGTCTTTGGATGACTGGGCTAACAACCTCAAAGTCATGACTTCAAGATTTGAAGGAGGACAATAAAAAATGTCAATGTTTAAAGATATACCTGTCGACGTTGGCGTAATCTACGAAGGCGAACGCATCCGCAGAAAACAAATGCAAGTAGAACTCGGCGGTCCATCAATCAAAGAAAAATTTGAACTAGCAAAAGTGAAACCCCTAAACGAAGTTGAAGACGGGAAAATAACCATAATTGGTCCCGACATTAAAGACATGAAAGAGGGCGAAGCATATCCGCTGGGAATCCTAGTTGAAGTTGCCGGCTCCACGATAGATCAGCAGCTTGAAGGCGTAATCGAAAGACGCATACACGGCTACATGAACTTCATTGAAGGCTTCATGCACCTCAACCAGCGCTACGACATATGGATACGATTAGGCAAGAAATCCTTCCAGAAAGGGCTAAACTCTTTCACGTACATCGGCAAAGTTCTCTACAAACTCTTCAAGAGCGAACTGTCTATAATCGAGAAAGCGCAAATAACCTTCATTACTGATCCAGAGAAAGTAAAAGAGCTTTACCCCTGCGCTCTGGAAGATTACGAAGCCCGAGATGCGAGAGCAAGAGGATTGAAAGACGAAGAGGTTGACAAGTTCTACGGTTGTGTTCTGTGCCAGTCGTTTGCCCCAAGCCACGTGTGTGTCATCACGCCACAACGGTACTCCAACTGCGGCGCCATAAGCTGGTTTGACGGACGTGCCTCAGCGCAAGTCGATCCGAAGGGACCAGTGTTTGCTATAGAAAGAGGCGAATTGGTAGACGCGGAAAAAGGCGAGTATTCAGGTGTAAACGAGATTGTCAAAAAGAAGTCACTGGGCGACGTTAACAGAGTTTGGCTCTACACGGCTTTCGATTATCCGCACACTTCATGCGGCTGTTTCGAGGCTGTGGCTTTCTACATTCCAGAAGTAGACGGGTTCGGCCTAGTAAACAGAAGCTTTAAGGGCGTTACGGTGAACGGTTTGCCCTTCTCAACTCTCGCTGACTCCACCGCGGGCGGGCGACAAGTAGACGGTTTCCACGGAATATCCATCGAGTACATGCGTTCCCCTAAGTTTCTGGAAGCCGACGGCGGATGGAACCGCGTGGTGTGGGTGCCCAAAGAAGTCAAGGAACGCGTCAAAGATTTTATTCCCAAAGAAGTTGTTGACAAAGTAGCTACTGAAGAGGACGCGCAGAACATTGATTCTTTGAAAGCTTTTCTGAAGGAGAAGGATCATCCCGTAGTGGCTAGATGGACGGCAGAAACAGCAGTTGAAGAGGCAGTATCTGCAGAAGCGATAGCGGAAGAAGGTGCAATGATACCTGTGGTGTCGGCTGCAAATTTACCAATAACGGCTGGAGGCTTTAAGATAATCCTGAAGGACGCAAAGATTTACGCCAAGAAAGTAATTATTCGTTCGATGAAAGACAATAAAAAAGCTAAAGGGTGAAGCCTGTTGGCTGACAAAAAGAAAAATAATGAAGACCGCGGAATAAACTTCAGTCCTGACCTGTTGGATCTTCTTGCGAAGTTTCAAGAGATTGAACTGGAAGACTTCGAGCTGGAAGTAGGTACCTTAGAGCTGTGGCTGCAGTCTGGTGCCTTACCTAGGCATCTAATGCCACAGCTAAAAGTGGCTCCTGCTCTGAAGGGTAAGCCTAAAGAGTTGATGAAGGCGCAGTTTGTCCCTCCAGTCGAGACTTATCCAGGCAAAATTGTCGAAGTCAAACTTGGTGCTACTAAAGGTGAAGGCGGAACACGCGGTCGGTCAATCGTTATCGGCGGCGAGACTTCACCGGCTTTCTACACGTTTGAGCGACCTATTCTGCATCCTCCTGTGGTTACGCTTGACGTTTTTGACATGAAAATTCCCTTGTCAAAAGCGGTCAAAATGCACGTGAAGGAGGTTATCGATGACCCCGCTGCTTGGGCAAAGCTTGCGGTTGAAAAATTCGGCGCGGATATGGTTACGGTTCACCTGATTAGTGTTGACCCGTTACTAAAGGATGCTACGCCGAAGGATGCTGTCAAAACAGTGGAAGAGGTCATGCAGGCTGTTGACGTGCCATTGGTGATTGGTGGTTGCGGTGATCCAGTTAAGGACGCGGATGTTTTCGCGGAAATAGCTGAGGTTTTCGCTGGTGAACGTTTCCTGATAAATTCCATAACACAGGACATGGATGTTGAGCGGTGCGCAAAGTTTGTTAAGAATAACGGCCATGTAGCTTTATCTTTCACTCCTATGGATTTGAACTTGCAACGCGAGCTTAACAGGCGGTTATATGATTTTCTGGGCAAAGAAGACATTATCATGGACTTGACCACGGCTGCTTTGGGTTACGGTCTAGACTACGCGTTTACCAACATGGAGCGAGCTAGGCTGGCCGGTTTGATGGGCGACGTTGAACTTGCACATCCCATGTCTTCTGGCACTACTAACGCTTGGGCTGCACGTGAAGCGTGGCTGAAGATGTCGTCTGAGTGGGAGCCTCGTGAGCTTAGAGGTCCACTGTGGGAAGTAACTACCGCGTTAACGCTTTTGCTTGCTGGCGTGGACTTGTTTATGATGATGCATCCTGCTGCGGTGAAGACTTTGAAGGAAGTTATTGGTCAGCTGGTAAGCGGAAAGAAAGCTGATGGGTCCAAGTTTGTTGACTGGGTTTCCCTGAAATCATAAGGGAGCAGTGAAATGTATGAGTGAAAAAAGAAAAGGTAAAGCTGGAATAAAGGAGTTAAGCCCTATTGACGTTTACAAGCTTCTTCCAAAGACCAATTGTAAAGAATGCGGCGAAGATAACTGCATGGCTTTTGCCACGAAAATCGTTAACCGTGAAGTAAGTGTTGATCAGTGTCCTCCATTGTTAAAGAAAGAAAACGAGAAAGCTTACAATCAGCTAAAGGAAATGCTGAAACCTCCAGTTAAAGAAGTAGTCGTTGGCGAAGGCGAAAAAGCCGTTAAGCTCGGCGGAAAACTTGTCATGTACCGTCATGAGTTCACATACTTCAACCCGACGGCAATTGCAATTGACGTGACAGATGAGATGCCTGAAGAGGAGTTGCTAAGCCGCATAAAGCAGACAGAGCAGTTTAGCTACGAGTATATAGGCTACACGCTTAAGCTGGACATGATTGCTGTTCGCTCCACATCAGGTGAGCCTGAAAAGTTCAAGGCTACCGTTAAAAAAGTGGTTGAGAACACTAACATACCGCTAATTTTGTGCACGTTGAACCCGAACATGGCTGAAGCTGGCTTAATGGCTGCGCCGAAGGCAAGAGCCCTGCTATACGCGGCGACGATGGACAACTGGAAGGACATGGCAGAACTGGCTTTGATGTACAATTGCCCGCTGGTGGTTTCCGCGCCTAACGATTTAAGCATGCTGGCGTCGTTGGTTAAGACGTTGATTGCTTACGGTGTCCAAGATTTGGTGTTAGACCCCGGCACTTTCCCGAATGAAGGGTTGACTGACACGCTGAATAACTTCACTATGCTCCGCAGGGCTGCTTGCAAAGCTGGTGAGGAACTTGTTGGTTTTCCGTTAATGGGCGTTCCTATGGCTGCTTGGCTGGACAAGGGTGAAGCGGCGGACGAAGTTGTGAAGTGGCGCGAAGCTTACTTGGCGGCTATGCTAATTGTTCGTTTCGCTGATGTTCTTGTGATGCATGGTGCTGATGGCTGGTCGCTTCTTCCGAACGTAGTGCTACGGCAGAACATTTACACTGACCCGCGTAAGCCTGTGGCTGTGGAACCTGGCTTGAAGACTATCGGTGCACCAGATGAGAATTCGCCTGTGTTTTTCACTACGAACTTTGCTTTGACATATTACACTGTTGCCTCAGACATTGAAAATTCCAAAATCAACGCTTATCTAATCGTTGTGGACACTGAAGGCATGTCAGTGGACAGCGGGGTTGCGGGGCGTAAATTGACTGCGGAAAAAGTGGCAGACGCCATAAAAGATGCGGACATAGAGAGCAAAGTTAAGCACAGGAAAATGATTATTCCAGGTAAGGCGTCGAGGATAAGCGGTGAAATCGAAGAGCTCAGCGGCTGGAAAGTTCAAGTGGGACCACGTGACTCCTCAGAAATACCCAAATACATAATCGACAAGTGGCAATCCTAATCTCCCATTTTACTTTTTTTGGTTTTTCATTTTTAGATTTTCAGTTTGTTATCCTTCTTTGAAACTTTCCAGCTTAAAAAATATTATAAATGGTTTCGGCATACTATTCAACCATGTCGAAAGTATTAGTTTTCGCGATAGTGTTTCTGTTTCTCTTTGTAGCAACCTTAGCAATACCTGCTATACCTCCAGGTGATATTATAATTGGTTTATTCGAAATTCCAGCAACAGAAGTTATCTCGGGAATTACAATCGTAACTATTTTGAACAGCATAATGAACGGGCTTATTTGGGGACTCGTCGCTTTCGTAATATACGTTGTGGCTAGCTCTGGCTCGAAAAGCAGGGAATTGGAACCGTTAAGGGGTCCCACTTACCCGACAGCCCCTCAGCCCATAGCTACAGAAGCAACTACAGTCGTGACAATGTCCAAGAAACCGCAAGCAAAGCCTCCGGCTAAAGTTAAAAAGAGAAGAACGTACACGGCCTTAGATCAGGATGTTGAGACTATCGAAGGGATAGGACCAGCATACGGCAGCAAACTTAGATATTCTGGAGTGAGGATCATAGACGACCTGTTGAGGGCAGGTTCTACGAGAAGAAAGCGACGTGTTTTGGCAAATAAAATCGACGTGGCACCTGCAACATTGCTTAAATGGGTCTATCGCGCAGACTTCTTCCGCATAAAGGGCATAGGAACACAATACTCGTCTCTGTTAGAGGAAGCGGGGGTCAATACGGTAGCGGACCTTTCACGGCGAAACGCGAAAAACTTGCATGCGAGCTTGAAAGCAATCAACATGAAAAAGAATCTGGTTAGGCGGATACCCCCCTACAGAACGATTCAAAGATGGATAAGAAGCGCAAACAACCTTACACGCATCGTGGAATACTGATTCTCTAATACTGAACCTGCTATTCGCAGGATAACACAATCACATAACCGAAACGTCATGGAATATAGTGAAACCAGTTGAATCAAACAAAAACCTCAATCGTTTTCTTGCTACGCATTTATTGTTAGTCTCTATCATCTTACGACGGCTTCTTATCCAAACAGCTTCACGAAAAGCCCAATGAACTGAAACATTCGGTGTCGTGATAATTAACACGCTATTTGGAGGCAGGGTTCTTTCGAATTCAAGATTTTCATCGGTTTATTCAAATGTTCAGTGATTTCTGAGCAGACTACTGTGTTAAAACAGCAATCCGAGAAAGGTAAGTATCGAGCGTCTGCCTCACAAAAAACAGTATTCTCACACGCGGAGTGAGAGAAATTGAAAAACTTCTTTTAAATGTCAATAACAATTACGCCCTTCCTTTACTTTAACGCTTCTTCCTTTGATTTGCGCTGGTTTATGGCCAAATATTGTTGACTTGAAATATGAATTCTGAATTAACAATGCTTTTTTACTTTTCAGGCAAATCGAAAAAAGCCTGCGCACTGGTTGGTAGTAGCAAATGTGGAAAGTTCTGTTAAGTCTTTTCGTATTGTTTGCTATTGGAAGAGCTGCATTTTTCTTCCTAAATCAGTCTAAGCCAAAAGAGAAGTTCTCTTACACAGAAGTACTGCTCTACTCTTTTTCATTAGGCTACGCGATATTAACGATAATATGTGTAATTCTTGCACAATTCGGGCTTCTAATACCACCAATCAACATAATAGCTATTACATTAATTCCTGTTATTTCTTTCTGTTTTTGGATTTACAAGAAACGCAAGGAGAACTCGCATTATTCTCAGGATTTTTTTGGGGAAGGCCAACTAAATCAAAAGACAAGCCTTTCAAAGCATAATGAGGTTTTTTCTTTTTCAATAAAATTTAGCCACATCATTCTACTCCTAATATTCGCTGTAGGTTTATTTCTTAGGTTGGAAACTCAACTTGCCGATCCATGGCTTGGAGATCAAGACCCATATTATCACCTATCCTTCATTGACTCTATTGTTGTCCAAGGAACTTTGCCTTCTCGAACCTTTTGGGGATTATATTCTTATCCCCCCTCTTTTCACGTGGTCTTCGCGACATTGATATCGACAATTCAAGTTGACCGATTTCTTCTGATGAAGATCGTACCTGAGTTCTTGGGGTTCCTTTGTGTCCCAGCAGCGTACGCTTTAATAAAAAGGAAATATAACGAGTGGGCAGGAATTGCATCAGCTGCCTTTCTGGCTATCTGTTCATTCCACATCTACAGAACAAACATACCCATACCCGAACCCATAGCCTTGTTAGCTATGCTGATGTTCTTTCATGCGATGACAACTCAAAAAGGCACCAAGAAATATTTGTTAGGGGGAGTTTTTGCTTCAATGGTTTTTTTAACAAACGCGATCAGCATAATCTTCTTTCTTCCAATCGTTGTCTCAATCTTTTCGGTGTTGCTAATAGTGAGACGGTGGAATGAGGCTCTTGAATATTTGAAAGCTATGTTTATTGGCATAGTTCTCTCCGGAGTTTTTTGGTTGCCAACGCTCTCTAATCTAGGTTTGAGCGGTATTCTTGAAGGTTTGGGACCATCCTATCCGTTTGGGGCGTTTTCTTTCACTTCATTCACTTACTTTGCTTGGATAGGATGGGGTGCATGTATCTTGGCCTTGGTAGGCTTGTATGTTTGCCTCAGAAATTTCAAGGATAATGTCATCTTGATGATTCCCACGATATTTTTCGTGTTTCTAATTGAAGCTGGGAACAATGGTTACTTTATTTTTGATGCGCTTTGGCTATTTAGGAGTTTACTTTACTTGGGTACATGGGTGACGCTTCTGGCGGGAGTAGGGTTTTGGCGATTGATGCAAACGAAAAGAAGAAAAACTGCCCTTACTGCTTTGGTCATAATGGTCGTTCTCACAGCGTTTTCTTTTCCTACGCTTTACTGGCCTCGCTATCCAGTGAACTGGGGCTATGATGACGCTGATTTTGTTTATCGCTCTTATCTTAATAATTATGCAGATATATTCAAAGATGAAGATTACTTGATCTACTCCGCGGATTTGGCATTCAACTATGGAGCATTCGACAACGTAATTTTGCCTAAGGATTTGCCTCAAATGGGAGAAGCATTGCTCGGAAACAACACTTTTGTCTTAGCCGACTTAATTAATGATTACAATATTAGCTATATCATTCTTAATAATGGAACACAAGAAGCCAATTTTCTCACACAATCAAACCTCGCTTACACTTACCATGAAAACCGAATTACAATCGTTTTCGCAATAAATAGATAACAACAAATTGAATAGTTGAATAAGGTTTGATATTATTAGTTTCTATTTATTTGTGGAAGCTGCCTTTTCTCTGCAAATACTGGAATTCCCCTGTCTTCTAATTAAAAGAGGAACTAGATGCAAACTTAAAAACATTAAAAAGCAAATAATAATAAAATCAAAAAAATTGCGTCTATTCTTCAATATCAAAAGGGAAATATGCTCTTGAACAAGAAAACATCTAAATACATTACACTATCCGGACTATTATTGAGCGCATGTGCTCTTCTTGTATCTACTTTGCTCGGTTTTGGCGGCTTTAACATACAAGCTTTTAGCAGTTATGTGATGACAGGGTACGTTTCAAAACTCCAAATGGTTTTTCTGATTTTAGTAGGTTTAGGACTGCTGCTCTCAGGTGTAGCCTACTTCAACCAGGCAAAAAAGCAAAAAATAAAAAAGCCAAGCTTCGTACTACTACCGCATCTTGCAGTGAGCATAGTATTTTTTGCCATGTCAATTTTCGGTTTAACCTCTCAACTCAGAGGCACTGATTTCTGGGGAGAAACAACCTTTGAAGAAATTCAAGCCACTCTATTCTTTAATACTCTTACATTAACAAGTTTTATAGTTCTCGGGGTCCTACAAATAATTCTTTCAATCATATTCTTCAAAACTAAAATGCTGCAACAGCACCAGCTGTCAAAAACAGCGAAAAATCTAACCTTGGCCTCGGGGATACTTCTGGTAATAAAAACCATACTTGATTATCCGCTCATAAAAGAAGCAGTTTTTGTCTTAAGCTTTATGCTCAAAATTCCTTTCCCAAATAACATTCTAAGCATAATAGTGCCGGTTATTTATTTATCAGCACAAATACCTCTTGCTGTAATCCTGTTGCACAACCAAAACCTGCGGCAAAACAATAGAAAGTCTTCTTTTCTTCAGCGTTCTCATTGAGGCTCTGGTTATTTTAGAATTTTAAAACCACAGTATTTAATAGTGTCTTACGATTTAATACAAACGATGTCGCTAATGCGGAAAGAAGCAATAATAATAGTGTTTCTATTCCTACTGCTGATACCAACAGCCATAGCCATACCGCAAAACAAAAAACCCAAACCCCCAAAACCACCCAATAATCCAAAAGAAACAATTACTTTCACAGAAACAGCCACACTAGGTGCAGGAAACGTCTATATAGCAAACCAAGAAATCATTGACAACACCTTATACATACAAGACGCAATCTCAACGGGAACCATTAACAGCGGAGATACCCCCATTTCTGGTTTCGAAATACAAACAAGCTTAAGCGGAACATTAGATCTAAACACATATCTTGGGTCCTATAATGGACAATGGACAATCGCCAGTCAAAGCGGAACCTTCGAAGGTACAATCACTGGGAAAGTTTCAGTTGCAAGCATCGATGGCAGATTCAATGGTCATGGCACAGGCGAATTTGAAGGACAAAAGATAAAGGGTGTGTTCGAAGGCTCAGTAAACAATTTCCAAGTGGAAATAACCGTCCAAGCAACAATAACCTCCAAAACAAATTGAACTTAAGAGTTTTCAGAGCTGAATAATATTCATCCTATCCCGCTTTAACTTCCTGTATCGTTACAGATAATCAATATTGGTAATTCACAAAGGTTAAGTTGATTTAACCAGAATT
This sequence comes from miscellaneous Crenarchaeota group-1 archaeon SG8-32-3, assembly GCA_001273335.1. Taxonomy (GTDB): domain Archaea; phylum Thermoproteota; class Bathyarchaeia; order Bathyarchaeales; family Bathycorpusculaceae; genus SG8-32-3. Next base: position 5,260 of record LFWV01000009.1, on the reverse strand, counting down.
GGAACCCAAATCTGAATATAATGGAAAAGGAGGTAAACAGGCAAAATGAGAGAGTACTTGATATTGTTGAAATTGAATCCAGGCAAACTAATGGAGACTTTAGGTTCTTTGAGGCAACTTAGCAGTAATCCTATCGATGGCGTTGATCTTTGCTATAACATGAACATCTTCGGAGTTTGGGATGTGGGCGTGTGGATTAATGCTGAAGATAATGCGCAGGTCCTTGAATTTGTCCAGAAGAAGGTTAAGAATATGGCAGGGATTACTGACGTGTATACGGTGCCTACTTTTCCTCATGGAAATGAGCCAATAAAAGCTGAAGATGAAATAAAAAACTCCAAAGACACTGAACCTGTAAAAGCCAAAGCGTAAACACATGAACTCGATAACCCAAAAACCAAACTTAAAGTGTTTTTACTGTTCCCGTAGTCACGTATATTCAACATTTCAAAGACTGGTCAATCATGAGAATATTAAGAATATGGCGGCCTGTCCGGAAGAGCTAGTCAATCGCGAGAGAGAAATGCTGGTTGAGCGAGATGGTGCCCAAAATAGAAATAATACCGCAAAAGATGGTTAATACCAAAACCGTGGTTTTAAGAACTAGGTTTGATTCTGAAGTGGCTAGGCGCCAGGCTGAAAGACTAAAACGAAGTTTTTTCGCGAAACTATGGTTTTTTAAACCAAAAGCCGAAGAAATTCAGCTTGTTGGTTATGAAAAATACTACGAACCTTACATTGTTATCGGAGGAAGATACTCGTTAGATTATTGCAAGAAACACACTTTTTCATTAGAGGTTGAGAAAACAACTCGCGAGGTCTTTATCGACGGAAGGAAATTTGAACCAGTAGCTTCGGAATCGGAAAAAAAAGACCCGACGATTCAACTAGACGGTGAAGAACACGCTCATTACGAAAGAGAAACCTTTTTTGTGTTCGATAGGCTACGACGGGAGATCTCACCCGCGCGTTTTTCCTTTGCCCCTTATGAAATCCAAATGGAAGGAAATGCTGATGTTAATCTTAATCTTAGACGGATTAATATCTCTACAAATGAAATTATAGAATTGCTTCGCTCAAAGATAGCAAAGAGACCAGCCGATTTAGTCAATATAATTCGAGAAAACTTTGAAATCAGGGAAAACACGATAGTTTATAGACCATTTTTTGAGTTCACGTTTCATAATGTAACGACAAAAGAATATGTCACATTGCGGGTGGACGGCGTAAGCGGAGACAAAGTCCTCTACAAATTTGACATCAGAAATACACAAATGTTTCGTGACAATTCAAATTTAAATAATCCCAGTTTTAGTACGAATGAAGCAAAACAGTTTTCAGTTGACTCTAAGCAACAAATCTGTAGCCAAAGCTCTAGTCTGCCAGAAGTCACTTTGTCTGAGCTAAACCAAGCTTCCGAGTTCCAACCTGAAAGGGAGACTAGTTCCAGCGGAAATGCAACTCTCATGTTTCCAGCTAATGTTTTAGGAGAGGTTTTCATGGTAGGAGACAATGTTACTGCTGTGGTTGGAGATTTGGAAATTCCCTCCGGAGTGACTGTTGATGACACACTTGTAGTTAAAGGAAAGTTGAAAATTGGTGATGGATGCAGGCTTTCAAGAAGGGTGAAGGTATTAGGAGATGTTACAGTGGGGATTAAGTCGGTAATTGATGGTGATATCGTTTCGGGAGGTAACGTTACCCTTGGCTCCAACTCTGTGGTTGGAGGTTGTATTAGGGCTGCTGGGAAAGTAAGGTTTGGCGAAAAAGTCTTAGTTGGAAAAGAACTAACCTCAAGGTCTGGTCAAGTCAAAAAGTCTTTCGATCTCAAAATGATCGTTGATTTCGAGAAAAAAAAGGCTTCGGTGTAATAACGGAATGTCTATTTTTTCACTAAGGGTATCGCTCAATGGTCTTTATGGTTTTATTGCTACAATTGGAGCAAGCCTCGTTGGTCCTACAATAATAGTAGTTACAACGTTCGGACTTGGCTTGATTTTTCCTAGCCTCATTATTGACACCACATTTTTAACAATTTACTTTTTGGTGACCTGTGCTTCATATAATGCTTTTCTTTTGGTCGTTATTTCAAGAGCACGCCCAAAACAGGGCGAGAACGTAGGTCACTTCTTCAGTTTGTTGGTTCCCGCACATAACGAAGAAAAAGTTTTAAGCGAAACCTTGGAAATCGTACTAAATCTTGATTATCCCTCTGAATTGTTTGAGGTAATAGTAATTAATGATGGTTCTTATGACAAAACCGAAAGAATAGCTAGAAGTTTTCAAAAGAGATATTCCAATTTGAAGGTTTTCAATATCCCGACCAATAAGGGAGGTCAAGGAAAAAGTGCGACTTTGAATGCGGGCTTCGCCGATTTTCTTCTAACATGGCGAGGCCTCGAGATCAAACCAAGGCATCGTTGGATAATTGGTGTTTTCGACTCTGACGGTATTCCCAAGCCGGACATACTCAAGAAAGTCTCTTTTCAATTTGCCGATTTAAATGTTGGTGGGGTTCAGACTTTGGTTCGCATAAAGAACGCTAAAACCTCTTTCTTAGCCAAGCTACAGGACATAGAGTTTTTGGCTTTTGCACGAATCATGCAGTTCGCTCGTACGAATTATTCTGGGGCTGTAGCTCTGGGAGGCAATGGTCAATTTGTTAGAGCAGTAGCTTTGGATGATACCGTCATAAAACACCAAGAAGAATACTGGAGTCAGGGTTCTCTGACTGAAGACCTGGAATTGGGTGTAAGATTGTTGACTAAAAAATGGAAAAATGTTTACATAGACACGACCTTCGTCTCTCAAGAGGGGACAGAAACTCTGAGTACTATGTTCCGCCAGAGAGAACGATGGGCTTGGGGCACACTTCAAACCCTGAAGAAGTATGTTCTCCAACCGAGTTTCTGGCGAACAAAATTCAGTCTAAGAACAAAACTTGATATCTGCTTTTATTTGATCCATGTTCTCATACCCGTTCTAGTTTTTCTTTGTTGGGCTTGGTCTGGGCTTGCTTTATTGGGAATCATTCAAGTATCAAACTTCTTTCCTTTTGCGATTACATTTTCAATTGGCTTCTCCTTCATGCCTCTTTTCGCATATGGTTTATGGAAACAACGAGCAGACTACCCTCGATGGCAAATAATACCACTTATCTTCATTGCAGCTGCATATACATATCATTGGCTTCCTGTTGTGATGTCAGCACTTTTCAAATTTTTAACAACTAAACCTAAATGGACTAAAACTCCTCGATTCAATAACTCATTGAAATTGACCCGCCATGGAAAAAATTGATTAAGAATACTAAAACTCTTTTCATAAATATGATGTATTCACGGCATTCGTGATTATAACCTACCTTTATCTCAATAGGGAAGCTAAAAGGCGATCTTCAAACTACATATTGAATGATTTTGTTCGGAGGTTCCATGCTAGTGTCTCTGGTGTGTTTTAGTAACCAGTTTGAAAGCTTCTTGCACCTGTTGGGATTGCATAAAAAGCTCTTTTCTTTCGGGTTCCACAATGAACAAGTAGAGCACGGAATTTCCGCTTTGCTTTTCATTCTAAATCGGAGTTATGTCATGCATTCAAATCAATTTATTACTTGTGAATCAAGACTAATGGTTAACCATAATTATTCTAAATACGATCAACGATGGTTGAATTATACATTACTAGCAACTTGAAAATTATAATACACTCAGGTGGCGCATCATTTTTCTGGGTTAAGTTAAGTCTTTATCAACTTGCATGTGTATATGAAGATAAGAAGGCTTGTAAATGAAGTCGCAGCATGATTGGTCGGAAATTCTAATTCACTGCAAACAAGAAGTGCAGGAACGCATTGATCCTTACCTTGAGAATCTGAATGAGCCACAACCCGATTTAGGCAAAGGGGCTGGAGGAGACCTGATGAAGCCAGTTGATTTGGCTTCGGAAAAAGCCATTATTGAAGTATTAAGACGGTTTGGCGTCTCGTTCAGGCTAATAAGCGAAGAGTCTGGCGTGAAAGAGTATGGCGAAACTCCTGTTCAGTGTTATGTGACGGTTGACCCGATAGATGGAACAAATAATCTGATTCACAGAATTCCCTTTTATGCTACCTCCATAGCTATCTCCTTCACCCCCCTCCTCTCCACAGTTTTCGCTGCTCTAGTGACTGATTTGTTCCATGATGCCACGTACACCGCCCTGAGCTGCAAAGGTGCTTATTGCAATGGTGAGAAAATAACGCCTTCCGCATGTAATTCTTTAGAAGATGCAATGGTCGGTTTGGACTTAAACAGCTTCAAGGTTGAGGAAATCGCCCCCCAACTAACGGCCCTAATCCATGAAACTAAGCATATACGTCATTTCGGAGCTAACGCTCTTGAACTATGTTACGTGGCTGATGGAACCACAGACGCGTTCATCGACATCCGCGGAAAACTCCGAACAACCGATATGGCTGCTGCGTTCTTAATACTCAAAGAAGCAGGCGGAATCATAACCACTCCGCTTGGCGGCAACTTGAATGTTAAACTAGGACCACAACAGACAGTAAAATTCGTAGCATCTGGAAACACACGGCTTCACAAGACAATCCTCAGCTTGGTAAAACCGCAATGCTAAAAATATTAATGTCCGCCCCAGGGATTCTGATCAAAACTGGAAAAGCAAAAACTCTCGTCATAGCCGACCCCCACTTAGGCTGGGAAATGGCTCTTCGCGACAAAGGTATCTATGTACCAAGCCAATCATCTAAGATTCTGCAAAAACTGGTCGCTGTGCTCTCAAAGTACAAGCCTGATACATTACTAATTCTAGGAGACGTCAAATACACGGTTACTGCAGCAAAACCAGGTGAATGGCACGACATCCCTGTATTCTTCACTGAACTTAAAAATTACGTCAAAAACATAGCCATAATACGCGGCAACCACGACGCAAACCTCGAACCTTTACTGCCAGAAAACATACCTCTACTTCCAGCAACAGGCACCATAGTCGGAGACGTCGGCCTTTTTCACGGTCATAAGTGGCCTTCCCCAATGCTTCTGAGGTGCAAAACAATAATCATGGGCCATCTCCACCCTGTCGCAGTTTTCCGCGACCCAGCAGGCTTCAAGATAACACGCCAAGTCTGGGTGAAAGCCAAATGCGACATTCCCCAGCTCTCCAAAACATTGCTTCGTAAACAACGGATAAAAATTGAAGGCACACCAGAAGAAACAGTAAAAAAACACTACAACTTCAAGCCACGCACAGCTAGACT
>LFWV01000008.1 GCA_001273335.1 miscellaneous Crenarchaeota group-1 archaeon SG8-32-3 | reverse complement strand
GAGAACTTCGACTATCATGATTTTGTCAGGGTTTTCTAGATCGACTTTTCTTTCTATACCCGCCGCTTCTATACCTGTTACGGTTGCTTCTATGAAGTCTCGTGAGTGGAAGTTTGTGAAGCGTTTTTCAACTGTGACCCGAAAGGTTTCGTTCTCTTGAATTTTTGAAGCAAGTTCTGAGGCTGCACATTTTATTTCGTCTAGGGTGGTGGGCACAACTTTTTCGAGGGGGATTATTCGGAGGGCGTAGCGTAACTTGTAGGGGTGCTTCTGCAGAATAGTGCGGAACTTTTCTACTACGTCGCAGGGGTCTAAGCAGGTCTTCGCCACCACTAAGCCTCTGATCCCTGTCTTGCCAACCAGTGGCGCGGGGTCACCCACTTCATCCGTAAGCAGATAGATCAGTTCAGAACGCATCTGACGCTCGTTTCCACGCGAAGTTGTGGCTAAAATGTTGAAGTCTTCAAGCACGGTTTCCAGCTTCACTAACGGTTTGCTTTATGGGTCAGTGTAGGTTTATGGCTTTTCTCACAGCTTAGCGCTCGAAGCCGTCGCCTCACATCATCCCGCGCTATAATCTCGCAGACGCTGATTTATCCATTTTGATTATTTACCGAGGTTGCAGATGCTTGGAAATGGTATGCGTTTTTCAGAATTTTGAGGGAGAAAAAAGGGTGAAAAGCACTTGTTTTTTGGTTAGTTTTTGTGTGTAACTACGGCAATTGACGAATAAAAATGTTTAAAGCGTTGCAGACTACGCTAAGGTACAGATAATTTCAGGCGGAGGTGAATAGGATGGTGTTTGAGGAAGACGAATGGGAAGAAGGCGAAGACGAAGAATGGGAAGAAGAGGAATGGTAGGCATCATAAAAAATTGACCATTTTACATTTTTCTTTTCTATATAACTTATTTATGCTGTTATTTTTACTTGGTTTTTTGGGTCCATGTTTATAACTTACCAGTTGACTTGATATTTCGAGCTTGCTATGACACGAGTTGCTGTAGTGGACGTTGACAGGTGTAAAGTGAAGAAGTGCGATAGGTCATGTGTCAATTTCTGTCCTATGGTGCGTAGCAGAGTGGAAGCCATAAAGATAGAAGGAAACAAAGCCGTAATCTCTGAATTGCTTTGCAGCGGATGCGGCATATGCGTAAAAAAATGCCCCTTCCAAGCTATCGGCATAGTTAATTTGCCTGACGAATTGGATAAGGATTGCAGTCACCGTTTCGGATCTAATGCATTCAAACTTTTCAGGTTGCCCACGCCATCGCCAGGCACGGTTATGGGTTTGCTGGGTCAAAACGGAATAGGCAAAACCACCACCCTGAAGATTTTATCGGGCGAGTACAAACCGAACTTAGGAAAGTTCGAGGAGCCGCCTGAGTGGAGCGAGATAATTCAGTTTTATAGAGGATCAACACTTCAAGACTATTTCCAGAAGGTAAGCGAAGGCAAGCTTAAGGTTGCTTATAAACCGCAGTACGTTGACAAGATTCCGAAGGCAGTTTCAGGCAAAGTCAACGACCTTCTAGAGAAAGTTAACGAGAGAAACCGTTTGGACAAGCTGGCGGAGACCCTTGAGCTTCGGAAGATTTGGGATCGGCCTTTAGAGGTGCTCAGCGGAGGAGAACTCCAACGTGCGGCTATGGCAGCTACACTGAATCGAGAGGCGGACGTGTACCTTTTCGACGAGCCTTCCAGCTACCTTGACGTGAAACAACGTCTGCAGGTTGCCAAAGCCATAAGAAGCCTCAAAGAAGAACAGAAAACCATAATCGTGGCCGAACACGACTTAGCCATCATCGATTACTTGTCGGATCAAATCTGCATTTTCTACGGAGATGCAGGTGTCTACGGAGTGGTTTCGCACGTGCACGGCGTGAGAACAGGTATAAACATTTACTTGCAGGGATACATACCCGACGAGAACATTAGGTTCCGCAGAGAAGCCATTATTTTCCACGAGAAACCCCCGACCTTAAGCACAAGTGCTGGCGAAACAATGCTTACTTGGAAATGGCTCGAGAAGACGTTTGAAGGCTTTAAGCTTGTTGTGGAACCGGGTGAAATCAAGCGGGGCGAAATCATCGGGATTCTAGGCCCTAACGGGATTGGGAAAACCACTTTCGTGAAGATTTTGGCTGGGCTTGAAGAATCAGACGAAAAGCAGAAGTTTGGCGAGTTAAAGGTCAGCTACAAGCCGCAGTATATTGCGCCAGAGTACGAGGGAACCGCCCAAGAGCTCCTCATGAGCATCGCCGAAGAAACTTTCACGTCAAGCTGGTACAAAACCGAAATTCTTAGACCCTTAAGGCTTAACATGATTTTAGACAGGAATGTAATGGAGCTCAGCGGTGGAGAATTACAGAAAGTCGCCATCGTCGCTTGTCTATCCCGGAAAGCTGATTTGCTTTTGCTGGACGAACCTAGCGCCTACTTGGATGTGGAGGAGAGGTTGAACATGGCACGAACTATTCGAAGAGTTATTGAAAACAGACGTGTGCCCGCTTTCGTGGTTGAGCATGACGTGGTAACTCAAGACTTCATAGCTGACAGGCTCATGGTTTTTGGTGGAGATCCTGGCGTTAACGGTACCGCAAATCCGCCTATAACATTGAGAGAAGGCATGAACATCTTCCTAAAAGAGATGAATGTTACTTTCCGCAGAGACTCAGTCACCAAACGCCCCAGAGTTAACAAGGAGGACTCAAAGATGGATACTCTCCAGAAAGAGATTGGTGAGTATTATTATACGCGTCTGCGGAAAAAGTGAGGAAGTTGGCTTTCTTGAACCGATTTTTCTCCGAAAAATGTAGTTAAGTTAAAGAATAAGCGTAACAATTACGTATGCGAATCATTATGAGAAAGGTTCAGAGTGGTGGAGGCTAGAGTTGGCGCAGGCAACCTTCCAGGAAATCAGTGCATCCGATTTCTTCTACCGGAACCGTGACATCGCTGGTTTCACTAACCCGTCAAGAGCCATATTCGCGGCGATTAGAGAACTCGTGGAGAACTCGTTGGATGCGGCTGAAAGCCTCAAGATACCACCGGACATTTATGTGCGCCTTTCTTTTGAGGGGGAAGCAAGCCGAGACACTCAAATCTACAAGCTTAGAGTTGAGGACAATGGCTGCGGAATCCAGCCTCGTTTTATTCCTTCAGCATTCGGTCAGGTTCTGTACGGTTCAAAGTACAAGCTAAAGCAGATGAGAGGGACCTTCGGTTTAGGTGGCAAAATGGCTGTGCTGTACGGTCAGATCATGACGCATCAGCCAGCATATGTGACTTCCAGCACTGGCTCCGCTAAAATCTACTCTTTTAAGCTTATGATTGACATACAGCGGAACCGCCCATTAATCCTCGACCGCAAAGTGCTCATAAACAAGGAGCAATGGCGAGGGACAATCGTAGAGTTCACCATTGAAGGCGACTACTTGCGGGCTAGATCCAAGATTCTAGACTACTTCAAGCAAACAGCCATGGTGAACCCCTACGCAAACTTGACGTTCGTCGACCCGAAAGGCAGGCTCTATAAGTTCAACCGAGGCACAATAAACATGCCCGAACCGCCAAAAGAGACCGACCCACACCCATACGGCGTTGACGTAGAACTTCTCCAACGGCTCATTCACATAACTCCGCACAAAAACATGCAGGAGTTTTTGAAAAACCACTTTCACAGAGTCGGCGACATAACCGCACAAAAATTCCAAGTGTTCAGCGGCTTAACTACCGCCTCCTGCAAGAAACACGGTAAACTCGCATATCAGGATATAAACTGGAGTCGAGGACCAAATTGCTCCCGTTGCGGTGAAGTATTAACGCTTAGCGCTTATAAAAATCCGAAAAAGCTTTCCCACCAAGAAATTGTCAAGCTGATGCAGCATCTCAAAAAATTTAAGGAGTTCCTGCCGCCGGACGCCAGCTGTCTGTCTCCTCTTGGTGAAGAGCTTTTGAAAGCTGGAATCATTAAGGAGCTGAACCCTGAATACTTGGTTGTGAAGCAGCGTAAGCCCTCAACTTACGCGGGGCACCCGTTCATTATCGAGTTGGGCATTGCCTACGGCGGCGATATCCCGAAGAAAGGCAGCTTCATTATTTACCGTTTCGCCAACAAGATTCCGCTACTATATGATGAGGCAAGTGACGTTTCGTACAGGGTGATAAATGCTATGAACTGGCGCAGGTACAAGGTTTCACCTGACATGCCCATAGCCATTGTAGTGCACATTTGCAGCACAAAAGTACCCTACAAAACAGTAGGAAAAGAGTTCATCGCCGACCGACCAGAAGTCAGAAAGGAAGTAGCAAATGCACTGCGCGAGGTTAGCCGACAACTCCAACATTTCTTGTCTAAACGCGAACACGTGGACAGAGAAAAACGGCGGCTCAGCGTTTTCGCCAAGTACCTACCCAGAATCGCTGAGTTCTCTACAACCCTTGCTGGAAAAGAAAAGCAGCCTGATATTCAAAAATTGATAAAGAGCGTGCAGAAGTATGACACAGAAAAGAAGTAAAGGCGTTATAGCCGAGAAGAAAAACGAGATAATGGGCAGCCTAAAGAAGCTAGGCACACAAATTTATGACCAACTAGACAGCGGTGTCTTCCCGACAATCACCATGCCCAGCCGTTCCACAGACAACATTCACTACGACCCAGACATTCGCCAGTATGTGTTAGGCGAAAGAAGCGTCACAAGAAGTGCACGGAACATACGGCACGTGAAACCTTTCACCCAGCTCGCATGGGCAGCTATGTTCTCAAATGAGCTTACTTTTCACCGTAAAACCTCAACCTTAAGAGATGTCTACTATTCGGCTCAGGCTTACAACATGACTTTCAAGGACCAGCAAGAATCCAATAACATAATAACTGACTTGGAGACCGCTACTGGCCGTTCCAGAGAAGACTTTAACATTTTCCCTGAAGAACGCTCTGCAGTCTTCGGTGACCTTACCATAGAATACACTGTTCCAGGCTACGAGGGCAAAACATTGAATTTGTCTTCTCACCCCGACGGCGTCTTGATTGGCCCAGCGTTAACTTCCTCCGAGTTCGCAAGCACAACCGCAGACAAAGTTATAGCCATAGAGAAAGGCGGCTTGTTCACTAGGTTCATCGAAGAAAACGTGCATAAAAAACACAACTCCATACTGGTCTTGACGGCTGGTCAAGCGCCCAGACAAACGCGCTACTTCATACGACGATTGCACGACGAGCTGAAAATACCCGTGTACATCTTCACTGATGGCGATCCGTGGGGGATGCACATCGCCATGGTCATAATTTCTGGTTCAGCGAACGCTGCGCACCTACGGGATTTAACCACTCCTGACGCTATTTGGAGCGGCGTCTGGGCTTCAGACATCGTCAACTACAAGCTGCCCACTGACCCGCTGGATGACGTAGACATCAAACGGCTTCACGAGCTACAAAGAGACCCACGGTACCAAGGAGACCCGCTGTGGCAAAAAGAAATCAAAACATTCCTGAAAATCAGGCGAAAGGCTGAACAAGAGGCTTTCAGCAGATACGGTTTGACCTATATTGTGGATGAATATTTACCAGCGAAACTAGACGATAAAAACAAAGGCAAGAAGAAGTAGCGTCGCGTCTTTTCTAAAGCTGTGACCGCCATGGCTGCATTGGGTATGCTCAAAAAAGCATATGTATCGTCTAATAGTGGTTCATTGCAGAAACTAAAGAGCGGTAGATAAATCAGAGGCTTCAGCGCATTTACATATGGTATTTCTCTATGAAGTTTCTGGTTTGCTTTTGCAGGCCTAGCTCATGGCAGAAGCTGTTGCAGGAAGCGCACATCTTTCCAGCGTTTATACATTTTACGTGTAGCTTTCTTAGTTCCAATAATCTGTGTATGTTAACTATCCCAGCTTTGATTTCTTTTGCGTCTTGGCGAGTTATTGCTTCCATTTGTTGCACCTCTTTTTTTGTGTGCTAAATAGTATATTTTAACGGGGCGGATTATACTTTAGGGTTATAAAAGGGAATATAGTTTAATTTTAGTCACATTCAGTATTACTAAATCTTACATTAAAATAAGGAAAAGTTAAAGTATTTGAGATCAGTTACAATTAATGTTACTATAATCTCCATTAAATGGAGTAAATGTGGCAAATAGAAAAAGAGGATTCTGAAATGGTTAACCAAACCAATGTAGAAGAAGCCATTCCCCTGCCTTTGCTGACTGAAACATGGTTCGAACAAAGATTTCCCGAGATGGGACGTATCCGTGTTATTGAAGGCATAGGCGAACATTGGAAAAGACGGAAACTGAATTCAGTAATCGTGGTTGCGTTTCACGCCGATTTGGAAGTAGCACAGCTCAAACATTTTTTCTCTCTCTTTTTTACAGAACACCTAATACGCAGCGGATATTCAATAAACCCTGTTGTGTACATTGGAGCATTAAGAGATATCGGTCGTGGTTATCACCGGGGAGACATAAGAGAAAGAGTGGCAGAGGCACATAACTTCTTTCAAGGCATATTCACTCCAAGTGCAAGGGTAGTAATTGTTGAAGACAGGATCGAAATTCAAAGAGACGTCTACAGCATCCTGAGAATACTTGAATTTGAAAAAAGTCTCCAAGCAATTCTTGGACAAATCAACACGCCAGAAAAGCTGCTTGAAACAAAGATGGTTCGGCTTAAAGACAAGGCGTACCCGCTCACGTACTACGAGAAAGAGCTTCTCAGCATTTACCTCTTCGAAAGAAACAAACTTGGAACAGAAATTAAAAAATACCCCTACATAAGCTGGGGCTTAGAATCCCTTGGATATTTAGGAGCGTCGTACAATATTTTTGACAAGTCAAATGCAGGGCTTTCTGTTCTTAAAAAGATGATCTGCGCAGATCAAGGCATAGAATACCCAGCAACCATTGTTTTCCCTGACCCTGTTGCAGTCTCAGGGAGCCTCATGAGGTACCTGCACTCAAGAGATCTGAATCCAGACGAAACATTATTCATCAGCGACTCTTACAGCGACATCAGCCGAAAGATATACGAACGGGAAAATGTTTCCCTGAGATTCCTTGATTACCTTTTGCGAAATATAATTCGTCCCTTTGCTAAAACATCTCAAATCAAAGATTGCGAAGCGTGTTGGAATAAACTTGTCACATATAAACACCTAGAGGAAGAGTTTGCATCTCGTGAACTGAAACGTCTTGTTCTGAAATGCTATTGGGAGTTTATCAAGCCATATTACAAGTCTATGGAAACGATTCTTGGCACTCATGAGAGCTTGTTTGTTCCAGAAGAGTTAACGGAGAAAACTCTGGATGCACTGGGTTCTAAGCGGAATAGGCAGATTCTTGTTGAACTTGCGAAGCATCATCAGAAACATGGTTCACCTATGACTGTTAATGAACTGTTTGAAAAGATGGGGTTGAAAAAAGGAGCTAAAAAAGGGCTTTGGAGAAACTTGGAGACTCTTGTCAAGTGTGGGTTGGTGGATAGAATTCCTGAAGGGCGAAAACTTCACAAATACAGTATATACGGAAATAAGACCACAATTCGCATACGCTTGTCTCTAACTGAGGAGCGCCGTAGCTTTCGAAGCATTATCTGAACCAAGAATGATACGGGTGTTTGAGCGCAATCGAAATAAAAATTTCATGCTGGTCCGTTGGCAGGTAAAGTTTGTGATCGAAAGTATAAAATAACTGTTGCTGTTTTATGTAGGAACTACGTAAAAAAAGGAAAGAAGGAACGAGCATGAGCGAAGGTGACACTTTTTGGGTATCTTTAGCTGAGAAGTTTTTCGGATTTCTGCTAACGATTGTAGGCGCTTTATTCCTGTACTTTACCCTCACCAGTACTGCTGCTCTGGGTGGCTTTACAGGTCTTTTCGGTTTTTTGAGTGTCGTAGTTTTAATTATTGGTTTGTTCCTGCTTATTGTCAGGCCGCCAGAATAGGCTCACTTTCTACGTTCTGCAACTATTGTGCAGTTGGCGACCAACGCGTTTATTACGCCTATGGCTGCTAGCCAAGGGGGTTATTACGACACGTATTACGCCTACGGTGGCTGGAATCTCATGCAGCTGTTTTCCTTTCTCGTCTTTTGCAATTATTCTTGTCACGTTTCCTTCGCGGAGGAGTTCTTCTACTCGGTCAATGACGTTGCTTCATAAAATAGCGTATTCTTCTCTTGTGACTTTGACTGCTGACGCGTCCCAAACAGGACAGAACTTGTCATCTTCTTTCAAATGAGCGCAACACTCATTGCAGTGAGGTGCTCTTTTCACCCCACTTTGCCAACGGTTGCAACCAACTTAAATACTGTCTAACTTCAGGCTGAGTGTTTATTAACCCAAGCATCATTACTTTTTGATAGTCAAGCTTATGCGTAGTAAAAACAGAAGGAATTATTCAAATGCCTATCCGCCAGCCGATAGTATGCGTTCTAGGACATGTGGATACTGGCAAGACTTTGCTTTTGGACAGGATTAGACGAACAAGTGTGCAGGCGAGAGAAGCAGGTGGCATAACGCAGCATATAGGAGCAAGCTTTTTCCCTGTTGAAACGCTTAAGAAGCTGATTGGGCCATTTCTTTCCGCACTCAAAGGCGACATTCAAATTCCTGGTTTATTGATTGTTGACACTCCTGGACACGAGGCTTTCACTAATTTAAGGCGGAGAGGCGGAAGCGTAGCCGACATAGCTATTCTTGTTGTTGATGTGCTGAAGGGATTTGAAGCGCAAACTTATGAGTGTATTGAAATCCTGAAATCCCGTAAAACACCGTTCATAGTGGCGGCGAACAAAATTGATCGTATTTCAGGCTGGAAGCCGCAGCGAGGTACGTCGTTCTTGAAGGCTTACGCTGCTCAGGATACTTATGTTAAAGAGAACGTAGATAACAAGCTCTATGAGGTTATGGGTGCCTTCTCCCGTGAGGGTTTCCGCACTAATCGTTTTGACCAAATCAAAGATTTTACGTCTACAATTGCTTTGGTGCCTACCAGCGCAAAGACTGGTGAAGGTATGACTGAGCTTATGATGGTTCTCGTTGGTTTGGCGCAGCAATACTTGAAGAAGCGGTTGCAGACCACGGAAGGTCCAGCCAAAGGTTCTGTTCTCGAAGTCAAAGAAGAAACAGGTTTAGGGTTAACGCTTAACAGCATAATTTATGATGGCACATTGAAAAAGGACGATTTGATCGTGGTGGGTGGCAAAGATAAGCCACTTGTAACCCGTATACGAACAATTCTGGTTCCTAAGCCTCTGGATGAAATCAGAGACCCCCGCGACAGGTTCAGCTCGGTTAACCGTGTTTTTCCAGCTGCAGGCGTAAAAATTGTCGCCTCTGAGTTGGAAGGCGCTCTTGCAGGAGCGCCATTATACGCTGTTCCTTTAGGCGAAGACGCTGACAAATACGTGAAGCTGGTGGCTGAAGAACTTAAGCAAATCCGAATTGCCACAGATGTTAAAGGCATAATTTTGAAGGCTGACACGTTAGGGTCTTTGGAAGCCATCGCTGAGATTCTGAGACAGAATAATGTGCCCGTTAGGATTGCAGATGTAGGCGACGTTTCCAAGCGCGATATTGTTGAAGCAGCAGTGGTAAAGGCGCATGAACCGTTGTTTGGAGCGGTTTTAGCTTTCAACGTTAAAGTGTTGCTTGATGCTGAAGCAGCAGCAGCTAACGCTGACGTTCAAGTTTTTAAAGACCAGATAATCTACAATCTGATTGACACCTACTTGGAATGGCTTAAAGCCAAACGTGAAGCAAAATCGGAGATGGAATTTGAGAAACTCGTTAAACCTGGAAAAATCTTGGTTATGCCAGGCTATGTTTTCAGAAGGGCAAAACCCGCTATTTTCGGCGTAGAAATCTTGGGTGGAAAAATTAAACCGAAATATTCACTTATAAGAGCGGAAGACGGTGCAGATGTAGGTGTCGTGCAGCAGATTCAAGACAAGGGCAAAGCAGTAAACGAAGCCAAGCAAGGCAAGCAAGTTGCAGTGTCCATGGATAAGCCCATTGTGGGCAGGCACGTTTTCGAGAAAGACATACTCTACGTGAAAGTGACCGAGTCTGACGCGAAAATGTTAATGGAAGCGCATAGGGACAAGCTTTCCGACGAGGATCAGGCGGCTCTCATGGATTACGTGAAGATCATGCAGAAAAAAACGCCCTTCTGGGGTGGTTTCTAGCCTTTTAGCAAAAGAAAAGGATTAATTTGACATTTTGAGACTGAATTTTGGAAGCAGATAGGTGGTCAGTGTGAAATCAATTAAACTTGGTTTTTTTACAACACTTGAATTTGAAGATTCTGATGCTGGCTATGATTGCTTGGAAAAAATAACGAAATTTAGAGAGAAGAATGTTATTGATAAAACCGATTTTGACATAATATGCTCCATGTTCGAACTTCATAAGAAACTGCCACCGGTTGCAAAAGTACTGTATGATAACGGATTTACACTCCCAGAAAATGAAGTAATTCCTAGTTGTTCACAGAATGCAGCCTGGAAGTATGAACAGCAAAATAAACCATCGAAAGTACTGAAGTATTCAGACAAATATCATGAAACGCTGAATCACCGAGCGGACAGTTATTGTAAGAACGCCGTTTACACTGTTGGAGACCTTGTAGCAAAATACGAATATAAAGTTTCAATGCATGATTATGGGAAAATTAAAAAAAATCATAAACTCTGTATTATCGCAATCAAGGACAAAGTTATTCTTGAACATATAGAGGATTATTAAATATAATATTAACTTAGTTTGAAGTAAGGGGTTAAGTTATTAAGCCATAGATGGGTGTTGCATCCCATGTAAGTGGATATATCTCAATAGTAACTACTGTTTCTCTTAACTGAAATCATTGCTTTTATGCAAGGAAAACAGTGAACAAGGTTATTATTTCATTTTGTTGTTTGGATAGTTAATGACTGAGTATTCTTTACATTTCGAGTTAAAAGATTGGTATACGGTTTCAGGAGATCAACTTGAAGTTGCAGTAGAGGATTTCAGAGTTGATATTCTTAGAGGTAAGCTTATAATCGAAATTCAGACTGGAAATTTTACTGCTATTAGGAAGAAACTAATTAAACTGCTTTTAAACAATCAGGTTCGGTTGGTTTTTCCCGTTGCTAAACTGAAATGGATAGTTCACATGTCTAGGTCAGGCGAGTTTGTTAGGAGGAGGAAGTCTCCAAAGAAGGGGAAATTAATCGATGTTTTTCAGGAGTTGGTTCATGCGCCTTGTCTGATTAAAAATAGGAATTTTTCACTGGAGGTTTTGCTAATTGAAGAGGAGGAGGTAAGGTGTAGTGATGACGCGGGAAGCTGGAGAAGAAGAGGAGTAAGTGTCAAGGATAGAAAGTTGTTGAAAGTGTTTGATAGAATTGTTTTTCGGGATAATCAAGACTTTCTGCAGTTTTTACCAAAAGAGTTACATGGACATTTCACAAATAAGGTCTTGGCGCTAAAACTGGGAATTTCCATTAGATTGGCTCAGAAGATT
Source organism: miscellaneous Crenarchaeota group-1 archaeon SG8-32-3 (assembly GCA_001273335.1). GTDB lineage: Archaea > Thermoproteota > Bathyarchaeia > Bathyarchaeales > Bathycorpusculaceae > SG8-32-3. The sequence goes on along the minus strand of LFWV01000008.1, from coordinate 6,670 downwards.
ACTTATTGTCTTAGAAAAATGGGTGTGATATGCATTGTTGGCAAAAAAAGGAACGAAATACTATACCAAGTTTCACAGAATTCATTGCATAAGCCTTTCGAAGAATAGAGGAAACTATTAGAATATTGAATTGCTGCCAAGAAATAGAAAGAAATGCTGGAACTATTCTTCATCCGCCGCCGACGGGAGGCAAAATAGCCAACACATCGCCAGTCGACAATTCGGTCTGTAAACCGTTGAGAGTTGTCACACTTTTTCCGTTAACCAGTAGCTGAAGGAAACCCTTCACATCGCCAGTCTCACAGTCGTAAACATATTCAACGAGAGGTTTACCATAACGCTGCCTCAGCACCTCCATAACTGTGTCCACCTTGACCGCCACGCCTTCTGGAAACTCGAGTGTTTCCTCTTTCCTTCCGATGAGTTCTCTCAAGCTGGTGAAAAAGCGAACCGAAACTTGCAACGTAAGGGCACCTTCACATTATGAGAAAAACTGGTGAAATTAAGTCTTTCCCAATCAATATGCCAGAACATCGTCAACCCCTACTTGACTCTATTTATCGGGTATGGACAAAAAATCACGCCTCCGACGTGACAAGTACACAGTCATCTCAAGAAGCAAATGGAACTTTTCCTGATTGTTTATGGGAATAGGGGATAAATAAAATAAATCCATGTGCTTACTTGTGGTTATTATGCGACTGATGCTTTGCTGCTCTGAACTCGGTTTGGGACACGTTTCCCGAATCATACCGCTAGGGAGAAAACTGCGGGAAAAAGGGCATGAACTACATTTTTTTTCAGGCGGCAAAGCCTACGAACTCCTGCGAAAAGAGTTCGTGAACGTTTATCTGTGTACACCTGTGGCTTGGTACGAAAACACAAGCGGCATAGTCACTTCAGCATCCCTCATCAACATTCTGTTTCCGCTTCCAGTTTTCAACCACGAAAAGAGCAAGTTCAACATAAAAACCTCAACCGCCATGGAAACGGTGCACCGCTATTATGACCTAAGAAGACCCATAAAGAAAATCAAACCAGATCTCATAATCGCAGATGGCGATTTGCATGCACTTCGCATGGCATCACGATGGAAGTTTCCATCAATTTACATAGCCAACCTTATACGACCAAGTTTCGGTTTTTCTGCCTTTCTCAACCCTGGAGAACGATTCGTCGAAAGATACGTTAAAACATGCTTGAAAATAATAATTCCTGACAATCCGCCGCCGTACACAGTCACCGAGTGTAACCTCGGCAATTTGGAAAGCATAGGCATAAGAGAGAAAACAGAGTTCGTAGGCAGCTTCCTCGACACCACGTACACCCGAGGACCTGAGGAGCATATTTTCGCCCCCATAAGCGGACCTTACGGGACACGAACCAAACTAACACAGATAATACTTCCCGCGCTCGAAGAGCTTGAAACGAAGAGCATCGTCAGCCTTGGAACACCCGGCAAAAACATCAACAAGAAAAAAGGCAACTGTCACATACACTCGTGGCTCTCCACAAAAGAACGCGAAGAGAAACTGAAAAACGCCAAACTCGTCATCTTCAGCGGTGGACATAGAACATGCTTTGAAACCATAAAGTACGCGAAACCAAGTATATGCATTCCAACCCAGCCAGAACAAATGGGAAACGCCGCTAAACTTCAAAAACTAAACTGCTCAATATTCGTGAAAAGCACACAGGAAGTGAAAACCGCCATCCAAAAAATCGAAAAAGGATACGACTTCTACATTAAAAACGTTAAGAAACTGAACGCTTTCTCAAATAAGTTCAAAGGATTAGACCGTGCAGTAGAAATCATCGAAAACGCTGTATAAAACACTCCAGCCTAGTTTTCTTTGTCGTTGAGGTGCACGCGTTTAACTTCGCCTTGCGGATATTCCTCTTCGAAGACTATGGCTTGGAACTTGTAGATTTTGGCGCCTTTAGTCAGCCAGCTGTCGGGTGGAAGTCCAGCTTTGACGCAGCACTGGCACAAAAACTCTTCTTCACACCAGTCCCATTCAACAGGCACCTGAGGTAAAAGCAAACCTTTGTACCCGCCTTTCTCAATGATTAAGCCGTCTTCACCAACTCTGATTTTGCCCAAGCACTCCTTAGGGTTATCAACTTCCACAGTTTCAGGTGGAGTAAGCACGCTTACTTCAAAAACCACGTTACCGAGCTCGCTTGAGGAAAGCGAGTGAAATCTTGGATCCTTTATTGCTGCGTTTATAGCAGAATCAATAACCGCTTCAACCAGCGGACTTGTGGGATATGGATAGCCTATGCAACCTCGAAGCTTTTTCGCCCCATTTTGCAAGCGGTTTATGGTGACGAAAACCCCGCAGTGCTCAAACAGTTTTTTTGGGGTGTTTGCTGGAGCTTTAGAAGTTCTTCCTGTCATCAAGTACTCTTTCACCGCGTCACGCGCAAGACGCACCAGAAATATTCCTTCTTCCAAACTCAGTTCGAAAACCAAGTCATCACTCTCTACTGCACAACGATTGCAAATGCCCATCAGGCTATTGTGCTGCTCAATACTATCGTGTTAAAAACCCACGGGTTTAGAATTTAACTGATTGTTCGGTCACGCCTTGCTTGGTTATTATCATGAAGTCTATGCCGTCACCGCTCATGGCATCTCTGCTTATGGCTGATTTAACAGCTCGGATGACCAATGCTTTTGCTTCTTCTACGGTTAAACCTTCTTTGTAGCTTTCTTCTAAAACGCCCATGGCTATTTCTGTTCCAGAGCCGACTGCAGCATACTTGTCAGGTATTAAAGAGCCCAGAACATCCAACACGTAAAGCGATGGTCCTTCATCGTCTAAGCCGCCTACAATAGTCTGCGTGATTAACGGCGCATAGCGGCGGTTAAAGAGAATATTAGACATAAGCTTGGCTGTAGCTCTCACCGAAATTCGCCTGCCGACTTCCATGCTAAAAAGATTGGCTTGCGCCTCCACTTCTCTGGTAAGAACCTGCATATCTCCCACAAGTCCCGCGTAAGCTGCACCTATCTGATTGGTTAGTTTGAAAACTTTCTTACCGCCCTTGCTCATAACCAAGTGACCATATGTAACGCGCTTTTCAGAAGCCAATATGACTCCACCTGCACATACAACTCCAACGGTCGTGGCGCCAGGAATCCAAGCCATTCCACCTTGTTGCGCTTGTGCTCCATAACCTTCCATGTGTTTTTCACCGTTCTCGTTGATATACACAAGGCAAGCTATTAAGTTTACTTATAAGCATCAATGAATCCTGAAACGGTGGCTGTAAGCAAGCTTATAAATTATGGCAAAGCATGTTTTCACTGATGTAAGATGAGCGATGCTAAACCAGTGAGATGCCAAAAATGCGGAAAACCCGTGGGTTACGTGACTGTGCTGGCAAAAGGTTTACGGTTCCAACAGCCGCTTCAGAACTACAAAATAGTCGCTGTCTGCATGGAATGCTCCCAAAAAAAGTAGGCTGCTGAACTGAGAAACCTTTTGCAACCCGACAAACCTTCACATTGTCAGGTGGCAACGTTTCACAGAGGAAGAAAAAATGATAGGGCTTTACAAAAAACTATGGTTAATGCAAAGGTTTCAGCCTTTATTTAAAGAAAGGTTTTTGCAAAGGATTATGGACTCGACATTTATCTTTTGAGTAGAAATTTTTTACCTAGAATGGCTTCAAATTTTAAGATATGAGTTAAGAAGCTGAATTAAGTTATGTTTTGAACGCTAATCCTGAAAAGAATGCTATTTTCTTGTTTGGTTTGGAGATTGTCACATGGTACAACCCGAGTGTTTTTCCATCTGATACCCTGACTGCCTCAGCGGTGAGCGTGTCGCCCTCAAAAGCAGGCTTCAGAAAATTAATGCTTACCTGAACCGCGACCGCAACTTTTTCCCCATAATTTGAAGCCTCCGCGAAGGCGCAATCTGCTAGCGCAAAAATTGCTCCGCCATGAGCCGCGCCTAACGCATTAGTATGCTTTTTTGCTATTTTCAGAGACAGCTTTGCGTAGCCATCTTTTGCTTCATGAACTTGGATTCCTAAGATTTCTCGGAATAGGTCTTTTCCTTTCATCAACTTTTTTTCTCCTTTAGGTTGCTTCGTAAATGTTTGTATATTTTGCGGAGTAATGAAGAGACTCCTTTTGGAAGAAAAATAACCACCATAACTAAGAATATACCCAAACCTAGTAAACGTAGATAGGGTCCAATAAAAGTTCCGTGGATAGTTGGCAAAAATTTGTCTATGTTAGGTAAGTAGGAGTCAATGGCAACAAGTATAATTGAGCCGATTATTGGTCCTTCAATTGTACCTAGACCACCGATTACTGACATCATTAATGGTTCGAATGAATTTGCAGGGGTAAAAATCGAAACGCGTATATATCTAAGGAAGTGGGCATAGAGACCTCCTGCTAAGCCTGCAATGAAAGTGCTTATTACAAAGGCATAAAGTTTGTATTTGGCTGTGTTGATGCCAATCATTTTTGCCTCCAATTCGTTTTGATGTATAGCTCTAAAAGCCAACCCCATCTTTGACTTCATTATGTAGTATATGCTAATCACGCACGAGATTGCTAGGAACAAAGCAAGGTAATAGAAAGGTAATCCTAATGGTACAAGAGGGGCAGTTCGAAAGCCCATGACCCCATAGGTGAAATCATCAAAGTGACTGACCAAAGTCTCAGTGATCACAGCAAAACCAAAAGTTACCATGCCTAAGAACCACGCTTTTAGTCTCACACATGTAAGACCTATTAGAAAACCGATTGCGGCTGAGAGCAAACCACCAATGAAAATACCAATTATGGGAGGTACATCCAGATTTAGTGCAAGCAATGATGAAGTGAACCCCCCTATACCCAAGAACGCTGCATGCCCAAGTGAACCTTGCCCTGAAGTGGCTAATAGATTCCAACTTGAAGCGTATATTGTGAAAAGAGCCATTAAGGTTAAAACACGAATTGACAAGGAATCGCTTAAGAAAAAGGGTATTATTAGGGAAAATAATATGGACGCTACGAAAATGTAAAACTTTGTAGACTTTCGGGATTGCTTAATCCAAGAGACAATGTCTTTTGTAAACAATCACTCACCCCTCTTTCCAAAAAGACCCTCTGGCCTGAGGACAAGAACAATTATTAGAACCGTAAAAGCGACTGCATCTCGCCAGATGCTTCCTAATGTTATGACGGCAGTTTGTTCGGCGATTCCATATAGAAGCCCTCCAATTATGGCTCCTGGAATGCTTCCCAAACCACCTAGTATTATGATAGCGAAAGCCTTGATTGTCGGCAATGCTCCGACGTAGGGGTTGAAAGGAAAGATGATGCCATATAGTACACCTGCGGCTCCGGCTAATGCCGCTCCTAAAGCAAAAGTGAAAACATAAATGCGCTCGATGTTTATCCCCATCAGCATCGAAGTCTGACTTCTTTGGCTGGTTGCCTGCATAGCCATGCCTATCTTAGTTTTCTTGACTAAAAACACTAAGGCAATAAGTATTACAATTACGATTAGGATTGCTATCAGCCAGTCAACCCTTATTGATGCTTCACCCAAATCTAAACTCAAATTCTCGAATGGACTGATTATCCTCTTTGATTTGTCACCCCACAGCAAAACGGCGACATTGTCAAATATTAAAATTAACCCAAGACTTACAAAGATTTCATTAAGTTTTTCTGAGCCCAAAACTCTGCGGAAAGTCAATCTTTCAACCCCGATTCCAATCAGCGCCACTAAACCCATTGAAAGTAAGACTGCTACATAGACATTAACACCCAATGCTGTTGCAAATGTGAAACCTATGTAAGCACCTATCATTAGAAGCTCCCCGTGAGCGAAATTGACGAGTTTCATCACTCCGAAGATCAAGTTCAATCCAGTAGCTAGTAAAACGTAAATACATCCGATTGCGGCCCCCCACATTATTGTTAGAACCAAAGTCGAAGAATAGATCATTAGGACTTCAACCGTTTACTCTGCTATTTTCCTCAACTATTCAGTACTAGGATGAATAAAAGGTTAATCCGAAGATCCATAAAAAAAGAAAAGGAGGCTAGGAGGTTGGAATTAACTTCCAGGCTCATAGTTTTCGGGAAGCACAAAATCTGTCTGCTTTATTGTACCAACGACCGGAGCGGTTGCTGGCCAGATGACTTCAGGTCTGCATTCGCCAATTGTTTCATCGTAAAACAGCTGTTCCACAAAGGTGAATGGAGCAATTTCGTGGTAGGTCTCATCTTCGGTGCTAAATTCAATGCGACCGCTCTCAGTTATGATTAACATCTGTGGCAAGTCGGTAGTTTCTATTGCATTTCTTACTGCACTTTTATCCAATGTTCCTGCCCGTTCGATAGCATCTTTTGCTATGTAGAAAGCGTCGTAGGTATCAGCTCCCATCATCCCTGGAATCGTATCATATTCATCTTGGTAAGCAGCTACGTATGTATCCATCATAGGCAAGTAGAATGGTGGTCCAGCGTAAGAAGCAAATTTTGATTCTAGCAACTGGTAATCGCCCCATTCCCCAAGTGCTGTGTAAAACTCTGGCTCTTCACAACATTCAACTGCTATGTAAATACTGTTTAACCCGACATCACTCTGCCCCTGTCTGTAAATTGTGGCAGTATTTGTTGTGAAATCTACAACATAGACAGCATCAG
>LFWV01000007.1 GCA_001273335.1 miscellaneous Crenarchaeota group-1 archaeon SG8-32-3 | reverse complement strand
TTCCACTATTTATGCGGGTGCTTTTCTGATTGTAGTCGGAATAGTTCTCGATGACTTAGGTTTTTAAGCTTCTGAGCAGATGCCAGAAAAGCAAATTCTATCGTTTCTTGCATTGAAGTTAAGTTATGTTCCAGTTACGAGTTACCCAAGTTTTCTAGACGCTCCCCGAATTTGTTTTAATGGTAATTAACCAAGTTGCAAAGTGGAAATTGCCTATCATAAATCATAAAACTTCATTGAAACATATTATTGTTGAGTGAGGCTTAGTGAACAAGCGATATATTGGTCCTATAGTCTACTTGGTACTAGTCTCACTAACGACTACTGTGGCTTTCAGTTTTTCAATTGCTGAAAGAGATGTTTCATGGGTAAGTGAAGCTGAGAATTGGATTAGAAAAGAGAACTGGGAACCTGATAGAGAATATATTCCAATGATGTCTGTTGCCTTTTTCTTGATTGAAAATGGAGAAGAACAGTTTTTCCGTTTATATTCTCATCAAGAATTTTCTTCTTACATGAGAGGTTTGGTGAATGATGTTGACAAGCGGATTGAATATATATCTAGGGAGTTCTTGATGGATAAAATATTAGCAAAAGACAGAGTTTTGGAGCTTGTTGGCAGATTTCCCTTTGATTTTGGTTTTTTCAATAAATATGGAGCAGCTTATTTCATCTTAGAAGACAATTTAGACATGAATCTGGAAGGAACCATAATAATATTTGACATAAAAGGAAGATACGGGGTTTGGGAAATAACAAATTGGTTTCTTTAACGGAGAAATCTATCGGGTTTATTTTTCAGTTTCTCCACGACCCAAAATTGATATTTAGATGTCTTTTTCTACATCTTCCGCTGGTCAAGTCAACAACTAAAAGTTAAGGATGCTTTATAGCATATTGATTTTTGAAAGGCATGTACAGCCTATTTGGGTCAGGTTTGTGATTTCACATCTGTTTAGGATATTACGACTAAATCATTTTCGACTTTGAGAGTTAACTTGTACTTTTCAATTATTGGAGTAAAACACTTCTTCGCATAATAGTCAAGCTTACAATTCAGCATAATCCGAAAACCCTCAGAAGTCTCTTCAATCTGAGAACTAGGCTTATCAGGATCTACACAATTAATCAAACAAGATTTACATTTATCATGCAATTCATAAAACACACGCAACGCTTCAGCTTTTTTGATCACTAATCAACCCCAAAGATGAGCTTTAACCGCTATTTTGGTATAATGCAAAGGAATTTGAGGCTACTCTTGCCAGTGTTCTTTATCTGATGGGTTTCTTCACTTGGAATAGAAATCATATCACCAATACTGAAAGCTTCAGCCCCTTCATTTCCAATTACAGTACCATTACCTTCCAACACAAATATTTCATGCTCCCAAGAATGACTGTGATGTGGACTGTAACCGCCAGGCTCAATCTCAAAAAGCCTAACAGCAAAATTCTTTGAACCGCCAGTATTAAGCCATCTAATCCTAATCTTAGAGCCTTCTTCAACTTCCTTGGCTTCAACTTCCTCATAAGAGATAACTCGCATTTGACATCCCTTTCTTAGTCTACAGTCTGGAAGAATTTAACAGTTCTCAAAACGCGTTTTTAATTCACGAACACTCTAAAACTTAGAGCAACAAATGGAAATTAAATTGTAAAAAGAGGTAAACTTATTCATGTTCAATATACGTCGTTTTTGCAGCTTCATGCTTCATGTACTCTCTGAGCTTACTTGGAGGTATGCACTTCTCTAGTCCTGGGCAATACTTGTTAACGTGAAAAGCTAACATTTCAGAAAGAGGTTCAATGATCTCTTTGTTTAGAAAGTAACGGTTTTCCTTGCCAGTTTTCTTTGAATCAACTATCATGCAATCTACTAAAGGTTTTAAGGTGTCAGTGATTGTTTTTTCTTTTAAATCTAGGATTTCTGAAATTTCTAAGATTGTTTTCGGATAATCTTTTAAAACGTCGATTATGGCTAAGCGGGTCCTGTTAGCTAGAGCAGAGAAAAACACGTAATATGCTTCATTAGAAAAAGGTTTCATTTCAATTAACACTTCCAGAAGCCTATAATCGTTATATTACGTTCAGTTTAATATTTAAACATGCTTGGGGTACTTGACTTTTAATTGGCATTCTCTTTCATGTTTAGCTATTTCACCAATATTTCAATCTGTAAAGCCATAATTTCGAAATCAACCAAACCGTTGAAAACAAGCAATCATTAACGTTAACAGTTTGGTGTCCTATCTTAGCTAACCTTTCACTTCACGAACGTTTTTAAGCAAGAAATATCCACAGACGATTAAATCAAAAATTTTAGATATTTAATAGCAGTATCTAATAGAGGGATAGCTTGTCTCTTATTCCAGCCTTTGAGCTAGGTTTATTGAACGCTTGGATTCTCACAATTCCCATTATAATCATCTCGTTCTCTGATATGGGAGCAACAGCATCTAGGGAATCAGGAAAAGAAGGAGATTTCAAACTAACAAAAAAAGAAAACAGAACAGCAAACGCCATTTTCATACCTATGGTTATTTCTTGGATTTACACAGTTTTCTTGCCTCTACAACTTGACTCAATGTGGTTATACAGTGGTTTCACCATCTTTCTGTTTGGAGTAGTTTTCACAATTACTGCGATTATCAATTTCGCTACTAGCCCTAAAAATGAGGTCATCACCAAAGGTCTTTATCGTTTTACCAGAAATCCTGCATACATTGGCCTTATTCTAATGCATACGGGTTTGGGAATAACCTGTGCTTCTTGGTTGTATCTTCTTTTAACACTAGTTTTTTTAATTATGTTAAAAACTGTTTTGCCATCTGAAGAACGTTATTTGCTTCACAGGTATGAAGATGAATATCTAAACTACAAGAATAGAACTCCAAGGTGGATTGGCATACCTAAATCAGAGAAAAAGTAGTCTTAGATGAATTCTCCTGTGTATATAGAGTGGTTTTGTGCTCGTTGTATTGGATTATAAAGTGTTTTATGGCATATTGACTTGTTGGAAAGCATATATTTACTCTTCACGGACTAGATATATTGGCTTTGAAGCTTCATGCTTTGAAACCTTTTTAGCTTCAAATTCATCACAGGCTTCTTTTTCAACCATCCATCTACATGAACAGGTCTCTTCATAAATGAAGTGTACTTCGCCATTTGCAGAAACGGACTTAATTTTCCTGAATTTCTTTGGCACAGAAAGCCTTCTCTCTGTTATATTAAGCAAATCGAGCCATTTATCCTTTTTTGTCTGAAATAAATCTCCAGAAAGACCATAAAACCAAATCAAGCCAAAATAGAGGACTTAAATCAGTTAGAAACTTTATTAAAAACGTTTAAGTTTCAATTTCCAACACTTACAGCAACAGCGCAATACAAAAAATTAGGTCACGAATTAGCTGACCAAACAGGTAAAAACATTAAAGATGGTCAAGCAGATTCAAGCCTTATCTCCAAAAGCAAGTGGGCGGGTAGCTCAGCACGGATAGAGCATCACCCTCCTAAGGTGGGGGTCGTGGGTTCGAATCCCACCCCGCCCGCTGGATTTGAGAGAAATTATTATGGGAATTGGCACCCGTCTGTATGTCCAAGAGCGTTTCTATTGTGGTTCAGAAACAGTTTGAACATCATAGCAGGCAGTTGCCTTATCTTTTCTGCAACCGAAAATGTTAAAACTGAATTGAAGCTAAACGAGATTGAGGGATTGTTGTGGTTTATTGTAGTAAATGTGGTACTCAAAACCCAGATGACGCAAAGACATGCCCCAACTGCGGAGCACCCCTTTACACGGTCGGTGAGCGCTATAAAGGAAGCGAACGGGAACACTATAGGAAAGTGGAGGGAGAATGCTTTGGCTTACCAAACGGCGGCATGATCGCGGGGATAGTTTTTGGCATAATAATCGTAATTGCAGGATTAGGGTTGTTTCTACAACAAACAGGTATTATCGGCGACTTCTGGAATATTTTATGGCCCGTTATAATAATCATTTTCGGCATCCTTATTCTTTTAGGTGCAATATACGGGCAAAGCAGACGTCGCGCGCGCGTCCGCTAATGAAAGCACAACTGGCACGTTTGACAGATTCGCCTGTTGTTCCATTCGGAAAACAGGATTCTAAGCCAGAGCATAAAGACGATTAAGCCAAGCACATAGAGATCAACCAGTATACTTCCACCCAACAAGTCTGTCTCAACCAAAGTCACAAACGACCCAACAACAAAAATCACGTTAATGAACATCTTAACGTAACCAGCAAACTTAATCTGAGCTAACCCCAACAAGATGCATATCTCACCCAACACAAGTAGCCATATGTTACTCCAAACTATTTCCAAACCAACAAAAAAATACAAGACTGCTCCAATGAAAACAGCTACAGCCCCAATTAGTAGACCGCTGCAAGCTGCACAAAATATTTTTCCTCCAACCTTTATTCTATTAGCTCCGTAATTCTGGCAGTCAGGGTGATGACCTCTAATTTGTACAGAGGCTTTGCTTGCTTGGGTCAGTGGATTCTGGGACTTCCCAAATAGCCTCTTGCATTTCGAGGGATAGAACACAGCTAAAACTCCAAATACACAGATGACGAGGTACAATGCGCCAGCTAAACCATGTCGAATCGAAACTTGAACGTGAATTAAGTTGGGTTGTAGAACCAGCACGGGAATCAATACGAGCCCAACAACCGACATCACTACAAGGAACACCAAAGAAGCCAGCGGACCCCAATCTTTTCCCATTTTCCAAGTTAAAACAGCGACCTCACCTTCCCAAGCACGCCGCTTCTGGCCATATGCCAAAAAACCCTACGCTTCAACTGGTTTCTCGAAAACAAAGCACCAAATCGTCGGCTCCACGATCCATAGAAGTCGCGGTAGCATCCATAAAGCTCCTCTTGCACCTCATCGGTGGAAAGCGTCTCCGTAGGCATAATAGCGTGAATCATATCATAATGCGACCAATTCCGATCCATAATCCAGCCATTGCGCTCTGCCTCAGCGTAAACTTCTGTTCCTGGAAAAGGCGTCAGAATTCCGAACATAACTAAATCTGGGTCCAATTCGTCTGCAAAGTCCTTAAGCTGAGCTATGGTTTGATGTGTGTCCTTGCGGTTGCCGATGATGATCATAGCGTGAGCAAAAATGCCATTTTCCTGCAGAAGCCGCACGGCAATCTTGGAATCTGCAGGAGTTATTCCTTTTTTGTAACTCTTAAGTGTTTGAGGACTTGAATTTTCCACCCCAAGTAAAACCCAGCTCAGCCCTGATTTGCGCAAACGGGGCAAAGCATCTTTATTTCGTATGATGTCATCAACTCTAACCTGAACAAACCATGCAACATCGTCAGGCAAATGGCGCGCAATAATTTCTTCCGCGATTTCAGCTGATCGCTGTCCAGACCCAAAATTGTCGTCGGTCAGCCAGATGAACTTGCTGCCAAACTCATGAAAGCAAAAATCCATCTCATCAGCTATCCGTTTTGCTGACTTTCGACGCCAACATGCTTGCCAATGACGCCATTGAGTGCAAAACGTGCACTGATGATTGCAACCTCGAGCGCCTTCTATGAGAGCATAAGGGTTATTCTCGCCTCCCATGATTTTGAAGTGATACTTGCACATGTTGGCTTTGACAAGGTGATAACCTGGAAAAGGCAGATCCTCAAGGTTTTCAATCAAAGGTCGAGAAGCGTTATGAGCAACGATGTCGCCGTGTCTGTAGGAGATGCCAAGGATATTGCTGAATTTAGCGTTAGCTTGTTGTGCCTTAATGAGTTCAGTGAGTGTTTCCTCGCCCTCTCCTCGCACTATAACGTCGATTTCAGGGTACTGCTGAAGGCTATCTTGCGCAGTAGTCGAGAAATGTTGACCCCCTGTAATGGTTAGGGCGTTGGGAGCCACTCTCTTCGCAGTTTCCAACGTTTTTGCTACAGCGTATGTATTGCATGTAGCCAGGGAGGCGCAAGCGACCACATCAGGCTTAAACGTGGATATGCGCTGCTCGAGGTTTTTCCAGTCAACACGTTCAGTATTGCAGTCAAGCACTTCCAAATGTATGTTGCTCACCTGTTTTTCCAAATATGCAGCAAGTTGGATAATACCGTAGGGTGGCGGCAGATATTCTCCCATAACAAACCATATGTCCTTAGGTGGCTCGATAAACAGGATTCTCATCGGTAAGCGTCATAAATCACTGTTGCCAATTTTGCTTATTAGACTGTCGTTGGTCAATGACAAGCACGTTAAGTAAACTTACCCGACTTTCCAACCACAAAATCATCACCAACACCTATTCCAACACCTACAGCGAGTTATGCTCCAACTGAAGCACCAACTCCTACGCCAACACCTCCAGAAGAGTCATTGTTGTCCATTGAAGATCTTCATGTTATACTAATTACACTAATCATCATTATTGGCCTAGCATTAATTCTGTATCTGAAATATCACAATTAACATCATCGCAAATACATTGTTAATTTTAAAAGTCAATTAACAAATAGAATAAGAAAGGAGAGGCGAAATGTTTGCAAAAGAAATTATAGATCTTAGAAGCGATACAGTGACCAAGCCAACCGAAGAAATGTTGGAAGCTATTCGACATGCAGAATTGGGCGATGATGTATTTGAGGAAGACGCAACCGTAAACAAGCTTGAGAGAATAGCTGCTGAAACAATGGGTAAGGAGGCGGCTCTTCTTGTCACAAGTGGAACCCAAGCCAATTTGATCTCTTTAATGACTAATGCAAATCGGGGCGACCTAATAATACTTGAGTCACAGTCGCATATTTACTGGTATGAAGTAGGGGGCATTTCCGCGATAGCCGGCCTTTTACCTTGGCCTTTGAAAAGCCTAACAGGATCGCTTGACCCAGAAGAAGTAGAGGCTGCAATCCGACCACAAAACATCCATTTTCCAAAACCTTCGCTCTTATGCCTAGAAAACACCCACAATAGACATGGTGGAACAATCATAACACCTAATCAAATTAAGGCAGTAAGTGCAGTAGCCCATAAAAATAACCTGAAAGTTTACCTAGATGGAGCACGTATTTTTAATGCAGCTGTTGCACTCAATGTAAATCTAAAAGAATTCACCAAACACGTCGATAACCTGATGTTCTGTCTATCCAAAGGCTTGTGCTGCCCGGTAGGCTCGTTATTGGTAGGCAATCAGGAGTTCATTAGAAGAGCTAGAAAACTACGAAAAATTTTAGGAGGGGGAATGCGCCAAGCGGGAATAATTGCGGCGCCTGGCATCGTGGCTTTGGAAAGCATGATTGAAAGACTTAAAGAAGATCATTTAAACGCCAGACATTTAGCTGAGGGGATATCAAAAATAGACGGAATCCGAGTCAACTTGAGCCGAGTGCAAACAAATATGGTCTACTTTAGCATCGAAGGATTAGCACTAACAGCTGATCAATTCATATCGAAACTTAAAGAAAACAATATCCTTGCTCTCGCATTGTCTGAGAATAGAATAAGAATGGTAACCCACAAAGGAATTGAGAGAAAACACGTGGAAAAAACAATCACCACAATTGAAACAATATCCCATTAAATTCAGTACAAATAGATCTGTTATAATAAGTGTTATAGTTGTTTACAATTGTCTAATATTTTGTGTTAAATTCATAGATACATTAGTTCTTCTTGCTTGGGGTTTAAATTCCTACTCGACCATTTGGACTTGCACCTAGTGCCAAATTATCGATAGAAGAGATTCACTAGCATTACGCCTAAAATTGAGATACCCCCTCCTGCTAATGAGACTAAGGAAGGGATCTCATTCAACAGAACTGATGCAATGAAAATTGCTAGAACAGGTGAAAGATAGAGGAAACTAGAAACCAGAGATGCAGGAGCCTTGGATAGGGCCTGAGTCCATGTTACGTATGCAAGAGCCCCTGGGAATACACCTAAATAAACTACAGAAAACGTCGAGCATAATGGAGCAGAGTATATAGCTTGTGGCAATCCGGGAAGAAAAATCAGCATGAAAGAAGTTCCAGCACAAATAACATAGGTAGTCATAGGGAGCACCCCATATTTCTCTAGGAGGGGGTGTTGGAAAACAAAATAAGCACTTGAAGAAAGAGCAGCTACAAATATCAAGATCGCCCCAAAATTAAATTGAAGACCTTGCCCTTCTCCTAAACTCACCAGAAAAACACCAAAAAAACTTGTGATGATCCCAACCCACCCCCACCTATTCATTCTTTCCTTCAAGAAAATTACTGCAAGGAGGGCGGTTAATGCAGGAGTTGAAGCAATTAAGAGACTCGCAGATCCAGCAGTAACACTGATTTCTCCGAAATTTAGAGCTATATGATAAACAGTAAATCCTAAGAAACCCAAAACCATAATTTTTGGTATGTCACGCAAGTTGGGAACTGACACACGGTTGCAAACTGCATAAACCAGTAATATACTAGAAGCCACCAAGAATCTTAGAAGAGCCAAGTGACCTGGAGCATAGTTCAGAAGAGCAGATCTGATTCCTGCAAAGGCAGAAGACCAAAACACAACGGAAACAAGAGCAGGAGCCAAAGTCTTGATGCCTAAGTGCTTTCTTCTATTATGAGACTCTGTTTCTTTCAAGAATCTTGACCCCCCTCATAGCATAGTTTATCAGAGTTAACATTCTTGCTTAGAGACGCGCTTTGTAATATTAAAATTAAGCGATTTACCACGGTTTGCCTAGAATTAAATGTCATATGTGTTAATAAAAAATCACTGTAGACAAAAAAAGGAGATTTAAGGTCGATATCTCCATTTGTTCTCGAGTTCGAATCCCACCCCTCATTTACAGAACCCCACACGGTCTTGGAGATTGTGTTGGTTGTTTGTATTTTATGAAGGCTGTCGGTGATTATTGTTGATGCAAGTTTTTCTGCTGTCCATAATTTTTATTGTTTCACATCCGCCACTGGTTGCCAGTCCTTAGCAAACTTGTTTTTCAGGACGTTAAAAAACCTAAAATTTGGGCTCAACGGTGAGAGACGCTTTTGATAGGTAGTTTTAGCGGCTTTCACCACCAGTGGCACAAGAACAAGCAGAAGTGTAATGCGCAATATTTGGTAAAGATAAAATTCCATGCCAGAAGCAAAGTAAACTGTGGTTTGTCCAAAGATATAACTACGCAGCAGATAACTGCAGAACGGTTCCATAAGATAAATGACAACACTTGTCGCTGCAATCAACTCGACAAAACGATTACGAGGAAATACCAGCTTGCGCAAAAGCAACAAAACCAGCAAAATTGCTGATAGACTAAGGATTATACTTCTTCCATGCGAATAGACAAAAAACGTTAGGGCGTCAGCTGCATTATTAGCGGTGAACAAAGTTGAGAGACTTGGCAAAAATATGGCGAAAAGAGGAACTGCGACATATGCAGCTTTGAAGTTCATGATTCTCTCATACATTTTGAATTCATTAAACCAAACGCCAATCATAAAAACCAAGAAGTATTGACTGAATACTTGACCGAGTTTCATTGGCGTGTCATATACCCAAGCCAGAATGGAGCAAAACCATATAATTGAAAATAGTAAAACTTGAATTTTTACATTCTTAAAGTATTTCTTCGTGAAACAGAAAATTAACATGAAAGCTATCAAATAAGGAACGAACCATAAAGATCCCCAATTATACACGGAATTCAAGCCATCAAAAACGTTAAGCAAAGAAACATGGGAGAATAAACGCAATGGGTCTGCTGGTGCCGCTCCAATTGCTACTTGTAAAATGAAATAGAAAACAGCTGTGGCGGCAAAAGGAATGTATAGCGACAAAAATTTTGATTTCCAGAAAATTCGAATACTGCCTTCACACTTCTGGAATGTATCAAAGACTAAAAACCCGCTCACAAAGAAAAAACAGCCTAACAGGAACCATTGAACAGGATAAATAATCTCCGGGTAAACAAAATAAAGATCGCTGTGGACAAAAATCAGCAAAAAAAGGGCAAACAGCTTCAACCAATCGAACTCTACGATTCTTTTCATAAATACTGTTGCCCCAAAGATAACACAAACTATGCGTCTTTTTGGAAAAGACCGTCCGGAGAGTCTTTTGAATACTAGCCGTAAGGGTCTCTGCTGACAAAACCGAAAAACTCAAATTAGCAAATCTTCACCATTTAGTAAAACCGCGTCTCTGGAGAGAAAATGCTAGTGAAGCACGAAGACATACAGATCTTGAAGAAATTAGGACTTACAGGTTCTCAGGCAAAAGTTTACCTTGCTCTTGCCAAGATGGGCAAGGCAAACGCGAGAAAACTGTGGAAGACTTCAAAGGTTGCTAGGCAGGATATCTACCGAATACTCACAGAGCTGCGAGAAATTGGAATACTCGAAAAAATATTAGAAGCTCCAACCGAGTTCAAAGCCGTTCCGCTGGAAGAAAGCATTGAAATTTTAATGGAACGTAAGGCTAAAGCGCTTTTTAGTTTGCAAAAGGACGCGGACGAGCTGATCCAAAAGTTCAAAGAAAACGAACAAAAAAGCACACATGATGAAGAAGCTCAATATGTGTTGGTTCCTGAAAGAGAGGCACTTACGCGCAGACTCAAAAAGGCAATTGAAGATAGCAAAAAGAGCATAGATGTTATATCTTCATTAAAGGCATTTGCTCGAACATTTTTTGTCCTCTCTGAAGAAATCGAGAAAGCCTTGAAAAAAGGTGTCAAAGTTCGATGGATAATAGATTACCCTGAAGACGCAAACTCGTTGTCAGAAGTTTTGCAAACTCTCACGAAGAATCCTAATTTTGAGCTCAAGACTGTTACATACACGCCCAACGCAAGATTAGGGATATATGACAGGAGAGAAATCTTCATGGCACACTTTCCAACTCGCATCGCATTAGAGTCACCAGCTCTTTGGTCAACCAACCTTAGCTTCGCAGAAATAGTTCAAAGCTTCTTTGAAACAATTTGGCACGCCGCAGCGGAATACAGAATCAAAGAAGAGTAATCACCTATTGGCGTGACAGGAGTCAAAATCATGTATATTGGCAGAGGGAAATAGATTGAGGAAAATCTGGGTAATGCTCTGTGTACTTATTTTATGCACAAGCATTCTGATAATTCAGATAAGTCTAGAAACCATTAAGCTTGCAGTCGAAACCCCAGACGGGAACTTTATTACAGAAATCACTAACTCCACAATTCAGAGAGACATACCGTACGCAAAGGACTCAAACCCACATCACTTGATGAACGTATATGTTCCAGAAGGTGACGGTCCCTTTCCCGCTATTGTTTACATACACGGCGGTGGATGGACGAGTGGAAGCCGAGAAAATTACAATATTGTAGGGTCATTCTACGCTAAAAGAGGAATCGCCGGATTCTCTATCGATTATACTCTCACTACTCAAAATAATTCATCTTGGCCACAGGCTATCCAAGATATCATACTCGCTATTCGCCACATCAGAGAGAATTCTGCACAGTACCGAATTGACCCTGAGAGAGTTGCTGTGATGGGAGATAGTGCGGGCGGACATCTGGCCTCTCTCGTGGGTACCCTCTCAGGAAACGAGTCTTTTCTGGCAGGAATAGAGGGCAAGTTGACGATAAGCAGCCGTGTTTGTCTCGTGATAGATTATTATGGTCCTACTGACCTCCAGTTCATTGGAGAACGAGGTTCGAGCTTTAATCCGTATGGTCTCGTGGAGAAGTTTCTGGGTGATGTGACATATGAGATGAATCAAAGTAGATGGATAGAGGCTTCGCCTGCAACATATATCACAGCAGATGACCCAGTGTTTGTTATTGCCCACGGAACTAGGGACAGCACCGTTCCCATAGCTATCTCTGAATCCTTCATATCGAAGCTTGATGAGGCAGGTGTTGAAACATATTTTGTGGAGGTTGAGGGAGGTATCCACGGATTTTCCGATGAAGAAAACATCAGCGTTCGTTACGTGCTGGACCCCCTCTTGAAGCAAATGTTCAACCTTCATTAACTGCATAGCTATATTATAAACGAGAGTTGAAGAGCTGCAACATTAGCCCTAGATTCGAGTTGTGGGTTCAATAAAAAGCCTAATTAGACACAGCTCGTTTTTCCAACTACTATGAAGTACATTTGTCTACTTAAACAATAAAAAAGGCTTGCAGAGTTTAGTATAGGTTACGGGCTTCTCTTCTTTTTTCCGCCTCTTCGTAGAAGCGTAAAATTTCATCGATTATTTCCACGTTTGAAAGTATCATTCGCCTACAACAGTACCTTTTGATGCCTAGGCTGTCCAGGATGTCGCTGGCGTTTTCGCCGGTCCTTATTCTTCGAGCGAATTCTTCCCATCTGTCTCCTATCAGCTTGCCACAAGTGAAGCATCTAACTGGGATTATCATGCAGTTTTTCTCCTTATCTATAGCTCTTCTGCGCTTTAGCGCGTGCACCAGGACCTCCAAACTTTTTCGGTTCTTTTCTTCGGGAGTCCCCAGCAATCATGGTCCGGTCGTATTCTGTGAAGACTGTGCGTATGTGACTACTTTTTGTCCATTTCAACAGGGCATTTGCAACTGCCATGCGGGCGGCTTCTGCCTGTCCCATGTAGCCTCCTCCAGAGGTTTTAACGTCCATGTCCAACTCTTTCCAAACGGCTTCCCCAGCTTGAAGGAGGGGTTCCATGATTTTTTCGCGTGCAATTTCAGGCTCAAGAATCTCTACAGGAGTCATGTTTATTCTTACTCTGCCGACGCCAGGTTTAACAATGGCACGGGCTATGGCTGTTTTTCGTTTTCCACTAACAACAAGTACTTTCTTAGTGGGCATGTTTATTCACCTTGATTCCATCCAATTTCTTTCGCCAAATCCGCAAGAGTGAAGTATGGTCCGTTCAGTTTCGCGGCTTGGGCTTCTTCGATAGACATCAGTTGCTGATCTTTTAGGTCTTCTGGTACGCTTATAAATACCTTCAGTTTCTTAAGGGCATTCTTTCCCTTCGGCTTCTTAAACGGCACCATACCCCGCACCGTCTTCCGCAATATCCTATCTGGTCGCCGGTAATGAAATGGTCCTCTCTTAGGAGCCCCAACTTCAAGAAACTCTTTGGCTTCAGCAACTTTGTTTTTCTTCTTTCCCGAGATAACCGCTTTCTCAGCATTAACTACGATTATTTTTTCTCCGTTCAATAGTTTTTTAGCGACCACGCTAGCCATTCTGCCGAGTATGAGCCCGTCAGCATCTACAAGAGTAACCTGTTTTTTTATGGTTTGCATTTTCTTTTCACCGAATTATCTTAACGTTTGAACCTTTCGGGTTTTTTTCCACAAGCTCAGGAATAGACACGTATTTTGCTTTAGCCGCTGCAAGTTTTTCTTTCGCCTTTTCAGATGCGGTTAAAGCTGCCACGGTTACCGCATGGTCTATAGCTCCTGACCCCAGGATTTTGCCAGGGACCACTACCATGTCGCTTTTCTGTGTGTGCCTGTTTATTCTGCTCAGGTTGACAGCGGCGCGCTGCTGCCTTGTCTTAGCTAAGTGTTTCGCTACTTCCCGCCAAATTTTAGCTTCTTTTTCCTTGCTTTGTTTTTTTAAGAAACGAATAAGCTGGATAAGTTCAGGGTTTGTGGATTTTGTGTATTTCACTTTGCTTCCGCCTTTAACTGTTTTTTGAATTCTTTCAGTTGCTTATCTAAGATTTTGGTGGCTTCTTGGATTATTCTCTCTGGGGAAAGCACGCCTGTTGCTTCTATATTCATTATAAAGGCGTTCTTCTCCCACTCGACCGTTATAGCTGACGGCTTTTGTGTGCATACTCCGACGCAGTCCATGCATAGATTGCAAGCCAGAAGGTCTATGACTTCCACTTTGTTGTCTTTAATTGCGAGAACCTTTTTCGGGCATATGTCCACGCATTTCGCACAACCCGTGCATTTTTCGCTTGAAACCTCTATTTTTGGGAAGTATTTGTAAGCGCAAACTGAGACAGGTTGCCATCTTGCGTGGGTTTTTCCTTTTCCAAGTCTGGCGTAAGCTTCAAGCTTCAGTTTTTGTCCTCTGGCCAGTTTTACTATGGGTACTTTGTCGGAGACTGGTACTATCTGCGGGTTTTCGGAGACAAGTTCTCCTGAATAGACTATGCGCGTTCCTTCAGTAGAGTCCGCGTCCATTGTAAGTGTTACCCGACAGAGATTGCAGCCGAACTCGCTTTCGCACTCACACTCTTCAGGAAGGTTGTAGCTGTCCAAGTCTGTTTTTAACGGCGTGAGCCCTAGCCTGTGGGCTATTATTTCGTCCTGCAGAATAGACGAGTTTTCTATCATGACAACTTCGTCTATAGCCATGCTCGGGACTTCAGCAAGTGCTATCCGCCGCAGAGCATTCATCAGCGGTACATCTGCTTCTTTTATTATTAGGCGAAGGTTTGTTTCGTTTTTTTCAAGTACTTCTATTTTCACTGGACAGGGACACTCCACAAGGGGTTATGAATAATGACTACGCGGTTCAATAGAAGTGCTAGTGCATTATTTCAATATTTCTGTCAATAAAGGTGTAAAGTGGAAAACTATACACGCCTTCCTCTTCTGCCGCCTGGCCTTCTTGTCCCATCGTGGGGAACCGGCGTAACCTCTTCGATGCGTTCAATACGGAAGCCAAATCTCGCGAATGCGCGTATAGCGGCTTGTGCGCCTGGACCAGGAGTTCTTGGACCAGATCCGCCTGGAGCGCGTACCTTGATGTGTATGGCGGTTATGCCTTTGTCTCTAGCCATTTCGGCTGCTGCAGTTGCGGCGCGCATGGCTGCGTAAGGCGAAGATTCCATGCGGTCTGCTTTAACGAACATTCCACCTGACGTGCGGGCGATTGTCTCTGCGCCTGAAATGTCAGTTATATGGATTAACGTGTTGTTGTAGCTGCTGAAGATGTGAACAACACCCCACTTTTCGTTTCTTTTGCTGCTCAGCGTCTACGACCTCCTCTGCCTCTTCTGCCTCTTGGTGCAGGTCTTATTTCAGGCTCTTTGGCTACATAGGATAGCGCTTGGCGTAGCGGGTGCGCCTCGTTCATAATGGCGCTTTGGGGTGAGTATATTACTTGCTCTTCTTCCGCTTTCGCTACGGTGTAGCTTGGCACGGTTACGCGTCGGTTTCCTATGGTTATATGACCGTGAGTTATCAGTTGGCGGGCTTGGAAAATTGTTCTCGCTAAGCCTTTTCGGAAGACTATTGTTTGGAGCCTTCGTTCCAGCAGGTCTTCTATGGATAAGTCTAACACGTTGTCTAGGACTGATGTTTCCGCTAGTATGCCGAGTTTTTTCAGACGTGTTAAAAGTTCGTTCTCCATTTTCATCCGTTCTTCAGGAGTTTTGCCTATAAGTGAGCGAGCTATGCCTCTAGTCTTCGAGAGCATTGTTTTGTGGCGCCACAGTTCGTGTTTGTTTCTTAAACCGTATTGACCTATGAGCTTGAGTTCCTCTTGTAGGATATCTGTGCGCCATCTAAACCGCGGAGTTTCAAATTTTTTCCGTTGTTTTTTAGGGTCTCCCATTATAACCTACCTCTTCATTAGCTCCTAGATTTCTGCTGGAGCGTCTTTTTCTTGACGCCCAAGGATTTTCCTGCTCTTCCAGTAGTTTTTGTTCGTTGCCCACGCACTTTCAAGCCGTAGGCGTGGCGATATCCACGCCAAGACCTCATTGCCTTCGCTTCATCTATATCATTTTTTGTACTTAACACGAGGTCGGCGCTTATGAGATGACTATCTTTCCCAGTTTCCGCGCTTTTTCTTTTGTTAAAAAGCCAAGTTGGCAGACTATATTTTGTTGGTTCTTTAATTATTTCTTCTATTTTGTTGATTTCTGTTTCTGTGAGGAAACCCACTCTCACGTCAGGGTTTACCCCTGCCTTTTTCAGTATGGCACTAGCGAGGATTAGGCTCACTCCTTTGATTTTTGTTAAAGCATAAACAGTCTTCAGGGTACCCTGCACATCCGTACCCATTACACGAAGTATATGACGATATTCCTGTGACATTACTATTTTTCATCCGTTCAAGCTTGAAGCTAACTACGACAGTGAGCCATAATTTATTTAAACCTTCCTTTCCCAGCAACCCAACAAACACATACACTTTTGAAATTGTAACCAAAAGCTGAAATGCAACAAACTTGGGGGGAGGCAAGCTTCTTGACACAGCATATTTAGAGCCCATAGAATCTAATACGGGTTCATTGCAGAAACCAGTAGAGAGGTGTTTGTCATGGGTCTTCTACAAGAGCTATTTGCCCTTTGATCAAAAGGGATATAGTCTCCGAACATATTTCAGATGCAAAATTTCAAAGAACAAAAAAGGAAAGGTTGGGGTTTTTAGTATGGCATTCCGCCCATGCCACCCATTCCGCCCATACCGCCCATGCCTCCAGGCATTCCTCCGCCCGGTGGCATCGGTGGCATTTTATCGCTGCCTTTGATGCTGATTAGGTCGTCGATTTTCAGTATCATGTTTGCTGCTTCTGTGGCTGATTTGATGACTTGTTGCTTCACGCGCAAGGGTTCGAGAACTAGCAGATCAACCATGTTTTTGATTTTTCCTGTGGTGACTTCGATGCCGAAATACTTGCTGGCTGTTTTTTCGTGTTCAGCTCTCAACGCCACCATGATATCAATTGGGTCTAATCCAGCGTTTTCAGCCAATGCCAAAGGAATAGCTTCAACTGCCTCCGCGTAGGCTTCAATAGCCAGCTGTTCACGTCCACCGACTTTAACAGCATACTTTCTAAGATTCTTAGCCAACTCTGCTTCAGGCGCACCGCCGCCAGCCACAATCTTGCCGTCTTCCACCACATTCCGAACCACACACAAACCATCATGCAATGAGCGCTCAGCTTCATCGAGTAGATGTGACGAAGCGCCTCTAATGACTATTGTCACTGCCTTCGGATTCTTGCATTCACGCACGTAGATAAGTTTGTCATCGCCGATTTTGACTTCTTCAACTTTCTTGGCTTTTCCAAGAGCTTTGGCAGACAGGTCTTTAACGCTGGCTAAGATTTCTCCACCTGTGGCTCTGGATAGTTTTTCCATGTCGCTGCTGCTTACGCTTTTAACGGTTAATACGCCTGCCTTCGCGAGAAAGTGCAGTGCCATGTCGTCTACGCCTTTCTCGCAGAAAACCACGTTAGCACCTGATTTAGTGACTGAGGCAACCATTTCTTTAAGCATACGCTCTTCCTCATCCAAAAAGAGCTGCATCTGTTCTGGGCTTTCAATGTTGATTTTCGCGTCAAACTCTGTTTTTTCGATCTCCAGCTTTTCACTAAGCAACGCGATTTTTGCGTTTTCAACTAGTTTAGGCATTTGCGAACTAGCAATTTCCTTGTCAATGACCATACCCTTAACAAGTTCCGTTTCCTCCAAGCTTTTGCCGTGCTTCCTAACAATTTTAATCAAGTCAACATCAGCTTTGTACTTGCCGTCAACTTTCTCCGCTACCTGTTTAACGGAATCAACTATCAACTTGGCGAAGTGGTTATCAGCCACGTTGATTGCTTTGCTAGACAAAGAAGTAACAGCCACGTCTTTCAAGGTTTTATCTTCACTGATTTTCACTGGAATAGCGATTTTATCTAAAACTTCCTGAGCTTTTTCGCTGGCTTTCTTGAAGCCTTCAATAATAACTGTTGGGTGAATATTTTGATTCAGCAGACTTTCCGCCTTCGCTAGTAATTCTCCAGCTAAAACCACCGCGGTTGTTGTTCCATCACCAACCTCGTTATCCTGAGCTTTAGCAACTTCCACCAGCATCTTCGCCGCTGGATGCTGCACATCTAGCTCCTTCATTATGGTTGCGCCATCATTAGTTATTGACACATCACCGAGGCTAGTAACCAGCATCTTGTCCATGCCACATGGA
The DNA here is from genome assembly GCA_001273335.1 of miscellaneous Crenarchaeota group-1 archaeon SG8-32-3. Lineage (GTDB taxonomy): Archaea > Thermoproteota > Bathyarchaeia > Bathyarchaeales > Bathycorpusculaceae > SG8-32-3. Next base: position 368 of record LFWV01000007.1, on the reverse strand, counting down.
CCAAGAGTAGTCTTCACAGCTTCAGCCACTATTTTAGCGGCCATTATGTTATTTTTCTGTGCGTCACGCCCAGTTGTTCTTCCTGTGCCTTCCTTTAATACTAAGACGGGAATGTTTCCTCCACCTGTAGACATTCTATCACCAATTTTCCATTTACAATATTTTGAATTCTACACGGAAAACTTATCCCAACGATATAAATTTTTCCCAGAACTAATCCACTTTAACGATGTTATAACCTGATGCTTTACGAAGCCTGTTCATAACAGCTAAACCTAACCCTTCAGTTGAAACGCTCTCCGCAATTATGACATCCACGTTTTCCTCATCAAACTCACGCAGAATCCTAAACAAGTTCGCCGCCATGC
>LFWV01000006.1 GCA_001273335.1 miscellaneous Crenarchaeota group-1 archaeon SG8-32-3 | reverse complement strand
CTGACTAATGGGAACAGGATTTTGCCGTTATGCTTTAGGTTTTTAAGCGGCAGTAAGTGATGGGCTGGGAAAGGTAGCGAGTCTAAATCTTCTATGAAGGGTCTGTCTGCATTGCGGGTGATTTTATCTTTGTTTCTGTATGTTATGCCTAACAGACCTCTGAGGTCAGATTGGTTCTGAAGGTTTTCGAGAAGTTCGACGAAGGTTTGTTCGCCTTCTCTTCGCACTACAATGTCTAAGCTTGGATGTTCATTGAGGGCGTTTTCATCCCAGAAAGTACCATGTGATCCACCAAGCAGGGTAACTGTTTGCGGTTGGGTTTGTTTTGCTATGGTAATTAGTTTCATGGCGGATTTATAGAGCAACGTTGTCGCTGTCACCCCGACTACTTCTGACGGTGTTCGTGCGATACGAGCACGAAAAGCTTCGTAAGTCAGCTTCTCCGCTTGGCAGTCAATTATTGTGACTTCGTGTCCCGCTTGCTCGGCAACCGCTCCCAAGTAAGCAATGCCTAAGGGGATAAATGGTGGATGTGAATGAGCGGTTGGTGGATAGGGCGGATTAACTAGGGTAATCTTCATTTCAGATGGCCTTTTTCTAGTGGAGAACTCTAACGTTGGATTAAATATATTGTTTTCTTAGATTTTCACAACGAATTTGGGGATTGGTGATAAGACCTTTTGTGAAGAAGGACCTAGGAGAGTTTTATATGCATGGCTCTGAGGGCGTATGCAGCAGATGTTTTCAGTCCAGACCTGCCGTAGGTTCCGCCTCTTCGCATCATTTTAAGCACGTATCTTGGTCGCAGGTAAAACTTTTGATGCGCCTTGTAGCGGATTTCGCGGATTCTTTCCATACTCAACTGAGGCGTCTCAAAAGTCGGAGTCCGTTACCCGCAACCAGCCATTCTTGACCACTTGCTCATACATCGGAGTCCCAGGATAAGGTGTCGCCACGTAGAAGCCTATGTCATCAGGGTTCAGAGAGTTGATGAAGTTTATTGTTTCCCAAGCGGTCTCTTCAGTTTCGCCTGGGAACCCAATAACTGCGCTTGCGATTGTCATTAAACCTACTTTCTGTGCGGTCTTGAAAGCTTGTCGTGTTTCTTCTAATTTGATTTTTTTGTTCATTTGGCAAAGAATTTTTTCTGAGCCAGATTCCACGCCGAACCATACGGTTATGCAGCCTGCGTTGTACATTGCTGTTAACAATTCTTCGTCAACCATGTCGACGCGCGTTTCGCAGTCCCAAGTGATGTTGAGTTTGCGAGCTTTGATATCTTCGCACATTTGTAATACGTGTTGACGGTTCACTGTGAATGCGTCATCGTAGAAGGTGAATTGGCTTTCGCCGTATTTGGTGTGAAGCTTTTCCATTTCGTCGACTACGTTCTTAGGGCTGCGCATACGGTAGCTTCTGCCGAACATGCGAACAGTACTGCAGAAATCACACCATTGAACACAGCCACGACTTGTAACTAGGGGGAAGATGGTTTTGCCCATACGGCGGAATGCTTCTAGGGGAAGTAGATGGTATGCGGGGGATGGAAGGGAGTCTAGGTCTTGCAGGAAGGGTCTGTCTTCGTTACGGATGATGTTTCCATCACTTGCACGAAATGTTGTGCCTAAGACTCCTGTGAAAGGTTTTTCTGCTGCCACCCGCTCTAGCAGTTCAAGAAAGGTTAGCTCGCCTTCGCGTCGTACAACTAAGTCTATGCTTGGAGATTCGTTGAGGGTGTTTTCGTCCCAGAAGCTTACGTGGCTTCCGCCAATCATGGTTGTGGCTTTTGGGTGTTGTTCTTTAGCGATTTCGAGAATTTTTTTGGCTGATTTGTAGAGGAGGGTGGTTGCAGTTATGCCTATGACATCTGGGTTTTGTTGGCTGATGCGTTGGCGGAAGGTATCGGGTGTTAGTTTTTCTGCTTGGCAGTCGATTACGCTTACTTCATGATCAGCTTTTTCGGCAACCGCTCCCAAGTAAGCAATGCCTAAGGGGATAAATGGTGGATGTGAATGAGCATTTTTCGGATAAGGAGGATTAATCAAGGTTACTTTCATAGCAGTCTAACCAGTCGCTGAGAAACCTATTATCTTGATTAATTATATAGTTTTCTAATTAGAATTAACGTGGAATTACTTCGTTGAAGAGGAAAAAGAATTGTGAATTTGCTTAGAAAAGCGACTTCCATCTGCTAACTAAGTCTATAACTTCATCTCCGCCGTAACCATCTAGCTCTGCCAGCACATTTGTGCTCTGCACTGCGGCTTTCTGGAAGTCTCGAATTCTCTGTGCAGTTTCGGCTAAGAAGATTATTCCATCAACACCTGTTCTGGCTATGCGAACCGCGACAGTTAACAGTTGTTCGGTTGTTGGAACTTGTTTTGGGTCGTCGTTTGGTCCGCGGACGTAAAGATTGGTGAACACTGGTTTTTTCAGTTTGCTTTTGAATGCTCTGGCTAACATTTCCCAGTACCATGGAGAAGGGTAAGCCTTAGAAAACATTGGAATCACGAAAACGTCAGCATACTCTGCTAAAGCATCGAAATCATATCCGAACCTTTCTCTGCCAAGTACTGGGTCAGGTAGCATGTTCACGTATAGAGGCTTACCTCCAATGCAGTCTTTCACTTCTTTCAAGAACTCGGTTACTGTCTGGGCTCTCCAGTCGTACCAGTTTAACCCGCTTTGCCGCCAGAGTTCCACGCAACGGGGGCACACACAAAATCCGTGGTCAGCGAAGTGCTGACTGCTTATGCTTATTCCCGGGGTCTGACGAGCGCAATCCTCGATTAGTGTGAGGTTGTACTCCCTGACTTCGGGGTTTGTCATGCACAAGACATCCCATCGGAGATTGTATTTCTTATTTCCAGGTTTTATTCCGTTAACTTTCGGAGCGGTCAGCCTTCGGAATGATGGTCCATCCTTTGAAACGGATATCCACTCTGGGTGTTTTTGTGCCATTGCGTTGTCTCCGAAAACAGCTATATTGGTGTACATTTTGGGATTAGGCTTTCCTACTGTTCCGGATTCTGGTTTGATGCGATAGAAGTTTATGTCAACGCCTTCAGCTGGTTCGGGTTGATATAGGAAGGTAGCAAATTTCAAGTTTCTCACCATTTTATTATGACTTTTGTACACGGAATAATTTGCAGGTTATTTAAGGTTTTCAGTTTTCATATTAGAAAGCGAGTTTTTCGTTATATTTATTGCAGGTATTGGTTAGCTTTCATTATGGATTCTTTCACGGCTTTTCTTGTACAGTATCCAACTAGCTGGCCAAGTTTTGAGGCGGGACCTCCGTAAATTATTGGTCCGCCTCGGTTTGTTTTCGCCACGATTATTGCATCTGTTATTGTGCCTGTAGCTACATCGCCTGAGTATCTGCTTTTGATATCTAGTTCCCAAATTGCCGCTGTCTTTGCTTCTGTTGCAGTGAGTACTGTGCTTACTAGGCAGCTTTCGGTTGGGTTTCCATCTATTATTATCATTATGTTTATTGTTCCCGGCATTTCTTCAACCGTCATGGTTTCGCCTGCGGTTTCGGCGTGAGAACAAGTGTTGCCTTCAGGGTCAACTGCTGTAGCAGCAACGGTTACTGTGAGGTCACCATGTTTCTTTGAAACCAAAGCGAACTTGTCTACTGCGGCAGCCGTTACCATCCCAACAAAATGATGTGAGATTCCGAGTTTTTTTGCGGAGTTGATTATGAGTTTTTGGGGGTTTTCGTGTAGTTTTCGGTCGCTGAGTTCCTCGGGTGTTTGTACATTGAGTATGGCTTTTGCTTTTTTGAAGCCGCCATTGTAGATGGCTGAGCTGACAGTGCTTAGTTCAATGTCGGAGATGAAAGCTAGCACGTTGTCTTTCAGAACAACTTTTCCAAAATTGCCTAAGAGAACTTGCTTCGTAAATTCATCCTCCTGTTACTTGTCTTTTGATTCGTTTTGATTTATAGTGATCGCTTTTAAGGGGCACAGGTTTGCGCAGACGCCGCATCTAGTGCATGATACGACATCGACGATTTGGGGTTTGTCGTCTGTACCTGCTTCCAAAACGCCGAATGGGCAAACACCAATACAGATAAGCCCGGAACAAGGAGAACATTTGGAGTAATCAATCAGAATAACTGAGTTGTGCTTCCCCATAGTGAGTCAACAATTAAATAAGTCGCTTGAATATATCTGTTGCGCGCTGAGTGGGCAGACATGAAAATAGGATTGGTCACGTACACTCCAGAGAAAGTTGACGGGTTTGACCTGCACGTGTACTATTCTAAACGGGCAGACGGCTCAGTTTTTCCAGCGGCAAAAGAAATGCAGAACGATATTACATGTTTCTGTGACGCTAAAGCCATAAGGGAAGACCCAAGCATAGTGGCGGTTTCAAAGAACGGATTGGCCTTGAGGAATAATAGGAAGATAAATGTGCCTTTTGATTTTGTTTGCCCTACAAACCCTGAATATCGAGAGAAAGTTTTAGATTATGTTGAAGGCCTGAGTAGAGAAAACGTTGAAGGCGTGACTTTGAACCTTTACCATTTTCCAGAGGAAGAGTTCTGTGTGTGCCCGAGATGCGTGGAGTTGTGGCGGCAAAGCGGACTGAACTGGACAGAATGGAGAGCACAAGAGATAACAGGATTCCTCAGAGAAGCGAGGAGCTTGGTGAAAGGCGCGTTTGCGGTGGAGATGTTTCCCGACCCAGTGCTTGCCAAAGAACGGTTCGGCATAGACTTCGACCACATAGCTGAACTTGTGGATTACTTCCATGTTCCGCTGTCTTCGAGGGATTACTTGACGAATTACTGGGCAGATACGCTAGCAAGAGATTTCCTCAAGACTTTGAAGAAACCTGTGGTTGTGGAGCTCAGCGCCGAAATGCCAACTGACGAGAAACTGGATGCGCTACTGAAAACTGTGGCGTACTTGAGCAGACACAAACTGATGAGCGTATTGCTGCTGGTACATGACTCGGCAAACGCGAAACAAGTTTGCAGGTACGCAGTACACAAAGGCGACTTCCGAGAATGGCTCAAGAAATGCGAATTCACCGAAATGATGCGAATAGTTGACAACTGGGCTAAGCTCTACTGACTAGTCGCGCTAGGAAAAAACCATACCTCTATAGGTTTCTAGAATGACCCAGTAATAGAATCTAAATATGACGGGCTGATGGGGACTGCTCAATAAAGAGCACTATCTTTTCAGAGATTTTCGGTATTTCGCGAGTTTCTGCATATCGAAGTCTATAGTCATCACTGAGTCTTTGACTACGTCTGCGGCTTCTTGTTCTATGCCCCATGGGGTGATGAAGGCACTTCTTCCGCCTCTAGCGATTGAGCTTACGTTACCCGCTTTCACGACATAGATGCCATTGTCCGTGGCAAGCTTCTCGGTAAGTGGATGACCTTTCACGTGCGGGTGCGTACCCATGGCGGCTACGGGCAGGAACACGAGTTCCGCGCCCAAATCAACAACCGCTTTTATGGTGGGTGGGTCGAACATGTCGGCGCAGACGAGCATGCCGACTTTGCAGTGATCTGTTGTGAACACGGCTGGCTTCTCTCCGCGGCTTACACCTGCTTTCAACTCAGCGTTGATTGGGTTTCTTTTCCAGTATTTTCCGAGGAGCTTACCATTTCGCCATAGTGTACTTGTGTTGTAGAATTTGCCTTTGTCTTCTTCGAGTATGGTGCCGCCTAAGAGGTAGATATCTTGGAGTTCTTCGCTGATTTCTCTGAGGAAGCGCGTTGTCTTGTTGTATGTTTCTTTGCTGATTTTTTCTGCAGAGTTAAAGTGTTCCATGTTGTTTGGAACAGAGAAGTATTCTGGAAGCGCGATAAACTCGGGTTTTTGCTGAGCAGCTTTGCGAATTGCTGTGGTGGCTGCTTCTAGGCTTCCTTTTAGGGAGTCGCGGACTTTCATGTGAATTAAACTTACCTTCAAACCCTTCACCTTATAGCGCGTGTTATACAGTTTGCTATATAGATCTTCAGTAAGAACGGAGCCTGAAAACTTTTAAACTTAACTGCTTTACAAGAAAATGTCGAAAAGCATATATTCGGCATGCATGTTCAGTATTTTCTGCAGTTTTCATACATATGTTTACTTTTTTTCGGCTTTTATATGCATACGGATAGATTTAAATACGGCGAAACGGCAAACAATGTTAATCACGAGGGAAAAAACGTGACATTAGATCCACAAGAATACACTAAGCTTTTGCCGGAAGTTCGAGTGTTAGTGAACAAGGTTGTACAAAAAAACATGGGCGACTCCATGATGTTTTCAGCTGGAACAGACACGCAAATCATAATCGCCGAAGTAACAAAGTACAAACCTGACCTCCCCTGTTTGACAATGCATTTCAAGCATGGAAACCCAAAAGACACTGAATACGTTAAGAAAATGGTTGCTTTTCTGAAGCTCAACCATGAAACCCACATGTTCGGCAAAGAAGAAGTCCTCAGCAACGCCCCAAAAGTCGTAAAAGCCCTGAAAAAGTACGATCCTATGGAAATCAGAAATAGCATGCCCGTCTACATAGGCTTAACACTTCTCAAAGAAAAAGGCTACAAGAGCGTTCTTACGGGCGACGCATTAGACGAGCTTTTCGGGTACCCATGGCAGTTCCACCTATCCGAAGAGGAATTCGCACAAAAACAGAAAGAAATGTGGGCGGAAATGGGCTTCTCATCCTTATCCATGGCAGATTCTCTCGGAATGAACATAAAAGCACCATACATGGACGTCGAATTCATGGACTGGGCTAAAAAGCTGCCAATCAAATTCAAGATTAACATGCACGAAGGCGTGAAATACGGTAAATGGATAATGAGAAAAGCGTACGAAGGTATAATCCCGAAAGACGTCATATGGCGATCGAAAGCGCCCTTAGAAGCGGGAACAGGCACCGAAGTGCTACGCACATACTTTGACGACATGATTCAAGACCCCGAATTCGAGGAGAAAAAACAGAAGATACTCGCAGAAGACGACGTGAAAATACAAGATAAAGAGCAACTACTTTACTACGAGCACTTTAGAAAAATCTTCGGTAAACCCAAGGACGTCTACCCTGACAATGGCGGAATCCAATGCCCATACTGCAAAAGCTACATAAAAACAAAAATCCAGTTCTGCAAAATATGCGGAGCATACCCAATCTAAAACCATCCCCTTCTTCCTTATTTTCCAGCTTCAAACAGTCACCTCCAACGCGAGCAAATCATTTTTCTTTAGAAAGACTTAATTCCGTATTCAGTGGACGATTCCAGTAGGAGCCGCACAATTTTGGCTAGGCTGTCTGAACTCAAGTTTGCAATGGGAACCTCCATATTCATAGCGTCATTTATATTCGGCGCTTTCCTCATAGGGATACTGTATCTTTTCCAGTTTGACCTAGTAACAGGCTTGATAATTGGCTTGGCAGGCACAGGCTTATTCATCGTGTTCCAGTACCTGATAGGCGCGGTCATAATCACAGCCACCACAAGGCTGCATTACCTTAAACCAGGGGAAAACCCGTGGTTTGAAACCACTGTTAAAGAGTTCACAGCAAAAAGCAATATGCCTATGGCTAGGCTTGCTATAGTTCCCAATAAGACACCTAACGCATTTGTTTTCGGCAGAACCTCCAGCAGTGTCACACTAGCCTTGCATGAAGGACTGTTAACCAGCCTGAATAAGGATGAAGTTAGAAGCGTAATCGCACACGAGCTGGGTCACATCAAGCACAAGGATTACATCGTGATGACCTTGCTTTCCGCGTTACCCTTGATAGCATATATTGTAGCACAGACGATGTTCAGAGCAGCCATGTGGGGATCATACTCCAGACGAAGAAGAGACGACGGGGGAAACGCGGGGTTAGCGCTTGTAGCAGTGGGCATAGTCTCCTTCATAGTTTACATAATATCCTTCCTAAGCGTGATGCGGCTCAGCCGACTACGCGAACATTATGCGGACGCGTACTCTGCATACGTAACAGGTTCTCCGAAGAGCCTGCAAAGCGCGCTTTCAAAAATCACTTACGGGTTATCCATTGCGCCGCCAGCATCGTCTGAAGCCCGAGCTTTCTACATTGAAGATCCAACAATTGCGAAGCAGGAAATCAGCACGCTAATGAAGAAAAAGCAGGAATACGACTTGGACAAGGACGGTGTTTTAGACGAGCGCGAACTGCAACAGGCAATGGAGAGAGAAGCAAAATCCACATGGAACCAACTCAACAAATTGTTTGCGACGCACCCGCCCACGTTCAAACGGATACTGTTATTGCGCGAGATAGAAGAAGAAATGAAGACGGGAAGGTACACAACAGACCGTGTCTACGCTCACATTTAGGAAATCTAATGTAACATTTTTTTGCTCATAGAAACGAAGGCTAAGATGGAAAAGAGAACTGCTCAATGGAGTTTAAGCTTCTCGAAGTAAACGAGTAGACCTAAGCCTATGACCATTGCTAACGCACCACAGAAAAACAGCATCGCACGCCGTCAAAGAATCTAAACCCCTATTTAATAGGGGCAGACTTTTCCACGCACCAGAGAACCCACTGGTCCGAAGCGACACCAACACTCAAAGCAAACTGTTCAAAACTCCATGTATCACCGCGCGTAGAAAGCTTTAAATACGCTATCACGTTGTCGTTGTTGTTTTTCGAGAGGGGAATGTGTTTGCAGAGATTGGGTAAAGTACTTCATGTGACTCCTTCTCAGAACATCATAGTTAAAACGGATAAAACCCCGAAAATCGGATCGGCAGTCATCAACGAAAAAATGAAGGTTGTTGGGAAAATTTTCGATGTAATAGGCCCATTATCTTCGCCGTATGTGATAGTGAGACCAGCAACGAATGAACCCAAAAAACTAACCGATAAAAAGTTGTACCTGCTTCTCTCGAAAAAAGGACGGAGCAAAAGAGAATGAGTGAAGATAACAAGCCGCATAAACATGGAGAACCGTCATCATCAGCGCAACGTGTTGAATCATTTAAAGTCCAATCATGCCCAGAATGCGGCAGCACCAGACTAATGCGCGATTACGAATGCGCCGAAATAGTTTGCATGGATTGTGGCTTCGTAGTAGCAGCCAAAATAGCTGATAGAGGACCAGAATGGAGAGCTTTCGACGATGAACAAAGATCAAAGAGAACAAGGGTTGGCGCTCCTTTAACATACACTATTCACGATAAAGGTTTATCAACAACAATTGATTGGCACGACCGCGATGTATATGGTAAAAGCCTCTCACCTGGTCAAAAAGCGCAGGTGTACCGCCTCAGAAAATGGCAACGCCGCATAAGAGTTTCAGACGCCACAGAACGCAACTTAGCTTTTGCCTTATCCGAAATCACAAAAATCTCTAATAATTTGAACCTTCCCAAAAACATACTTGAAACCGCCTCAGTCATTTACAGAAAAGCGGTGAAGGAGAGACTAATACGCGGCAGATCGATTCAGGGTGTAACTTCAGCAGCCATTTACTTGGCTTGCAGACAATGCGCATTGCCAAGAACCTTAGATGAGATATCTCAGGCGTCAACTGTGAACAAGAAAGAAATTGGTCGCAGTTACCGATTTCTAATTAAAGAGCTTGACTATTCTATTCCGCCACTTAGACCTAGCCAGTACATAACAAAGTTCTCCAATCAACTGACAATGCAGGGGAAAGTCGAAGAAATCGCCCATAAAATTTTGGCAGCTGCAAAAGAACTTAAACTTACTTCAGGTCGTGGTCCAACTGGAATTGCCGCAGCTGCTAGCTATGTCGCTTCTGTTTTAACAGGTGAAAGAAAAACGCAGAGGGAGATAGCAGAGATCGCGCAGGTAACTGAAGTTACAATTCGAAATCGCTACAAAGAACTCGTTGAAAGACTAATGTTCCAAATCAGTATTTGATTACACGACCTCTTCCTTTTCAGTTTTCTTTAACATTTTCCAGCGTAGATGTCGGCTCATAATGCAAAGTGCGATAGCCGGATCTCAAGAAACAATCCCTACTGATATCCCACAAACTTGAGTGCGAAGGTTCATCGTTGGTTGACTGCCCAAAATGCGGAACAAAATTATCTACCGCTGTTAAATAGTGGACTGCAAAACCTTTGAAATCCAGCGCGAGAGAGAATATGCAAGAATTCAAAGCTGGAATTTCCGATTGCCCAAAATGCAATTTCAAGTTCAAGTTAAAAGTGGATGGAAAGGCAAAACCTGGGGAAACAAACGTTAACGATCTCGTTTCAAAACTTAAGGAGATATATGAAGGTCTCCTGCAGACACTGCGGACGTTGCGAAAAAAGATAGATAAATTAGAAACGGAGCGGGCGAGTTTGTTTGTGGAAATTGAAAAGCCTAAAGAAAGTGGCGGAATCGCGAGCCAACGCACTCGAGATTGAAGTGAAACAATTGCAGGAAGAGCTATAGACGCTAAGAGATCTCTTAGGCGTCAAAGAAGAACAGATTAGCTGTTTTTCAAGTATAATCTTGATTAATAATACAGCTATTTTTTTAAGCAGGTATGTCGTTAATCTTAAGTTATGCCCTATCACTTTACCTTCGACCTTTCAAAAGTTCCACGCTTCTTCTTCTCAGAGATTGCTAGGGTCAGCTACCAAAAGGGCATGCACAAAACACTTCTCAACACTCTTAGAGATATAATTAAAAACTTTAGAATACAAGAAGCCACGGGACTAAATCTCTCAGACGCAATTATTCTCCTCCAAGACTTCATCGACCTGCAAGCCGTGAACCTCATAGAGAGACGAAAGTTCATAAAATCGCAGAAGAGAGCGCTTTTGCTTCCTCATTGTTCCAGAAAATATATGGATAGCCGATGTAAAGCATTCTTTGACGCGAGCATTCCTTCCTACACATGCGCGCATTGTTCCAAAGACTGTTTAGTTAACAAAGCAGACCATTTCGCCAAGAAAAAAGGATATGACGTTTATGTGGTCCCGGGCGGCTCATGTATTTTAAAAATCCTGAAAGAGCACCCATATGAGGGCGTTGTTGGAGTTGCTTGTGGCGAAGAGGTAAAAATGGGTGTAGCTGCCTTGGAAAGCACGGACGTAGCTGTACAAGTCATACCTCTGATAAAGAACGGGTGTGCAAACACAGCTTTCAACATGGAAACTTTAGTGAATGTTCTTTGAGCCAAGCACTTTTACTTTACAAGCTCTCTTTTCTTCCATCTGAGATTCTTGCTTTTGCATTTTCTACATTTTGATGCAGTTGCGGCGTTTCTAACCCCACAGTCCCTGCAGATTTTCATGTGCAGCCTATGCTTTTGTGCAATAGACTTCTTTATTGGGTCTAATATTGGCATTTGGGGACCTCTATTTTAGTGCTAAGACTCAGATGGCGCTCTTTCAGATATACCTTTTGTCTCAAGACCGCTAAAGTTGGCACTCTACCCTGTGGAAAAGATTATGCCGCTATTGCAGAGGTCAGATATTCGGTTGATTTCATAAGTTAAGCGCTACTATGCTTTCACGGGACCTCACGTAATAAACCCGAAAATCCCAAGGAAACAACGAGTGAAAACGCGAGAACTTACAGAAATCTTTAGATAGTTAAATCGTCTCTGGTAACACTAATGCCAGCATCAAAATTTCCATCCAGAAAATTCGTCTCCGTTGACCCAAGCAAATGCACAGGTTGCGGGATCTGCGAGTACGCTTGCGCTCTCGAAAAAGAGGGGGACACCTATAACCCCATACGTTCACGAATTCGTGTCGTCCGTATGACTCCACTGTTCAATTTTGCTCTCGCGTGTAGGTTCTGTGAAGATGCTAAATGCGTGACTGCGTGTCCAGAAGATGCTTTGTCTCAATGTGAAGAAACTGGCATTATAATGGTAAAAGAAAAGAAATGCAAAGGCTGCGACTGGTGCATACAAGCCTGTCCACACGGAGGCATTACGATTCACTCTGACACGGGCATAGCCATAACATGCGACCTCTGCGACGGTGAGCCAAAATGTATTGAATCCTGCCCAGAAGAAGCCTTGGACCTCGTATGCACAGACGAAGAAGCTGAAAAAAGGTTCAATGATACTCTCGAAAAGCTTCCAGCAGAAACTGAACGCTTAACCAACATTGTTAAGAACAAAGATTGGAAACCCTTGCTTGCAGAAGCTGAAGAGAGATCAATGAGAGTCAACGAAAAACTCGAAGATTTAAACAAAAAAGCAAACGCCAAAAGACAAAAATAAGATTACTTCACCAATCCATAACCACTTTTCGAGTTTTATAGTTGCATACTGCTAAGCAGTCTTTTCTTCGCATCCTCTCAAAAGCTGGTCTATATCTTTACCGTTTTGTTCGCCCACATATCCACCTTCCATAACGAAGAATGCGTTTTTCTCTAACGCGGCGATCCGCTTGCCTATTTTTCGGTAGCTGTTTTCTTTTAAGCCAAGAGATGCTAAGTCTTTAAAGTGTGCATCAAGCCCCACTGATATAGCTACCACCTCAAACTTGTCCACGTTAATCATTCCTAACGCTTCGTCAAGAGTTTCCAGATACCTCTGTTCGCCGCAATCAGCTGGCAAAGGAAAGTTCAGGCAGTTTCCCTCGGAATATTCGCCTGTGCCTGGGTAATGGGGATAACGATGCAGTGAAACGTAAACTACTTTCTTGTCGCCTTGGAAAATCTCCTGTGTGCCGTTCCCATGATGTCCGTCAATATCTAAAATCAAAGCTGGCTTGTTAAGGGCTTTTACAGCTATTGCAACATTATTCAGATAGCAGAATCCTCGTGTATAAACACCTAAAGCTGCACCATTTCTTCCAACATGATGTCCAGGAGGCCTCATTAGCGAAAAACCATTAATTTTAGCTGCCAATATTGCGCCTCCAGCTGAAAGACGTGCGTGCTCGTAAATATTGTCATAAGCTGGCGTGTCGGGGTCTTCAACTAAGCCTTTCTTAAGGTTCCAGACGTAATCGGAATCATGTGCTCTTAGCACGTCTTCTTCAGATGCGGGGTTGGGCTCTATGAACTCGTAGTTTTTTGCCTTTAAAACTTCGTAAGCCATTTTCAGTCTTTGAGGCCCTTCGATGTGCCAACCGCCGTAGTTTAGGCTTTTTTCTGAAAAAATTATTTTCGTTTTCATTCCAACTGCATCCATACATAGATAAACAACGTTTTTCAAATTAAAATAGCGCTTCCTCTTAAAGGTTTAGCGCGTCCAAAAATATGGAGAAAAACGTGGATGATTTCGGAAAATCCATTCGCCAAGTTTCGCGAGGAATGTGAAACCGCGTTAGCGTATGCTTTGAAGAAGACGCTTCCAGAGATTAGAGTTGAGGCATTGTCTTTGAGTAAGCCTCCAAACATTGATTTTGGGCAGCTTGCTTCGTCTCTGTGTTTTGAGCTTGCAAAGAAGCTTAAACAGAAACCCATTGCCTTGGCTGAGCGTTTAGTCTCTGCGATGCCTATATCTGATTTTTCGCTTATTGAAAAGACTATTGCTGCTGGCGGAGGCTACGTTAACTTTTACGCGGATTTCCGCAAGTTTTCTGATTTGACGCTTTCATCTGTTGGGCAATTGAATTCTAAGTATGGCTTTGTTAGAACAGATAATCCTGTTAGAGTGATTGTTGAGCACACCAGCGTTAACCCGCTTCACCCCATCCATATAGGACAAGCTAGAAATCCAATGTTAGGCGACGCTTTAGCTCGTATACTCGAGTGTAGGGGGCATATTGTTTCTCGTCACTATTACATCGACGACGTGGGGCGGCAATCTTCGGTTGTTGCCTACGGATACTTGAAGCTGGGTAAGCCAAAGCCTGATGAAAAAGCGGATCGTTTTGTAGGCAAGATTTATACTGTTACTTGCTGTTTAATTGAGCTTAACCGTTTAAAAAGAGAATTTGAATTAGCAAAAGCAGCTTTACTTTCTGACGAAGCGGCGAAAATCAATAAGAGACTTGCCGAGTGGACGTCCATAGCTGCAGAGCTTGAAGAGAAAATTCCGACACTTTTTGGAAAGCTTTTGGCGAAAATTGGCGAAGATGAGAATCCTGAGGAAGAGATAAACCAGCTTAACCGTGCTTACGAGGATGGAGAACCTGAGGCTAAGAATCTCATAAGAGAAGTAAGTGAGCTTTGTATTCAAGGTTTCAGGGAAACCCAACACCGTGTGGAGGTTCAGTATGATTCTTGGGATTGGGAAAGCGACTTCGTGTGGAGCAACCGGGTCTCCAAGGTTCTTCAGAAACTGAAAACGTCACCTTTCGTTTACACTGAAGACGGAGTTTTGGAGTTTGACGCTGAAAAAGTAGTATGCACCTTAAAACTCAAAGGCAAAATGGGTTTGAGAGAGAATTATGAGGTCCCACCTTTAACGCTTGTGCGTGCTGACGGTACAACGCTTTACACTACGCGTGATGTTGCTTATACCTTGTGGAAATTTGACCGCGCAGACAGAGTGGTAAATGTCATTGGTATGGAGCAGTCGCTGGCGCAGTTGCAGCTGAAATTAGTTTTGTATGCTTTGGGATATAGCAGGTACGCTGACAACTTTGTTCATTTTGCTTACAACCTCATCACTCTTCCCGGCTATAAAATGTCCAGTCGGCGGGGTCGCTACATCAGTTTCGACGAAGTTCTCGACGAAGCGGTTGAACGAGCTTACGAAGAGGTTTTGAAACGTTCTCCTCAATTACCAGAGGATGAAAAGCGGGATATCGCTAACTTCGTGGGTATTGGTGCTGTTCGTTACGCGCTTGTTGATGTTGACCCGTCTAAGCCTGTTATTTTCACTTGGGACAGGGTGCTGAACTTTGAAACTAACAGTGCACCGTACGTGCAGTATACGCATGCTAGAGCTTGCAGTATCTTGCGTAAAGCGAGCAGGAAACCTAGAAATGCAGATTTCGGGCTTTTGAAGGAGAAGCTGGAGCGTGAGTTGGTTTTGACTGTTGCTAGTTTTCCAGACACGTTTATCGCAGCTACAGAATATCTTAAACCCAATTTAATCGCCGATTTTGCTAATGCTTTGGCTGACAAGTTTAACACGTTCTACAACGCGTTGCCAGTCATAAAAGCTGAACCAAAAGAGCTTAGCGACGCGAGGATCGCTTTGACGGATGCTGTGCGGATAGTGCTTCATAATGCTCTGAGCTTAATTGGAGTGGTGGCACCAGAAAAAATGTAATCTAGAGAAGACCACCACAACAAAAACCCAAATAGAACTTGGATATTTTAGGAAAAAGTTATAGAGCAGACAGACATTAAGCCTTCTCTATTAACGGTCATTAGAGGTTTAAGATTTGCCAGAAATCCGTGTAGCACTCGTAGGCGTTGGCAACAGCGCATCCGCATTAATCCAAGGAACACAGTATTATAAAGACGCAAAAGAAAACACCACCGTGCCAGGGCTTATGCATGTTAACTTCGGCGGTTATCACATACGAGACATGAAGTTCGTTGCCGCCTTTGAAGTGAACAAAGATAAGATCGGGAAAGACCTGTCCGAAGCGATATTTACCAAACCTAATTGTGTCGTTAAAATCGCGGATGTCCCACACTTGAACGTGAAGGTGTCTTCTGCTCCAATCATGGACGGCGTAGCGCCACACATGCGGGAAGTCTTCAACGTCTACGACGAAAAAGCAGAAGGCAGCACCGATGTAGTCCAAGTCCTGAAAGACACAAAAGCCCAAGTGCTTGTAAACTACTTGCCTGTTGGAAGCCGCGAAGCAACACGTTTCTACGCGCAATGCGCTATGGATGCAGGCTGCGCTTTCGTAAACTGCATGCCCGAGTTCATTGCCTCAAACAAGGACTGGGCTGAAAAATTCGAGCATGCTGGTTTGCCCGTGCTTGGAGACGATATAAAAAGCCAAGTTGGAGCAACCATACTGCATAGGAGCCTTGTGCGGCTTTGCTTGGACCGCGGCGTCATAGTTGACGAGACGTACCAGCTTAACCTGGGTGGAGACACGGACTTCTTGAACATGACTGTGGAAGAGAGGTTGAAAACAAAGCGAGTTAGCAAGACCGAGGCGGTTACAAGCCTTGTGCCGTACGAGTTGCCCACTAGAATCGGTCCTTCAGACTACGTTCATTTCCTAAATAACAAGAAGATATGTTACATAACGCTTAAGGGCCGAAAATTCGGCGACCGCCCCATAACGATAAACGCTAAACTTGAAGTTGAAGACTCACCCAACAGCGGCGGTGTAGTCATAGACCTGATACGAGCCGCGAAAATAGCCTTGGACAGGAAAATAACTGGTTCGTTGTTGAGTATGTCTTCCTACGCGTTTAAGCATCCGCCGATTCAGGTGCCTGATCCACAGGCGCGACAGTGGACAGAGGACTGGATTGCAGGCAAAAGAGATAGGTGAACTTGCTAAATAGTCCTTGCAAAAGGGGAAAGACGTCATTAAAACTTTTAAGCGTTGAGCTTCCCACTTTACTAACAATTTAGAGGGATGTATGCATGGTGAAAGTGGAGAATTTTGAAGTGCCTGAAGGGCTATACTACTCGAACGATTTTGCATGGGTTAAGGTAGAAGGAGACAAGGTGCGTATGGGCATAACTGACTACGCGCAAAAGCAGCTGCGGGAGATAGTTTACGCTGAGTTGCCAGAAGCAGGAACAGAAGTTCAGCAGAACGAACCTTACGGTACACTGGAGTCGGTGAAAGCGGTATCCGACTTAGTTGCCGCCGTAAGCGGAACTGTGGAGGAAGTCAACTCGGAAGTCCAGTCGCAGCCAGAACTTCTGAATGAAGACCCGTACGTGAAAGGCTGGCTTGTGGTCGTTAAGCCTGCGAACCTGCAAGCTGAACTAGCTGATTTGATGAACTTCGACAAAGCGGTTGAATGGCACAAAAATCAAGGAAAATGAAGGAACCCTGATGGCTAGGCGAATAATCATTATTGGAGCCAACGCTGCAGGTGTGGAAGCGGCGTCGGCTGCGCGGAAGAAAGATCGTGCAGCTGAAATCACGCTGATAACACAGGAGAAAAACGCGGGGTATTCCCGATGTGGTTTACCCTTCGTTATAGGCGGACAGATACCCAGCTTCAAGGACTTGATTGTTTATCCTGCTGCTTACTTCCAAATGTTGAAGCTAAATTTAAAGACTGAAACAAAAGCGACTGCTATTAACACTGAAGAAAAGGTCGTCACCGTTATCGACAAGTCAGGCACCACCGAGTCGCTACAATACGACAGTCTGGTTATTGCTGCTGGCGCAGACGCCTTTATGCCCCCCATTAAGGGCTGTGAAAAGCAGGGAGTACTGAGCCTCCGCAATTTGGAAGATGGAGAAAAAATTCTTGAAGAAGTGCAGAGCGGAGCCAAATCAGCAGTGATTATGGGCGCTGGCTTGATTGGGCTTGAAACCGGTGTGGCTTTAATTGAGCGCGGTTTGAAAGTAACTATAGTTGAGATGCTGCCGCAGATTCTGCCTGCCATGCTTGACGCGGACATGGCGAAGATTGTTCAAGAGCATCTGCAGGAAAAGGGCATATGTATCCTCACAGGAAAACGTGTGGAAGAGTTTCTCGGCGACGATGAAGTGACAGGGATTATGGCTGGCGGCGAAAAGATAGAGGCTGATTTGTTCCTCAGCGCTTTCGGCGTGCGAGCCAACACTAAGCTAGCTATTGACGCAGGCATACCGCTCGGTGAAAGCAGAGCGATAAAAACAAACGGCAAAATGGAGACTGCCATAAAAGACGTCTACGCCGTTGGCGATTGTGCCGAAGTACCGAACCTGATTACACATAAGACTGTTTGTGCGCAGTTAGGAACCATAGCGGTCAGACATGGAAAAGTGGCAGGTGCAAACGCTGCTGGCGCCTACTCGCAGTTCCCCGGAGTCTTAGCTTCGGCAGTAACGCGGCTGTTCGAAACCGAAGCTGGAGTGACAGGTTTAACAGTTGCAGCAGCCAAGAATGCGGGAATCGAAGTGGTCACTGGAGCCATAAGCTCCAAAACGAAAGCAGACTACTATCCTGGTGCTTTGCCGATAAAAGTTAAGCTCGTCGTTGAAAAGGAGTCACAGCGCATAATAGGAGCCCAAATAGTAGGAGGTGAAGAAGTCACACAGCGCATAAACGCTTTGTCCTTTGCCATACAGAAGGGCATGACCGTGCGCGAGTTGGCTAAAGCAGACACGGCGTACGCGCCGCCGTTGAATGAGACTTGGGACCCAATGGTTTTAGCGGCTGAAATGATTCTGATGAAGCTCCGCTGAAAGTAAGCCTTCTTTTTTTCTTGTTTTAGTTTGTTTGCCAGCAGTATACGATATATATAAATTTCTTGCTTGTGTATTTTCAGTGAGTTTTAACACGTGTGGGTTCTCAACAGGTTCTTATGTGGGCTGTGAAGACCGCAAGAGACAGGGATTTGTGCGGAAAGGCACCTTTTACTATCTGAATGACGTGGAGTTATTTGCGTTCGTTTCGACACATATTTATTCCGACTTCAACAATCAAACAGGTGAGGGGAGAAATACAGCTATGCTGAAAAACGCTGTGAATGATTACGAGTTCCACGAAGACATGTCGGTAGAGGAGCTAGTCAAACAGATGGAGCAAGCATGGGGTTTCACCGCTGGGAAGCTCTCTGTGGGCGTAAACATCTTGGAGCGCATGTCCAAAGCCCAGAACTGTGTTAATTTTCTTTCTTTTACTGGAAACCTCGTGGCGACGGGTACGCGTGGCGTTTTTAAAGAGTTGGTGAAGCGGAAACTCGTTGATGTTGTTATCACGGCGTGTGGGACGCTGGACCATGATATGGCGAGGTGCTGGAGAAAATATTACAAGGGTTCCTTCATCATGAACGACGCTAAACTTCACGAGAAAGGCATAAACCGCCTAGGCAACGTGCTGGTTCCAAACGACAGTTACGGTACAATAATAGAAGAGAAAATTCAAGGTTTGCTGGAGAGCCTTTGGAAAAAGGGTATAAAAGAAGTTACAGGTAGCCAACTGTGCCGAGAAATAGGCTTACGCTGCTGCAATGACAGCTCAATTCTGTACTGGGCAGCCAAAAACGACATACCAGTCTTCGTTCCTGGAATGACTGATGGCGCTGTTGGTTATCAAACGTGGCTTTTCAGCCAAGACCACGACCTAAAACTTAATTTGCTGAAAGATGAGGGAGAATTAAGCGAATTAATTTTCACAGCGAAAAAAACTGGCGCGTTAATTGTCGGCGGAGGAATCTCGAAGCACCATACGATATGGTGGAACCAGTTCAAAGACGGTTTGGACTACGTTGTGTACGTGAGCACTGCTGACGAGTGGGACGGCAGCCTCTCCGGCGCGAGACCAAGAGAAGCGGTTTCATGGGGAAAAATAAGCGA
>LFWV01000005.1 GCA_001273335.1 miscellaneous Crenarchaeota group-1 archaeon SG8-32-3 | reverse complement strand
CAAAGTTCTGTTTGATGAAAACCATCGTATCGTTGGCGCCGCCATGACCGGGCCCAACGCCGGCGAGTTAATCGCCGAAGCGGTGTTAGCGCTGGAAATGGGTGCTGATATCCACGATATCGCTTTGACCATACATCCGCACCCGACACTCTCCGAAACGTTTAACTTCGCAGCGGAAGTGGTTGAAGGCACTTGTACCGATATCTATGCGCCGAAGAAGAGTTGATGCTTTAAAAACCAGATATTGAGCCGCAAAGCTTGAATGGTGCAAGTTAGGAGGCGTCGCAGCAAGAAAAAATCACAACAAATCTCAGGAGCGCGGCAATGATCAAGGCGCTTCTGGGATTTCTTTCCCACTGCCCCCAGGCGTATTCGCTCTCGCCAGTTATTAAAAATGTGCACTCGGCACTGTTTTTAAGCAGGGTGCGTTTTAAATCTTTGCTACTATAATTAAAGATCAAATACTACCAGCGCAGTTTAATAACTAACTCTAAACTCCTATGTCCAAAAACGAATATCAAAGCCCCCTGCAGTTGATCGGTGAAGGCGAGTCATTCAAAGAGGAATTGTGTCAAATGATCGAGAGTTCACGCATGTTTGCCGATTTTTCCCGATCCGAAGTTCAGAATATAGCCAGCTACACCCATGCCTACGAGGTGCAGCCAGGCGCCACCCTGTTCCGCGAAGGAGAGAAAGGACAATATATGTGCTTAATCGTGGAAGGCAAAGTGAACATTCTTAAAGACACCGGTGGAGGCGAACGCAAAGTTGTCACCACGGTGCGTGCTGGCCAAACCATGGGAGAGATGTCGCTATTGGATGATTTACCCTATTCAGCGACTGCCACCGCAAAAGATCTGACAAAGTTGGTATTGATCACCCGCAATAATTTTGAGCGCTTAACCGAAGAGCATCCGGTATTGGGCGTTAAGATCCTGAAAAAGATTGCCCGCCTCATGAGTTTGCGTTTGCGCCAAACCACAGGTGTATTGGTCGATCACTTAGAATAGCGCTTTTTGCTGTTTCGTTGTAAAGTTGCTGCAATAGCGTGTGTTGTTATACAACACGCTCTCATTTCATTGTCTACCCAAATCATCATAGAGAATTAATAAAATGAGTAAGAATAAAGTAAACAAAGTGGTATTGGCTTATTCCGGCGGCTTGGACACCTCCATCATTCTCAAATGGTTACGCGAACAATACGACTGTGAAGTTGTCACTTTCACCGCTGACATTGGCCAGGGTGAAGAAGTGGAACCCGCGCGGGCCAAAGCTCAGGCCATGGGCGTCAAGGAAATCTATATCGATGATTTGCGCGAAGAGTTCGCCCGTGATTTTGTGTTCCCCATGTTCCGCGCCAACGCGTTGTATGAAGGTGAATATCTATTGGGCACATCCATTGCCCGGCCTTTGATTGCCAAGCGCCAAGTGGAAATAGCCAATGAGACGGGCGCGGATGCCGTCGCGCACGGTGCTACGGGAAAAGGCAATGACCAAGTGCGCTTTGAATTAGGTTATTACGCCCTCAAACCCGACGTACGAGTGATTGCACCTTGGCGGGAATGGGATCTGAACTCTCGCCAGAAGCTCATGGAATACGCGGAAAACCATAGCATACCCATCGAACAAAAACGGGGCAAATCCTCACCTTACTCAATGGACGCCAACTTACTGCATATCTCTTACGAAGGCGGCGTATTGGAAGACCCCTGGTCCGAAGCCGAAGAAGACATGTGGCGCTGGACCGTCTCCCCCCAAGCAGCGCCCGACGAGCCTACAGTGATCGAGCTGACTTATGCCAATGGGGATATCGTCGCCGTGGACGGCAAAACCATGTCGCCGGCGCTAGTGATGGAGCACCTAAATAAAGTAGCCGGCGCCAATGGTGTGGGCCGGGCAGACATTGTGGAAAACCGTTATGTGGGCATGAAATCCCGAGGCTGTTATGAAACCCCCGCCGGCACGGTGATGCTCAAAGCCCATCGCGCCATAGAGTCTATTACGCTGGATCGGGAGGCGGCCCATTTGAAAGACGAACTCATGCCACGTTACGCCAGTTTGATTTACAACGGCTACTGGTGGAGCCCCGAGCGTAAAATGCTACAGGCATTGATTGATGAATCCCAAACCCGGGTTAATGGCCAGGTAAGGCTTAGCTTGTATAAAGGCAATGTCACCATACTGGGACGTGATTCCAGCACCGACAGTTTATTCGATACCAATATCGCCACTTTTGAGGAGGACGCCGGCGCGTACAATCAAAAAGATGCCGAAGGATTCATCAAATTGAATGCGTTGCGATTGCGTATTGCATCCAAACGATAATTGTTCTTAAATAGCCGATACGTTTTTTATCCAAAATAATATTTCTGAGCGATTTTTATATCACGAATACGGATAAAGAGTATTGTTGCCATCGAAGAATATGGTTCTCAAAACCTGTTTTCTTAAACATGGTTTCTAAGACACGGTTTCCAATATGTTTGGTGGTTGTCTACACCGCCCGCCAACATCACAAGAATTTTGGGTGACTGCCAGTGCACAAAAACCAATTGAATATCGTTAAAGGTGTCAATAAAAAGCAACTCGATACCTTGGATACCGCTCCCGGAGAGGGGGCGTTTGCGTTAGATTACAAAAACCGACTGTTATATCTAAACGACACTGCCGAGAAAATCCTGGGTTGGACGCTTGCCGAATTGGCCGACGAAAATTTTGTCCAAACCACCCAGTTCAAAATGAATTCTATCGCTTCGCTGGGTACATCCAGGTGCGCCGCCTTGAACAGTGTGTCGTGTTCACATTTGCAAATGGGCGCCAGTATTTCTAAGCGTTCTGGCGAAGTCATTCCCATCTCTTACATGTCTATTCCGGTGTTCGATGATGGGCGCATGTATGGCAAGTTGTTTGTATTCAGTGAAGCGACTTATTGCAGCGTTGGTAAAGAAGACTATGGTGCGTTGGTCGAAAACAGCGGCAGCTATGTTTTGCGTTTGGATCGAAACGCACAAGTGCAGTTCGCCAACGAAGCGGCCCGCGCGGCGTTCGCCGATAAGATAGATCAAATCATTCCTACAGCCATAAAGTTCGCCATACTCGATAAAGCACAATCACTTGGCCGAACCCAACACATCAGCAATCGGGTAAAAACCAAAGATGGCCTTATCCGCACCGTAGCATGGACGGTAGCGCCTATTCGCGATAATCAGAAAAACATAGTTAGCGTGAGCTGTATCGGCAACGATATCACCGAGCAGGATACTCAAGTAAAAAGCTTACAACCGGATAACATTCTGGCACGAAAGATACTTAGTAATATCAGCGACGCGGTGATCACCATGGATAGCAAAGGTGTCGTCGAATACCTCAATCCGGCCGCTGAAAGTCTAACCGGTTGGCAACTGGCCGATGCCAAAGGATTGTTGCTCGCCGATGTATACCATGTATTGGATAAAAATAATCGTAAAACCTTGGACAACTTTATCCAGCGCCGTGCCCGTGATATCGATCTGGAGTCGGAAATACCCAAAAGCGTATTGGTGAACCGCGATGCGGCCGAGGTGGATATTGAGCAGAACATTACCGCCATCCGTGACAACCAAGGGGTGATTATCGGCGGGGCGATTATATTCAAGAAAACTGCGGCATCAGCTGCACTTACCGAAAGCGGGGAAAGCCCCGATTATGATTTGCTGACCCGCCTTATTAGCCGAGGTAAATTTGAAGTACAGCTAAGTAAAGCCATTGCTCTATCGAAAAAAGACCGTAGTCAGCATGCTCTGTGTTATGTGGATGTGGTCAACATGCGCCGCATCAACGAAATTCACGGCAAAGAAGTGGGTGACCAAATCCTCAAACAGGTGGTGCTGACGCTGAGTGACCACGTTAGAGAAACCGATGTGTTGGCCCGCTTGGGTGGTGATGAGTTCGGTGTGTTTTTACGCAAGTGTTCTTTGGATGACGCCTATGAAACGGTGAAGACTGTTTGTCAGCATGTTTCCACGTTGTCGTATCAGCACAATCACGAAAAAATCGATATTGCCATCAATATTGGTTTGGTGCCGATTTCTTCGGCCAGCCATGATGTGGCGGAGCTTATGCGTGTTGCTGATTCGGCATGTTATGTTGCCAAACAAAAGGGAAAAAATCGTGTGCAAGTCTACCGCCCGCACGATGTGACTCGCCAAGGTACGGCTCGTGCTGACCTGCAATGGTTGCACAAAATCCGTAACGCCTTGGAAGACAACAAATTCCGCTTGTATTGCCAATCTATCGTGCCGTTACAACAATCTAGCCAAACACCGGGGCACGTTGCGCATCATGAGATTTTGCTGCGTATGCTCGATGACAACGACACCGTACTGCGCCCGGCGACTTTTATGCCGACGGCAGAGAACTTCAATCTCATGCCATCCATAGACCGATGGGTGGTAGAGCACACATTCAAGCTTCTACAAGAGCGCGCCCAACACAATGATAACATCGGCATGCTCTCCATCAATTTATCGGCGCAATCCCTTGATGATGACAATTTTCTCGGATTTGTTGTCGATTGCTTGGATAAGACTAAAGTGTCGGCGGACAAGATTTGTTTTGAAATTACCGAATCCGCTGCGATTTCCAACCTCATCAGCGCGACGCGTTTCATGTCTATATTACGCGGCATGGGCTGCCGTTTTTCCTTGGATGATTTCGGCCGTGGATTTTCCTCATATGGGTATCTGAAAAACCTACCTGTCGATTATCTGAAAATCGACGGAAGTTTCGTGCGAGATCTGGTCAACGACGACATCGACCACGCCATGGTGAGTTCCATTAATCAAATCGGTCACACCATGGGCGTGCAAACTATCGCCGAATATGTCGAAACCGAAGAAACCCTGGAACAATTGATCCATCTGGGAGTGGACCACGTGCAAGGCTACCAGCTGGGCAAACCCCATCCCATATGGCCGGATATCCAGAAACACAAGAAACCCAAGCACAAACCCAATAAAGTGCAAGTGGTTAGTTAATCTTTAAGTTAAGGTATCTTATGCGAATACTACATACCATGATACGTGTCGGCGATCTGGACCGATCCATAAAATTCTATACTGAAGTGCTGGGCATGAAGTTGCTGCGCCGTAAAGACTACCCGGCCGGTGAATTTACCCTGGCCTTTATTGGTTATGGTGACGAAGCTGACAATACTGTCATCGAGCTTACTTACAACTGGGGTCAGGATCGCTACGATATTGGCAATGGTTTCGGCCATATCGCCCTGGAAGTGGATGACGTTTATCAGGCGACAGAAGCAATACGTAATCGCGGCGGTAAAATCATCCGCGACGCCGGGCCCATGAATGCGGGTACTACCATCATATCCTTTGTCGAAGATCCCGATGGCTATCAAATCGAATTAATCGGCAAGAAGCATTAAAAAGTAATAACACATCCTCGCCGAAAAAAAACAAACCCTTTATAGGTTGGGTTTACTCAAAGGGCACAAGAGATGCGCGCTTGCTTATTTTAGGATTCAATCCCGAGGCCTGCGCGCATCGTAACCCAACGTTCGCAGATCAGTGGATCGGTCTATTTGCTTCCAACACCGTGCCGGCCAGATCGTGCGATGTTCTCGCCAAATCATCAATAGATAGTAATCCAGCTAAGCTGTTGTCGTGATGCAATATGGGCACGCGACGCACATGGCGCTCCGCCATGATCTTTGCAGCATCCGTAATGTCCTGATCGTCAAAACAAGTAGTGACATCGGTGATCATTACTTCTTTGACTTGAGTCATCACTGCGTCTCGGCCAGTGGCAATCACTTTGCAGCAAATATCCCGGTCGGTAATAATGCCTACCAATTGCCCGGCATCCACCACCAGCAAAGCGCCGATATGCAAATTGCGCATTTTAACAGCCGCATCCTTTGTAGATTCCGTTGGGGTAATGGTTTCAACATGAGAAGTCATAATGTCTTGCGTTTTCATTGGTTATCTCCTCCGTCGTATTAATGAATTGGGATTGCCGCTTCCAATACAGCGCCAGCGAGATCATGAGAGCCGCGCGCAAGGTCGTCCACGGTTAAGATACCTGCCAGCGTATTATCATGGTGTAAAATCGGCAAACGCCGGATATGCAATTCCTCCATGATGCGCGCGGCTTCGGAAATATCTTGATCCTCAAAGCATGTGGCCAAATCTCGGGTCATGCATCTTTGCACTTCGGTCTCATCAGGGCTGCGGCCAATGGCCACTGCATAGCAGGTGATATCGCGATCGGTAATGGTGCCAAGCAGTTTGCCATCCTCAACGATTGGTAAATAGCCCACATTCAACTCCTTCATTTTGCGGGCCGCTTGCTTAAGGGATTTGGTGGGTGCGATAAACTCCACGGGTGTCGTCATAAGCTCTTGAACTTTCATGATATATCTCCTTTAGTCTTTACAGAAGTTTTGACACGAAAGTCCCCGCGTAAATGCTCGATTTCTTAATCTCCCACGGGGTAATTCAGAACCGATTTAGCAACAGGCAATTAATCAACCTGACTAAAAAATCTGACGAACTTTTTAGCAGATTGCATAAAAACTAGCCATGATCCGGATCAACGTTTTTGCAACAAAGATAGCGTCCGAGAAACATTCTATAGATGAGGGAGCAAATTCCTTTTTATCCGTGGAGCATCGCTGTACCATTCTCACAATCGCAATCGATTCTAGGAGGATGACAAATGGAAAGCGTCGAAACACTGTTTAAACAAGCGGTAGAAGAAATTGAGCGTATGCTCAGCACAAAAACCGTAGTGGGTGAGCCACTCGTCATTGGAGATAACACCATCATTCCATTAGTCAGTGTCGGCTTTGGATTTGGAGCCGGAGGTGGCACTGGCAAAGAGCCCACCAAAGGCGAAGGCAGCGGAGGCGGAACCGGAGGTGGCGGGGGAGTGAAACCAGTAGCTGTGCTTATTATCAACAAAGACGGTGTTAGAGTGGAACCGATAAAATCCGGTACCGCATCCGTGCTGGAAAAAGTGGCCGAAACTGTGGCGAAGACAGCGTCGCAAAAGACCAAACAAGAAGATTGATGGGGAGCGCTTTGCGTGCTCTTTGTTTTAACACTGTCGCTGTTAATCCTGGCAGTAGTTGTTGCGGTGCTTGCTATTCCCTTTGAAGTTATATTCAAAATTCATAGGTATAAAGAATTACAATCCGATGTTGCGGTTCGCTGGTTATTTGGTGTGGTCAAATTTTCTATTCCAAGCTCGCCACACAAGCAGAAACAAATTGATATACCACGCGAATCAACAACAGTAAAAAAGGCCACTGGCAAGCGGGGGAGCGCTCGTGCGATAAAGAATCTGCTATGGAACGCAAGATTCCGTTATCGATTATTACGTTTTGTAAAAGATGTGTTTAAAACAATTCATATTGCCAGCTTCTATTTACGTGTCAGGTTGGGGCTCGACGATCCGGCGGATACCGGCCGGCTATGGGCTTTTTTTGGCCCTTTATCCGTCTTCTTGTCCAGCCATAGCAATTCAACGGTTTCCCTGGAACCTGATTTTGAGAAAGAGATTGTTTACGTGGACAGCAGCGGAGCAATACGTATCGTTCCGCTGCAAGTGATTTTTACAATTCTTGCTTTTTTATTCTCACCGATCACTATTAGCGCGTTGTGGTCAATGTCCAAGTTGAACAAACGATGAATGAACTGCGTATAGGTAACGTAATAACGCTTGCGGGAGTTACGATTATTCCTGTGGAAGAACTAACCATCATAAGAGAAATAAATCCAATAACGAAATGGTGGTATGGGAGCAAAAATGTCTATGCTGTAGTCGTTGTTAGTACAACATTTGGAACTCAAGTGCTCGATAAAAACGCGCGTGAATTGAATGTTCTTGATCTGATCAGCCAGGTGCCGCGGTTAGCTGAAATGCTAGATCTAGGATCAGGTTAGTTCGGCGTTCATTGCCCACCCATAGGATCTTGGTAAGCTTCATTAGGATCCGGTATAGGCACACCTTCGGCATTTTCTAATGTATCTGGGGCAAACGGTGGTTCCGAGGGGGATGGTATCGGATCGGGATTGTTGGCATCCATGGTTTGTCCGGTATCGGCTGCGCTTGGATCCTGATATTGCTCATAATGTTGTTGGGTATCGTTAAAGGTGGCATCCGGCTGAGCAGGTTCCGGTATATAAGGTTGCATGGTGTCCCTTGAGTAGGAATAGTCGGCGTCATTACCTTGCTGCATATTTTTCCGGTTGTAAACCAATAATTTTCTTTCTGTGTCATCATCCACCAACACATAACTATCGTGCTTTAAAATCTTCTTGATTGCCTCGTCAAAGGATTTTTTCTCAATATTAAGGTTTACCACATTGTCGCACGGATTATCGTTACGTATCTTGGTGTTGGTTTTCTCTGCCAGTTCTTTCAATATTTCGCAAACAGTAGCGCCTTTGGCTTTGATACTTAGTTTATTGTCTTGCCATTGAATATCTAGTTCGCCTGCGACTGCCGTGTGAAAAAAAAATGTAAACAAAATGGGTGGTAGGGCGAGTATGTTGAACCGGGGAAGTGTCATTTTGTGCTCCGCTAGGATATGGAAGTCTTGATCATAATTTGAACGCGAGAATGGTGGCGCCGAAGTTGACAGATGTTGACAAAAAGGGATTGGTTCTCCACCAAAGTGCACAGATGGTGTTGGAATTCCAAAGCGCTATTCAGCGCTTTATATACAATTAGTGCACTAAATTCAATAGCTGAAAATGAGAAGGAAATATGCCAAATTGGACCCCTTCAAAACCCATTGAAACTGCGCTTTATTAAAATCCCGAAATCTACGGCATGGGTAATACCAATATGAATATATGCAAACTAAAGACCTTTCGGCAGAAACCGGGCATTCTTGTACTAACAACCATGATAAGTTTAGTGCTTTAGAAAAAAAGCTGATAAGGAAATACCAGCCAAAGTGGTAAGAAACCTAAGATCACTATATGAGGCCAGAGTGTATGGCTGGTCTTGGCGAGAACTCGATAGCTAATAAAGAAGGTGGGAAATGGTGAGAAATTCTCACGAATTATCGCGTTGTAGTTCTTGAGACAAACTTACGTAATTATAGCTTGGAAAGACATTGCATATATTTGCCCTGATCCGGCATTGCATTATTCCGCTGCGCCTCCCAAATCATTTCCGCTAAACAATCCATGATTAAATGTTCTACAGCGTGCGGGTCCTGGTGTTTTTCTAGTAGGTTTTTGTAAATACCCGTAATGCCTTCCGGTTGGTTGATGCTGATTTGTTCGTGGATGGATATGTGCAGACCGATGTGTAAAAACGGATTGGTTTGGCCGGCTTCGGGGAGAAAGTCTTGATCCAGCGAAGCGTTTTCATCGGCAAAGTATTGGTGATATTCGGAGTGCATGGCGATGACGTTGGCGATGACTTGTTCCAAAGGTTCTAATGGTTGTTTGGCATTGTGTTTTCGCCAGGCGTTGAAAAATACTTGGCGTAGTTGATTCCTATCTTGTCCGAAAAACATATTTCACTCCTTAGTGTTTAATGTCAAACTGCTTTTGTTTGTATTCGCAAAGATCTTCAATAATGCATTCACCACATTTAGGTTTTCGTGCAACGCAGGTGTAGCGGCCGTGCAGAATCAACCAATGATGCGCGTCTTTTTTAAATTGCTCCGGAACTACTTTTAATAATTTATTTTCCACTTCCAACACGGTTTTGCCCGGCGCTATTTTGGTGCGGTTGGACACCCGGAATATGTGGGTGTCTACCGCAATGGTGGGTTCACCGAAGGCGGTATTGAGGATCACGTTGGCGGTTTTGCGCCCCACGCCGGGTAGCGCTTCCAGGTCTTTGCGGTTGGTGGGCACCTGTGAGTGGTGGTCGTCGACTAAAATCCCGCAGGTCTTAAAGATGTTTTTGGCTTTGCTATTGAAAAGACCAATGGTTTTTATATAAGTTTTCAGACCTTCTTCGCCTAACTTCAAGATCGCTTCGGGCGTATTGGCCACCGGGAACAGTTTTTCTGTCGCTTTGTTTACGCTTTTATCGGTGGCTTGGGCGGATAAAATTACCGCGATCAATAATTCGAAAGGAGTGGTGTAGGTGAGTTCTGTGGTTGGCTTGGGATTGTTCTTTTTGAGACGGGCGAAAATCTCCGCCCTTTTCTGAGGATTCATTGTTTAAAATTTAGCCAAATATTAGATCTACGAATTGGAACGCTGTATTGTGACGTAAATTCTTGAAATTTCAATTGCTGAGTTCAATGGTAGGAAGTTGCCTGCCTATATCAGATATTTTGCCGTAAGGGAATAGCTGACAGAGATTTTATACACATGTAAAGTTGTTCGACAAATTTTACATGACAATTTTATGACTAACCCCTAACTCAGTCACAAAAATGATCATAACCTATTGATAATAAAGATATATTACACTATGATTAAAAAATGAACATTTTAACATTGCAGTAATAAAGACGGGCATTGGGCATCACTCCCCCCATCTTGTCCACATAGTTATCCACAGGATTTGTGGATAACGATACTGCAATAAGGTTTCGCTCAAGCATGGTGCGGCTGCTATAACTTTGCATAATGAAGTGTTAAATTGGCGCCATGTCGGCTCAAGGCGTTAAAAATCCCCCTTCACTGTTGTCTGTTGCCCTCCCAACACCGCTTCGACGCTGTTTTAGTTACTTGCCTCCCAAGAGCATAGCCATTGAGGATTTATTGTTAGGCCAGCGAGTTAGAGTCCCTTTTGGTAATAGCTTCAAAATCGGCATTATTGTTGAGAATCCGGCGCACGCTGTGGAAGGGCTGAAGCTAAAAAGAGTCCAAGATGTTATCGACTACGATACGCTGTTGCCCAGCGATGTGTTGGGGTTGTTGTGTTGGGCCGCCGAGTATTACCAACATTCCTTGGGGGAGGTGATAGCCAATGCGTTGCCGGTGCTATTGCGTAAGGGTGAGCCCGCCAAGCTAAAGACCGTTCAGTTGTTTCGTTTAATCCCAGATTGTGACCTTTCCGAGTTACATAAAGCACCCAAGCAAACCCAAATCGCCCAGTTGCTTAAATCCAATGCGCAAGGTCTGACAGCGGATCAACTGGGAGAGCATGTGGAAAATTGGCGGGCGTCTATGGCCAAGCTGATTGAAAAGGGTTGGGTCGAGGTTAGTGAACAACGTGATTACGCGCTAACTGTCAATTATCATCAAAAGCCGTCTGTGCCTGAGTTAAATTCGGCGCAAGCCGCTGCAGTGAAAGCCATTTTGCAGGAATCACAGCAATTTTCGGTTTCGTTGTTGGAAGGTGTCACTGGCAGCGGTAAAACCGAAGTGTATTTACGTGTTATTGAAGACATCATCGCAAAAGGATTACAGGCTTTGGTGCTGGTTCCGGAAATTGCGTTGACACCACAATTGATTTCCCGCTTTCAAAGACGTTTTGCGGTGCCCATCGTTGCCATGCATTCCAATCTCAGCGAACGGGAGCGTTTAAATGCCTGGCTGTTCGCGAAACAAGGCGAGGTGCGTGTGGTCATCGGCACGCGTTCGGCGGTATTCACACCGTTTAAAGCGTTGGGATTGATTGTGGTGGACGAAGAACACGATGCTTCGTTGAAACAACAAGACGGCTTTCGCTATTCGGCCCGCGATGTGGCCGTGCGCCGGGCGCAAATGTTAAATATTCCGGTAATTTTGGGGTCTGCTACCGCCTCGCTGGAAAGTCTGCATAACGCCCTGCAAGGCCGGTATCATTATTTGTCACTACCGGAGCGTGCCGGTACGGCGGTGCATCCAGAAATCAAACTACTGGATGTGCGCAGCAAACCCATTCATGACGGCTTATCCAATCTGTTAATCGACGCCCTGCGGCAGCATTTACAGCGTGGCCAGCAGGTGATGTTGTTCCTCAACCGCCGGGGATTTGCACCCACCTTATTGTGCCATGATTGCGGTTGGGTGTCGGAGTGTAAGCGTTGCGACAGCCATATGACTTTACACTTCGCCCAGCATCGATTGCGTTGTCACCATTGCGGCTCGGAGCGGCCCATGGACACGCAATGCCCGCAATGCGGCGGCAGTGAACTCATCCCCATCGGCATGGGCACAGAGCGCATAGAACAAGCACTGCAAGCGTTGTTTCCAGAAGAGGACATAGTGCGTGTCGATCGGGATACGACACGGCGCAAAGGCGCGCTGGAGAAAAAACTCGCCACCATCAAGGAAGGCAAACGTGGCATCTTATTGGGCACACAAATGCTGGCAAAAGGCCATCACTTTCCCAATGTCACCTTGGTAGGTGTCATCGATATCGACCAGGGTTTGTTTAGCAGCGATTTCCGCGCTTTGGAACGTATGGCGCAATTGATCACCCAAGTAGCCGGGCGCGCAGGGCGGGCGGAAAAACCCGGCGAGGTGCTGATTCAAACCCACCATCCCCAGCATCCCTTGTTGCAAACCTTAATCAATCAAGGATACTCGGCTTTTGCCAAGCAAGCGTTGGCCGAACGGCAAGCGGCCCAGTTACCGCCGTTTTCGTATCTGGCGTTGTTACGGGCCGAGGCGGTGGATATGCAAAAACCTTACGAGTTTCTCAATGAAGCCAAAGGTCTGGCATTGCAGCTGAGTGTACCCCAGGTGCTAATATCCGGTCCGGTGGCCGCGCCCATGGAAAAACGCGCCGGTCGGTTTCGGGCGCAACTGTTACTGCAGGCCAACAAGCGATCTGAGTTGCACCGGTTGTTAAAACCTTGGGTGGTCCAACTGGAACAATCTAAGTCCGGAAGAAAAGTACGCTGGTCGTTGGATGTTGATCCTATCGAAATGTATTGAGCGGGCTCTAAGATGAACCAAAACCGTACCCGTGAACAGGCAATGCAACTCCTCAATACTGGTTTGAGAGTACCGCCAATCGGTGCCGGCAAACAGGCGGTTGTGTATGTGTCTGCCATCGATGCGGTGACACCGTTGACGGTGGCCGCAGCGAGGCGTTTGGCCTTTGCCAAGGCGGAAGTGGAGTTGTTGACACAATTTGGCTTTCAAGTTCGTTGCCATGGCCTTTTTGCCGACTATGGTGATAGCGTCAACAATCTTGTGCTCAGTATCTGGTTGCGATATTTGGAGTTGTGTGGTGAAGAGGTGCCTCACATCGAAGGGTGTTATCAAGGCGATTACATTTTCGATTTCGCCGCCACTGTACATCGAAACTTCGGTAACCGCTTGGCAGTAGCCGCGAGTGAAGTGACAGCAGTTTTGACGGCAGGCGGTGATCGGTTTGCTCGAATGCGGTCGTGGTTGGGCGATGAGGCCTTGTCCACCATCAAGCAAATCGGTTTACAAGGCATCAACCGGGATATCGCCAGTGATCTGCAACAAATCGGATTGACCGTGAGTCATTGGCAGCAAACCAGTGCTTTAGCCGGCACTAGTGCGCTTAAAGCAGGAATTAGACAACTTGAGTCGGCTGGATTGGTGCAAACGGAAGCTGGGGTTCTCTATCTCAATTTGCCCGGAACGCCAAAAATCCTGCTACACACCGAAACCAGTCCGACACTTTTTGCGCTGCAGTTGGCTGATTTTCTGGTATTTGCGAAGGATTGCAAAGATAGCGATTTGAATATCTGTATCTTTGATATTGATCAGGGTAACGAGATCAAACGTTTCCAGCAGTGTGCCCAGCGTTTAGGTTTTCCTATAGTCCTGCTGGAAAAACCCATTTTATCGCCACAGCTTTTTGAATCCGGGGAATTAGTGCATACTTCGCCGCTGGCCGAGGATTTTGTGTCTTTCCGTGAAGTGAGGCAAACCGTGGGTTGGCACGATTTGCTTTGGCAATTTGCGGTGCATAGAAGTGATGAGGCGATTAGGATTGACTTATCAGGAGGCCATGCCGCAGGGCATACGATCTGCGACGGCTTATTCCAAAGTGCAACTAACGATGCACAGATAGAACTGGCCGATTTAACTCAAATACTCATGGCAAATAAACCACAAGATCTCCAGGCGATATTAAAAATCATCGCGGAGTTTCCAATTACAGTGGATCGCGCAAGCCGGGTCTTAGAGCCTGCATTCATCGTAATTTATTACAGAAAACTGTGTGAAAGCATTTTAACTTACTATAATAATCATCAACTTGAAGTGTCAGAGGCGGGCCAAACGGCATCCAGCGTTGTGACCGCCATCATAACCAAGATACAAGGATTGACGGATATCACTCAGCAATTGACCGGCTTAAATAATTGAAAATCAGCAAGCAACAAGACTCAAACCAATAGCAGACTATGAGATCAAAATTCAAAATGATAGGTAACGCCAAACCCATTCCAGTGTGGTTATGGTTTTTTGCATTATTTGCCATCAGCTCGTTTGTAGCATTGCTGATGTATTTGGACATGTATGAAAAAGGCCGCGTAAGTGAGCGTAGTACGCCTGACATTAGCCGCTTGTTTTCAAAATCGGATGACAACGCTGGCAGCGCCACTAAACCGCAAGCCTCCACGAAACAAGACACCAAAGAAGATAAATCATCGAGTTTTGATTTCTACAGCTTGTTGCCCAAGATGGAAGTGTTGGTGCCGGAAACAGAAATCACCTCCCGCATCGCCAAAGAAAAACTGCAGCAGTCACCTAGCGAAAAAGGTTCGTATTTTCTGCAAGCCGGAGCGTTTAAAGATATGCAAGCCGCCGATCGCATGAAAGCCGGTTTGGCGTTATTAGGCATAGAGTCGCGAATTGAAAGCGTTACTTTAGACAGTGGCGTGTGGCATCGAGTGCGTGTTGGGCCTTTTAACGACAGTCAGCAAATGAACAAAGTGCGTAGTCTGATGAAAGCCAACAACATCAGTTCCATCATGGTGAAAGTGAACTCCTGATATTTATTTCACTACGAAGACCACGAAGGTTTTTCCTTCGTGGTCTTCGGTTGCTGGTTTACCACGTCCTCTGATTTCTACCCTGGCTATTCAAATCCCTAAGATTCCATCACTAAATCAATAAATTACTGCAAAACTGTGAGCTGGTTCACAACCTAGCAATAGCGCTTTTTTGTATTCTTTTTTGTGAGGTAGTGCGCTTAAGAAAGACCTGCCTCAGCCGTTATAAAACAGGAGCTTAACTGAGCCAGGAAATGAGCGGTTGAGCCTTTCATAACACGTAAATCTTAACCACACGCATTGGTATTGTAAGGGATCTTGAGGTCGTAAATGACAGCCGCAAAAAAACTGGTTGACGATAAGTTGCTAAAAACATTGGTGCCCTTTGGGGAGCTCAAGGATGAACAATTTGCCAAACTTAGCGGGCAATACAAAGTCGAGGCTTTGAAAGCGGGTCACACCTTGTTTCGACAAGGTGAGCGCGACACGCGTACTTATTTCTTACTTGCCGGCCAAGTCAACCTGCGCTACGGTGACGGTTCTGTAAAAAGCATCATCTCCGATACCCCGCAAGCCCAATACGCGTTGGTGCCGGTGCGTCCACGCCAAGCCACTGCCACTGCCAAAACACCAATCACAGTATTGACCTTAGATGCCAATTTATTCGACGAAATCTTAAGCTGGGGCAACGAAAACGGTTTTCATGTTTCTGAGCTAGACACGCCGGAAGATGAAAACGACTGGATGACGTGTTTTCTGCAGTCCAAAGTGTTCTTGCGCTTACCGGCGCAAAATATTCAGGCGTTGATGATGCGCCTGGAGGAAGTGAAAGTTAAGGCCGGCCAAGTTGTGATCCGTCAAGGTGACGACGACGGCTATTACTACATCATCAAAAGCGGCCGTTGCCGGGTAAGCCGCAAGCATTCCCCCAAAGATAAAGAACTGGAACTGGCGGTGCTTACCGTTGGTGAGGGCTTCGGCGAGGAAGCCATCATCACCCATAACCGGCGCGGTGCTTCCGTGACCATGCTGGAAAACGGCAGCTTGATGCGCTTGTCGCGCAACGACTTTAACCGTTTGCTGGTTGAGCCGCTGATCAGTATTGTTAACTATAACGAAGTTGCTTATGATCCCCGCACAGTATTTCTGGATGTGCGCAATTACGAAGATTATGCCCGCAATGGCATAACCGGCAGCAAGAATATCACCGTCACCGAACTGCGCCTTAAAATCGACCAGCTCGACCATTCTAAACAATATGTGGTCTGCAGCAATACCGGTAGCCGCGCGGCGGCAGCGGCGTTTTTACTTTGCCAACAAGGTTTGGACGCTGTGGTGCTTCGCTACGGCTTGGAAAACTTGCCGGTTAATGTGAAACGCGGTAACGGTGCCGTTGAAAATGTGGATCAAATCCCGGTTGTGGATAACGTGGTTAAACTCAACAAAGACGCTGCGGTTGAGAAACTCCCCGAACTACCTTCAACCAGCAAAGAACCACCACGGCCAGTGACCACCGATGAGGCCATGAAAGACCCGCGCGTCAAAGCGTTGTTCTCACAAGCGCAGCACCGGGTGCAACAGGAAAACGACCGCGCCAAGCAAGCGGACAAGGCACGCAAACTAGCCCAAGCTGAAGTCAATCGCTTGAAAAACGAAGCGGACCAAGCGCGCCAGCAATTGGAAGAAGCCAAACGCCAAGCCGAAAAAGCCGCTAAAGATTCGGCCATGGCGGCGCGCTTGGAAGCCAAACGCGAGGCGACCAGGTTGCGCGAGCTGGAACTCGGCGCCAAGCAAGCTGAGTTGGAAGAGGCGATGCGCCTCGCCGAGGAACAGGCGCAGCGGACTCAAGACGCTAACTCGGCGCTGCAGCAAGCTGAGCAAGAAATCGAAAACTTGAAAAAAGAAATGCAAGCCGCGGTGGAACGTGCTCAGGAAGAAGCTCATAAGTCTGCCGAGTCCATTCGGCAATTTTTAGAGCAGGAGGCTAAACGGCAGAAAGAAGAAGCGGACCGCGTAGCCGAAAAAGAAGCGCAGCGCGCCCGCCAAGCCGAACAAGCCCACTTCAAAGCCCAGCAGGAAATCGAGCGCTTAAAAGCAGAGACAGAAGCGACGCGCGAACGCCTGCGTGAGCAAGCCAAACTGGAGGCCGATCGTGTTCGCCAGGAAGCCGAACAAGCCCGTAAAGAGGCCGAAGAAGAAATCGAGCGCTTGCGCAAGGAAGCTGAGTTAGCCCGTAAAGAAGCCGAACAACTGGTTTCGAAAAAACACGCCGAAGCGTTGGCGGCCAAACAAGCCGAGCAGGAAGCGGCCATTCAACAAGCCATAGAACTCGCCCGCCAGGAAGCGCAGGCGGAAATCGAAAGACTGCGCCAGCAGGCTGAAAAAGCCGAGGATGCGGAAAAAGCGCGTAAGCTGGCTGAGCAAGAAATCGCTCGTGTTAAAGAACAAGCTGAGCAAGAACGTTTGCGCATCGAAGAACAAGCCATTCGTATCGCTGAAGCGGCGCGCGCTGAAGCGGTGGAAGAAGCTTACAAAATTACTGCGGCCAAACAATCTGAAATTGAAGCGGTTGCCAAACAAGCTTCGGATCAAGCCAAGCGGGCTTTAGAGGCCGAGGAAGCCAAACGTCGTGCCGAAGAGGAAATTGAGCGCTTAAAAGAAGAGACCGAATTGGCGCGCCAGCAAATGCAACAACAGTTGTCTTCGGAAATCGAGCGCTCCGAAATCGAACATGAAGTGGCCAAAGCCAGGGCGCTGGAGTTGGCCAACAAACAAGCCGAAATCGAGGAAGTCACAAAAAAAGCCTAACAAGAAGCCAGCCGCGCCGGATTGGCCGAAGCCGAACGCAAACAAGCCGAAGAAGAAATTAATCAGCTGAAGCAGGATATGGAAAAGCTGCGCAAGCAGCAAGAACTGTTCGCCAAACAGCAGTCCAATGGTGGTCTTAGTGCCGCCGACCAAGAGCTGGCACGAAACAGCGAAAAAGCGTTGGCTGACAAACAAGAGGAAATCGCCCAGATATCCCTTAAAGCCGCCGAGCAAATCGCTAAGGCCAACGCGGCTGATGAAGCTCGTAAGCAGGCAGAAGTGGAAATTCAACGCTTGCGCGCTGAAGTGGAAGCTGCCACCTTGCAAGCCCAGGCACAATTACAAGCCGATGCCGAAAGGGCAGCGGCAGAACAGCAGGCCATGCAAGAGCGATCTGCGGAACTGGAAAGAATGCAGGCCATGATTGCCGAAGCTGAGCGCAAGGCACAGCAGGAGGCCGCCAGGGCACAACAAGCCGAGGAGGCTCGCCGGCAAACCAAAGAACAATTAGCGCGTCTTAAAGCGGCCGAGGAGGCCAACATAAGGGCTCAGGAAGAAATTCAGCGCTTGAAAGCCGAAGCCGGCATGGCATATTATCAAGCGCAAGAACAAGCCAAATTTACCGCTGAAGAAATCCGACAAAAAGCGGAACTGGAAATTCAAAAAGCACGCGCCGAAGAAGCCGCGCGCAAAAAAGCCGAGCTCGAGAAAGCCGCGCGCCTGGCACGACAGGAAGCAGAGAGAGCGGAGCAAGCCGAGAAAGCGCGCAAGCTGGCCGAAGCGGAGATTAAGAAATTAAAAGCCGAAGCGAAATTGCAGCACATTAAGGCGGAAAAAGCTATCCGTGAATCCATTAAATCCGCGCGTGAAGAGGAACATAAAAAACTAACGCAACGCGCTACTGACAAGGCTCGCAAATCCGTGAAAAAACCACCGAGAAAACCCAATGTGGCGCCTGGTAACATTTCCCAAACAACTGATCAAGATGATCCGTTGGGGATTCTGGGCCT
>LFWV01000040.1 GCA_001273335.1 miscellaneous Crenarchaeota group-1 archaeon SG8-32-3 | reverse complement strand
TTGGACCAGCCGTTGAAGAACGTGCAAGGCGAACCGCTAAACTCGCCAAAGACATACCTGAACTGAAGCCTTATCTTGCAGATGTAACCTCAGAAATTAACGACGGAATTGACGCGGGCAAGAGAGTTTTGCTTGAAGGCACTCAGGGTTTCATGCTGTCGCTTTTCCATGGAACATACCCGTACGTTACGTCAAGAGACACAGGCGCCGCAGCAATATGCTCCGAAGCTGGAGTAGGACCAACAAGAGTTGACGATGTTCTGATAGTGTATAAAGCATTCATAACCCGTGTTGGCGCTGGACCTATGCCAGGCGAAATTTCAATGGAAGAAGCGAAGAAAAGAGGCTGGTTTGAAACCGCCGCTGGAACAGGACGCAATAGGCGCTCTGCGCCGTTCAATTTTGATTTAGCACGAAAAAACGCCAAGATAAATGGTGCAACACAAGCCGCGATGACAAAACTTGACTGTATGTTCCCCGATTGCCGAAACGCCCGAAAATGCGACGACCTCTCCGAAGACGCGAAACAGTTCATACAAGAAGTTGAAAAAAGAGCAGGCGTACCCATAGTTCTAATAGGCACAGGACCTGACGCATTAGACATCATCGACAGAAGATAGCAAACTTTTATTTTCCAAAGCCTCCAATTTCCCATAGAGGCTTAAAAAATGCGAGAATGCAGCATTAACAATAAGGCTTCAACTAGTGTGTTTGCACTCTTATTCGCGGCAGGATTACTTGTTGGAGCAATATTGACCGTTTACATAACCTTTCAAGAAACAACGGAACTCCAGGATAAAGTCGACGCTCTGCAGAGCCAAATTTCAAACCTCAGCTTCATCCAAAACGCCACTTACCAAAATATCACCATCTACCAGAACTCCAGCGTCCTAGCTGACATCTACGCGGGCGTACGAGAATCAGTTGTTTTAGTTCAAGGAACAACCAGCGACGCAGGAGTCCAAGGCTCAGGCTTCGTCTACGAAAGTTCAGAAAGAACAGTAGTTATAACCAACTATCACGTCGTACATGACACGTCAACTTTAAGCGTAACGTTCTCAAACGGAAACGGCTACTCAGCCGAAGTGCTGGGAACAGACCCCTACGTCGATTTAGCAGTACTCTCAGTTGATGCTCCTGCCAGCGAGTTCAAACCAGTCGAAGTTGTCAGCTCGTCCACGCTACGCGTAGGCGAACCAGTCATAGCTATAGGAAACCCGTACGGCTTGGTAGGCTCATTAACCACTGGCGTTGTAAGTGCGCTGGGCAGAAGTCTCACGGAAGAAGACTACGCAGGCGGCTACTCAATTGCCAACATAATACAAACCAGCACACCCATAAACCCCGGAAACTCTGGTGGTCCACTACTCAACGCCGTCGGAAAAGTCATAGGAGTAACAACAGCTATAGTCTCTGAATCTCAAGGTTTAGGCTTCGCTGTTCCATCAAACACCATTCTTAGAGAAATATCCTCTCTAATAAATATCGGAACCTACGAGGGACACTCTTACTTGGGTGTTTCAGGACAAGACATGAGTTACAGCGTAGCCCAAGAGATAGACGCAAGTGTTACTTACGGCTGGAGAATCGCTACAGTCACAGCTGGAGGACCTTCAGACGACGTATTGAACGTTGGTGATATAATAATTGCCTTGAACGGAACGCCGATAAGAAACAACGACGACTTAGCAAGTTACCTCGAAGAGAAAACCTTGCCAGGACAAAGCCTAATTCTTACTGTAGTGCGAGGCAGCTCAACAATTGACGTACGCGTTGTTCTGGGGACAAGACCTCCACCCCCAGTGTAACCTTGACCTAGCCCAAGTAGTTATCTTCTCAGACTGATTTACTTGCATAATTGAAGGCTATATCCAATGACTGATGTGTGTGTAAAACCAAACACTTTGTTATCGAAGCTGAAAACGGGCAGTGTTAAACCCTGAAAAGGTGTACTTCATCTTGCATCCAGCACCCAAAAGTAACGAATATAGGAAGCACGCAATAAGAATTGAGAGCAATAATGGTTTAAGAAGCTCTGCCTAGTTTCGCCTTAGACCCTGTTCTTTTTTTGGTTGGTTAGACTATTAGTAGCTTACCGTTTTTTGATCGGGATGAAAGGTCTTCCGTATTTGCCAACGTAACTTGATGATGGACGAAGAAGAACTGCATCTTTGTATTGTTCTATTACGTGAGCGGTCCATCCTGATATTCTGCTTGAGGCAAAAAACGGAGTAAAGAATTGGAAGGGGACACCTAAGGCATTCAATGTTACGGCTGCGTAGAAGTCTACGTTAGGGAAAATCTTTTTCTTTTCGTGGACAACACGTTCAATTCTAATGCATAAGTTGTAAAGGTTCATGGTTTTTGTGCGGTGGCATAGGTTCCCAGCTATTTCTTTAAGGTGCTTGGTTCGAGGATCTTCTGTGCGATAGACTCTGTGACCGAAGCCCATTATCTTTTTTTGGTCATCAAGCATCCCCTGTATGTAGTCTTCCACTTCTTCCTCAGTGTTGATGTCATCAAGCATGTACATCACTTTTTCACTAGCTCCACCGTGAAGTGGACCTTTAAGGGTTCCAACTGCACAAGTCACAGCTGAATACATATCTGAACTAGTACTTGCAGCTACGCGAGCCGCAAAGGTAGAGGCGTTAAATCCATGGTCTGCGTGAAGCGTCATGAACCGGTCAATAGCTTCTTTTTCTTCGGTGTCTGCGGGTTGACCTCGGAAAAGGTAGAGAAAATTTTCAGCTAACCCTGCTTCTTCTTTTGGAGCAACTAGTTGCTGTTTAGTACGTAACCGGTGAAGTGTAGCAACTAATGTGGGCACCTTTGCCACCAACCGTATAGCTCTTCTAATTTTCACTTTCTCAGAAGTGGAGTCGGGGTCTGGGTCGTACATACTGAGATGAGAGATTTCCGTGCGTAAAACTTCCATTGGATGACTGTTCAGAGGAAAAGATTTGATGCTGTTGATAACTGCCTCAGGCAGATTCATTTCAGCTACCAGTTGCAACTTCAACGCATCTAACTGATTTTTACTAGGAAGTTTACCGTAAAGTAAGAGGTAAACCACTTCTTCATAGCAGACGCGCTCGACAAGAGCATCTATGTTATAGCCTAAATAGTAAAGGGCACCTAAAGGGTCAACGAAGCTGATTTTGGTTTCAGCAGCAGCAACACCTCTTAATCCACGGGTTACAACCCTATCATGATTATTAGTCATCCGTATCCGACGCCCCTGTTTATTCAGTCTCTCTTCCGAAAGCTACTGTCAAACTGGAAGTTATTACGATATACTTCCTGTGTGAAAACTGCTAGGACTGTAATACCACGAGTTCCCTCTCGACTAGGTTGTTTGCAGTACCTCGCTTGAACATATGCTCCGAAAGACCAGAAAGTCAATGCGCGAATGAAGTTCTTAAATTTTTCTTCAAGCAGAAGATACTATGGTTAAAATGCCTGTTTTTCGCTTTTTGATTAGGAACTCTTTTAAATGATTTTTCGATGATATAATAGACGCCAGCAAAAATGTATTTAACCGCATTTTAGTCGATTGTGCTTGGCGTAGAGTATTGGAAAAAGGAAGTTTCAAAGTATGCCAGAATATAAAGAATTAGAGGAGGTAATCGATTCTGTGGAGCAGATTGCCCATAAGTTGGGGTTATCGCCTACTGAAACTGAAAAGCTAAAACAAGTAGCGCTAATTCATCCCATGCGCATTAGTCCATATTATTTGTCTCTTATAGATTGGAACGACCCCGATGATCCGATAAGGAAGATGGCCGTGCCATCTCTGGAAGAATTTAACCTTGATGGTTCTTATGACACTAGCGGGGAAGCTGAAAACACAAAAATGCCTGGGCTTCAACACAAGTACGCTGAAACCGCGTTAATATTGGCTACAAACAGGTGTGCAACTTACTGCAGATATTGTTTTAGAAAGCGCCTAGTTGGATTGCCGACTGAAGAAATTGTGAAACGGTTTCAAGAAGCCGCAGATTATATTGCAGAACATGAAGAGATAAATAATGTTCTAATTAGTGGCGGAGACCCACTTGTTCTCTCAAATGAAGTTATCAAAAATTTCTTAGAAGCATTAGCCACGATAGATCATCTTAGTTTCATAAGATTTGGCAGCAAAACGCCAGTTACTCTTCCAAGCAGGCTAAAGGACCCCGAACTTCTAGCTCTTTTCAAGAGATATTCGCAGATTGATAGGCGGCTCTATGTCGTGACGCAGTTTAATCATCCTCGAGAAATAACTCCTCAATCTATTAGTGCAGTAAGCAAGCTCATGAATGCGGGAGTTCTGCTAAACAATCAAACAGTTCTGCTTAAAGGAGTTAACGATGATCCTGAGACGCTTAAAACTCTAATGAATAGCCTTGTGAGTATCGGCGTCACACCCTACTATGTTTTTCAATGTCGCCCAGTCAAGAGAGTAAAAACTCACTTCCAAGTTCCGATATGTGAAGGAGTAAGAATCGTGGAGGAAGCAAAAGCAAAATGCAATGGGCATAGTAAACGCTTCAAATATGTTATGTCGCACAAAACTGGCAAAATAGAGATATTAGGTACAATGAACGGAAAAATATACTTCAAGTATCATGAAGCGAAAGACAGGAAAAACTTAGGCAAGATGTTCAAACGTCGAGTAGACGAAAAAGCAGGATGGCTCGATGATTTTGAGGAGAAATGATAGGTTAGTTAATAAGTAACTAGATTTTAGAGCTAACACGCCTAGAAGTGGCGCACCATGTTGAGTATAACGCTAACGCTATCAGAATTGTTGCAGCAATACATAGGTTTAAGCCAAATCATTAGTGAAATAATTGCTTTCTCGATAATATTCTCACTTGCAATGATTATTGCTTGGATAGGACACACTATTTTTAAAAGTTACTTATGCAGGTGGGCTACGAAAACAAAGACAAACTTGGATGATGAAATACTGCGGAACGTGCGGGCGCCAATATTTCTTCTCGGTATCTTGTTTGGCGTATATTACGGCCTAGTAGGCATTGCTTCACTTCGAGACTACGCCCAAGATTTTAGTACCGCATTCACAGTCGCCCAAATTTTGGTTGCAACCTTCATAATAGCCCGCATAATTAACATTCTGGTAAGCTGGTACGCTCAAGAGAGCGTGAAACGCCAAAGAAAAGTAAGCAACCACATATTGTTCATTCTAAGAAGAGCTTTGCAGGGTGTAGTTTACCTTTTTGCTTTGCTCATAATCCTTGGTATTTTTAATGTAGACCTCTCAAGCGTCGTTGTGGGTCTTGGTGTAGGCGGCATAGCCATAGCGTTAGCTTTGCAGAATATTCTAAGCGACGCTTTCAGCGCTTTGACTATATATTTCGACCGCCCGTTTGAGATCGGTGATTTCATAGTAGTAGGTGATCATGCTGGAACTGTTAAAAAAATTGGCATAAGATCCAGCAGAATTCAGCTTTTGCAAGGCGAAGAGCTTGTAATTTCAAACCAAGAATTGACCACCGGATCTATTAGAAACTTTAAGAAGCTGAAAAAAAGAAGAATTAGTTTTACGGTTCAGGTGAGTTGTGACACGGCTGTTGAAAAACTCAGGAAAATCCCAGAAACCATAACTAGAGTCATAAATGAAATTAAGATGGCGCAGTTAGGTACAGTTCACTTCACTAAATTCGGTGCATTTAGCTATGATTTTGATGTCGTATATTACGTCAAAACAGGAAATTACACTAAATACCTAGACATACAACAGAAAATTAATCTCAGAATTTTGGAAGAATTCGAGAAAGAAAAAATAGAAATGCCTTATCCAACTCAAAACATCTTTGTCAACAGAGGAGAAACAGCGTAAACCTTCAAAAAGTTGATCTAGAGAATATTCTCAAAGCGGAAAGCCAATCTCATTGTTTGACACAAATCAAAATCGCCCTTAATTGCCGATTGGAATAGCGGTGGACCACTGTGGTTTGACGCCTAGACTCCGTTTGGCGCCCCCCCTTGAGCGCTGAACGTCCAGACTTAGGTTGCTCTCTCCCGAGCCTGGCCGGGTTCGCCTGGTGAACTATGAAATCGGCTTCCCTACGGAAGCTCCTCATTGACC
Organism: miscellaneous Crenarchaeota group-1 archaeon SG8-32-3; assembly: GCA_001273335.1. Taxonomy (GTDB): domain Archaea; phylum Thermoproteota; class Bathyarchaeia; order Bathyarchaeales; family Bathycorpusculaceae; genus SG8-32-3. The sequence continues at coordinate 5,808 of LFWV01000040.1, read as the reverse complement.
GCCAGCCTCAAGGGACGGATAGTCAATGTTTCGGAAAGGAAGGTCCAAGCGGCCTTTGACGCCTCAGCCTCAGCTGTCAGCCCGTCATGTAGAGGGTTTACGGTGCAAGGGACCCCTACCCCCCCGCCTAAGACCCACCGCCAAGAACTAGAGCTAACACAAAACTATAAAACTTTTCTAAATGCTGTTTGTTTAATCCTGTTAATATTCTGAATTCATAACTCTTTATATACACGATATACCCCCTTATAAGGCAGTAATAAAAACAGGGAACAACATGAAATCTAAGATAGTGCTTAGAACACTGCTTATCAGCATAATAATGACAGGTTTAATGGCACCGCTCGTAAAAGCAGACACACTTAACCGAACAGATTTTGAGCAAGAAAGCTTTGCAAAGACAGTTGACTTCTGCGACTACGTCCGCGCCTACGCCACACTCCATGGCATCCCAGAACCACCTAACTTTGACAAGTGGCATGCCAGCATGTACATGACTTATGTAAACACCAGTGGTTTAAAGTTACTCTATGCAGGACTTGAAGACATAACAACTGACGAATCAGCCTATCTCAGAATCCCCATGCAATCTTTCATAATGCACTACAAGACCAATCAAAACAACCGTGACGTCATCCTAGCTTCCACATTCCTAATGCTCATGGCGTTCAACGAAACCGCATCGTCACTGTACCCCGACTCACCCGACAAAGAAGACAAGCTTTTTGCATCTTTCAGCCTAGGATTCGACCTAAGCAAACTAGGCAAAACGTTGCCAGTGCTCAACAGCAAAACCGAAACCATCCCCCTAACCCACTCAGAAGACAAGCTTGAATGGGAATGGGGTATGAAATACACCAACTTAACAGCACTCTGGTGGGAAACATGGATAGACCCTAACAACCCCCGCTTCCGAAACAGCTGGCCAGTAGGGCTAACGGTATATGATGAACTCACATTTACATACAAGCTCACAATTGACCCCGTTACAGGCACCGCAACACTACAGGAAAATCACGTAATCGGAAGAATGCGACACTTGTTCGTCGGCATAATCCCAGTCGCCTGGACATACTACAACAGCACAGGAACCTACGGCATGCTCGGCAAAAAACTCAGCAACGACACAATCCACGACTTCATCCAAGATAACGGCTTGGAAATGAGCATCATAAACTTCCAAACTTCAGTAATGGCTGACCACGAAACTTACAGCCAAACACAAGCGGGACAAAACGTAACAGACACGGAAACAGAAGTAACAGGCACCTCGATAAACACCTTTGCGGATGACGGAGAAAAAATCTTCAACGCCGACTTCGGCACCAAAAAAACTTACAACCTCTACAACTACACGGATGACCCAACAGAAACCTCCTTCGACGTTTACGATTCAACAGCACGAACCGCCAAGATAGCAGGCTACGCAGGCAACGGTGGCTTATTCGCATACCACATAGGCTTAATGAAGTTCCTGCCAGCCGTCGTTGTACATATGTATCCGGGACTCGTCGCCAAAGCCGTTTCAACAATAGCAAACATGAGCCGAGCCAATTACTTCTACATAATCGCCTACCCAGAGTACAGCGGCTATAAAGTTGAGCACGACCCAACGTTCACAGCGTATATATCCACAGAATTAGCTGCAACACCTCCGCCTGGGTTGATTGACCAATCGGCATTTGGCGGATTAATCATCATACTCGTAATTGTCATCGTAGTTGGCATAGCCCTTGCAGTGTTCGTAGCAAGAAGAAAAACCTAAGCCCTACCAAATACACCTTTTTTCTAATTTCTACATGTACCTTTTTGTAGCTTCTTTGAGCCTACCCGCCATCAACTCTAACTCTTCCAGCATTTTTTCAACGTTGCTTTGATGTTTATGTACGATGTTAACGAAGGCACTTCCCACGATAACTCCGTCAGCCCCAGACGCGATAATACCTTTCGCATGCTCTGGTTTTGAAACCCCGAAGCCCACAGCCAACGGGATTCTCCCAGTCGTGCAAGGCAGAAAACGCTGAATCAACTGCACAGTCGAATCTTCCAAAGCTTCGCGTGCCCCTGTAACACCAAAATGGGAAACAACATAAAGAAAGCCTGAAGTGCACTCGACGATCCTGTTTAACCGCTCGTTTGAAGTAGAAGGTGCTGCAAGAAAAACTGTGTCCACCCCCCAACTCTCAGCGGCTTCACAGTATGCTTCCGCCTCCTCCACTGGGAGGTCAGGAACCACGATACCATCAATACCGAAGCTTTTTGCCAACCTAAAAAACCGCTCCACACCCATACGGAAAATAGGATTAAAATACGTTAAAATCACTATGGGCAAGCTGTACTTGTTCTTGACTTCCCCGCCCATGCCCAGCACCATTTGCGGCGTTGTCCCCGCTTCCAAAGCGCGCACACTAGCTGCTTGAATAGTTGGTCCATCCGCTATCGGATCAGAAAACGGAATGCCCAGCTCAAGGATGTCCACTCCACCTTTGATTAGTGCCTCTGCAATCATAGGCGTAAACTCGGGCTTAGGGTCGCCCCCAGTCACGTAGCCTATAAGCGCGCCATCACCCTGCGCCTTCAACCTCTGGAAAACCTTGGCAAGGTCGCTCATATGTTCACTCCCATGAAATCAGCCACAACTTCAACATCCTTGTCTCCGCGACCAGACAACGTAACAGCAATAGTCTCGTTACGCTTCATTTGCCGAGCGAGTTTAATCGCGAACGCTATAGCATGCGAAGATTCCAACGCGGGGACTATGCCTTCTTCCTTAGACAGCACACAAAAAGCCTCCACTGTTTCCGCGTCCGTAGCTGAGAAGTACTTAGCCCTACGCAACGTTTTCAGGAAAGAATGCTCGGGTCCAACACCAGGATAATCCAAACCTGCAGAAATGCTGTGAGTTGTCTGTATCTGCCCTTCAGTGTCTTGGAGAACGTAAGTTAACATGCCGTGGAAGACGCCTTCCGAACCGGCTCCTATAGCAGCCGCGTGCTTGTTGGAGTCTATACCTTCTCCTGCGGCTTCAACACCGTACAACTGCACTTCTGGGTGGTCTTCAAATGGGTAGAACGTGCCTATGGCGTTGCTTCCTCCGCCGACACAAGCAACCAGCGCATCGGGAAAACGTTTCTCCTTCTGCATGAACTCCCACAACCGAGCCTATCAAGTAGTAGGTGCTCTCAATGTTGGTAACCCAGTCCCTGAACGCCTCGTTTATGGAGTCCTTCAACGTTTTAGAGCCAGATTCCACAGGGTGCACTTCCGCGCCCAAAAGCTTCATCCTGAAAACATTAAGCCGCTGCCGCCTCATGTCCTCAGACCCCATGTACACCTCAGCCTTCAAACCCAAAGCAGCACAAGCAATAGCTGTGGCAACCCCGTGCTGACCTGCACCTGTCTCGGCGATTACACGTTTCTTTCCCATCCGTTTAGCCAGCAGTGTTTGTCCAAGTGTATTGTTGATTTTGTGGGCGCCTCCATGGGCAAGGTCTTCCCGTTTCAAGTAGATTCTTGCCCCACCGACCCTTTTTGTCAGATTTTTCGCGTAGTAAAGTGGCGTGGGTCTTCCAGCGTACTCTGAAAGGTAATACTCCAGTTCCTTGTTGAAGTCTGGGTCTTGTTTAACCTGTGCATAAGCTTCTTCCAACTCGCCAATCGCCGCCATCAAAACCTCTGGAACAAAGCGACCTCCGTATCTACCAAATTTTCCGTCAATCGGATAGCTACCAAGTTTTTTCATGTTCTAACATCCTTAGCATTTTTAATGAACTCAACAATTTTTTGGTGACTCTTAATTCCCGGTTGCTGCTCAACGCCGCTGGACACGTCTACCGCATAGGGTTCAACAGTGCGCACCGCCTCAGCAACATTCTCAGGGTTCAGTCCTCCCGCCAGAATTAACGGTTTTGGCTGAATAACTTGCTTGACCTGTTTGCTCTTTTCCCAGTCGTGAACCACGCCTGTTCCACCATACCGCCCCTCGACGAAGGAGTCAAGAAGAACTGCATCAAACAGCTTTGCCGCTCTTGACATGGCATCAAGGTCGTTAGAGACCTGCACGTTGACAGCACCTATCAACAGGGTGTTTGGGAGTTTCCGTCGAATAGCCTCGGCGGCGTGCAAGTTTTCTCCGTGAATTTGAATGACACTTGGATTCAGCATTTGATATGCCGCAAAGTCGTCGATGCTTCGCGGAACCGTTACTAGAACGTTTGTCACGAAGGGTGGAACTTGCCTGATTAGCCTTTCAGCTTCATTTAACGATAGGTTTCTCGAAGAAGAGGCTACACCCACCACGAACCCAACAGCGTCGGCTCCAGCCTCCACGGCAGCGTCCAAATCTTCTTTTCGGGTTATTCCGCAGATTTTCACTCTAACCGTCATAAGACTGACACAAGCTCCTTAACTTTCCCTTCAACGTCTTCGGCTAACATTACAGCTGACCCTACAAGAAACGCTTGAGCACCATATGAATGTAAGAAACGCAGATCAGCAGGCGTGCTAACTCCGCTCTCACTCACAATAATCTTGCCTTCCGCACTATTCTGTTCTAGAATATTCTTGGTCACATTCAAATCAACTTTTAATGTTGCCAGATTTCTGTTGTTTATGCCTATTAGGTCAGCTTGGGTGGTCACGGCGGAACGAAACTCTTTTGACGTATGGGTTTCCAGCAGAATCTCAAGACCGTTTGAGTGTGCAGTCGCAATCATGTCGCTAAGCGTAGATTCGCAGTATCCTCTGTTAAAAAGAGCAACTATAAGCAACACAACGTTAGCACCTAATTTCGAAGCAGCTTCTAGCTGAACGGGGCTTAAGATTATGTCTTTCATAATAATGGGCAGCTTCACCTTTCTCCGTGCTTCAACGAGCGAATGCAGAGAACCGTTGAAATGTTTTGGTTCAGTCAGAACAGAAATGCCGACTGCGCCACCCTTCTCCATGCTTTCTGCAATGTTGCGTACATCAACCTTTTCTCTGATCATGCCCGCGGACGGCGAAGCAGCCTTGATTTCAGTTATCACAGGAGTGCACTTGGCTTCAAGAATTGCCTTTTTCAAGCTGAGTCGAGAAGCTGCTGCCTCAGTTGCCACTTCATAGTAGCCATTGTCTATGGTTGCTTTTGCGCTTTGCGCTAGAGTGTCAAGAAAATCAGCCATACTTTGACTCTAACTCCTCGAGTTTTGAAAGGTCTCCGCCAGAAGCTTTGATTAACGCTTTAAGTTTCTTGTAGGCAGCACCGCTTTCAATTGATTTGCGAGCTACGGTCATACCATAACTGAAATCGTCTGCTTTGCCACCCACTATTATTCCCGCGGCACTGTTGACAAGCACTATCTCTGTTTTTGGGTCATCAACATGGTAGCCGCCGTTTAGAATTTTGAATAGGATTTCAGCGCTTTTTTCCGGTGTTGTTCCTCTAATGTCTTCTATTCGGGATTGGTTGACGCCGAAGTCCTTAGGCGCGATCTCCACGGCTGCAACCTCGCCTTCCTTTAGCCATGCAATAGCTGTTTTGCCTAACGTAGAGATTTCGTCTACCCCCTCCAATCCGTGAACAACCATTGCTTCTTCACATTCAAGCCGTTTCAAGACATAAGCCATTGGCTCGGTCAGTTTTGAGTCATAAACACCGAGCAGCTGCGCGTTGGCAGAAGCTGGATTTGTCATTGGACCAAGAATATTGAATACAGTGCGAATGCCTATCTCTCTTCTAGGCTGAATCGCGTACTTCATGGCAGGATGAAAAGCGGGCGCAAACATGAAGCCCACTCCGACCTGTTCGATTGTGTTCTGCACCTCCTC
>LFWV01000004.1 GCA_001273335.1 miscellaneous Crenarchaeota group-1 archaeon SG8-32-3 | reverse complement strand
CATTATGGAGAAGCGATACGAAGCACACGCTTACGTGTTAGATTTCTTGCCGCATGGCAGACCAGGTTTTCGCGCCACTGGTCGGGCAGGTTACAGAGCGGGAGCTCTAATTCAGTGTGTGGGTGAAGAATTTTTCACTTTGTTGGAGGCATTAGTAAAAGAAGGAGTGATGCTTAAGCCTAATGACCGGGTATACGTGGGGAAGGATGCTCGGGAAGAGGTTACGTATATTATCGGGCGTGTCGGCTTTGACGAGTTGACAGCTGCTGCTAAAGCGGAGCTGCCAAGCGTAGTTAGCCGCATAGTTTTAAACCGTGAGAAGTGGTTTGTGAATTTTTTTAACACGGCGCGAGCTGTAACGCCGCGTATGCACGCGTTAGAGTTAGTGCCTGGAATAGGCAAGAAATATATGTGGCAGGTGATTAACCAGCGTGAGAAGAAGACATTTGATAGTTTTGATGATTTGCAGAAGCGAACTGAGTTGCCGAATCCTGTGAAGTTGGTTACGAAGCGTGTGCTTGAGGAGCTTGAAGGCGACAGCAAGTATCGGTTGTTCACTCGGGTTCATTAAGTCGTTGTGTGAAAGGCATTAGTGATGAGCGTTTCAGAAACGAAGCGGTTGCTTCGAGAGTTACGAATTATTCCGAACAAGCTTCTGGGACAAAATTTTATTGTTGAGCCTTCGATTTTTCCTAAATTAACCAATTATGCTTCACTAGGCAAGACGGAGGTGGTGTTGGATGCTGGCGCGGGTTTTGGGTTCTTGACTCGTTTTCTCGCGAAAAGATGCGAAAACGTTTTGGCGGTTGAAAAAGACCCCCGCGTCGCCATGGTGCTACGTGAAAATCTTAAGGGCTTAGCGAACGTGACGGTGATTGAAGGTGACGTGTTGAAGACGGCGGTTCCAAACTTCAACAAGGTGGTTTCGATTCCACCTTACCAGATTTCTTCGCGCCTGCTCCTGTGGCTTTTTGATAGAAATTTTTGCTGTGCAGTCTTGGTTTTACAGAAAGAGTTTGCAGAGCGTCTTGTGGCGGCTGTGGGAAGTGAGGAGTACGGATGGCTAACAGTTGCCACTTGCCAAAGCACAGAGGTTCAGCTTTTGGATTCGGTGCCCAATTTCATGTTCTATCCCCCGCCAGAAGTAGATTCCATTATAGTGCGCTTAACACCTTGGAAAACATCGCCTTTTGAGGTCAAGGACAAGGAGTTTTTCAGGCGAATGGTACGCTGGCTCTTCACGCAACGCAACAAGAAACTCAGCAACGCACTTTCACCCTTTATCAAAAGCGCATTCAAGATTAACAAAGAGGACGCGCAAAAAACAGCTTCCACTTTTTCGTTTGGCGAAAAGCGCGTGAGGGAATTGAAGCCTGAAACTTTTGGAGAGTTATCAAATGTCCTTATCCGCTAAACGAGTTTACTTCAGCGATTACTTTTTTGATGTTTGGGAGGATGTTTACGAGCCTGCTGAAGACTCGTTTCTCTTCGCTGAAAACCTCGAGGTGCAGAAAGCTGAAACTGTTCTCGATATGGGCACTGGATGTGGCATACTAGGCATAATCGCTGCTGAAAAGGCTAAAACCGTAGTGGCTGTTGACGTGAACCCGTTCGCTATTAGCTGTGCAAGAGAAAACGCGAATCTCAATGATGTGCAAAACAAGATGCGCTACCTACAAGGAGACCTGTTCATGCCATTAAGTGGACGATTCAAGTTTGATGTTGTGCTTTTTAATGCGCCTTACCTGCCCGTGAACAATGCGGAAACAGAGGCTTGGATTGAACGTGCTTGGGCTGGAGGCGCTACAGGCAGGCAAGTCATCAACCGCTTTATTTCCGAGATACCGAACCATCTGAAGAAGACTGGTCGTGTTTTTCTTATGCAGTCTACTTTGGCGGACGTGGATGAGTCCTTGCGTAGATTCGCGGCTTGTGGTATGAGCACAAGGGTTGTTGCGGAGTATGCCTTGCCGTTATTTGAGAAAATTAAACTCATAGAATCCCAAATTTGACTAATTTTTATCAATTAATATTCTTGGTGCACAAGCTATTATTAACGGTTTTTTGTACTTTCATGCGGTGTCCAGAATTGGAATCTGGAGAAGTTAATTACTCAACGAATATGACACAGCCCAAAAGCAACACTAAACTGATTGTAGTAATAGCCATTGTAGCTGTCGCCGTCGTTGTTGGCGCTTTACTCGTCAGCGCATTCATCTCGAGTCCTCAGTCCCAAGGTCAAGATGCCTGGCTGTTCAAAGGCGCATACGCAACATATGAAGGCTCAGCTTCGATTTCTGCTGAGGACCTTGGCAGCATTTTAGACATGTTAATGAGCATAGATTTCACTATACGACAAGAAATTGTTGACTTCAACGATACACACGCTTTAATTTCCACCTCCTTCCAAATGAGTTCTTCGTTCGGGGAATATGGTGGAGACACTGAGCAGAACGAAGAAAGCGCATGGGTTCCCCTATCAGAAATGGGCTTAATGACCGCATTCGAAGACGAAGACATAGACCTTACAAACAGCTATGAGTCCACCGTGAATATCGAAGGTCTAGGCACAAGAACCTGCATAGTTTACGAGTATGAAATCTCAGACGAGGGTCTAGCGCTGACTGTTTATGTCGACAAGGCAATTGAATGGCCATTGAAGATGACGATGAGCATGACAAACATAGAACTGCAAGATGGCGGCTTAGAATTAGACATAAACCTAGTAGAAACAAACATACCCGCGTTGCAATAACTCACCACCTATTTTTTTCCAGCCCAGCTTTAATGGTCTTTCTACGTTTTATGAAGCTTTCAGTAAAACATAGAAACAACAGCACAACAAAAGATCACGAAAATGTTTTCAATGCATCCTTTACGTTTCTAGACACATATACAAATCGCGCCGAAATAATATCATAACCCAAAAACAACAATATTTGCCGTCTGATAGACGTTAATTGCAGAAAATGCAGAGGGAATCTACCCGCAACAAACGTGGTTTCAGAAAAGTTTATGGTGGTATATAAAAAGGGTATAGCCTATTTTAAGCAAATCAGAAAATGTTTATACAGCTAAAATAGATGGTAACGTTTATTACCTGAGTTTGTCATTGCTAAAAGACGCGAAGCGGAAATAAAATGGGACACCGAAAAAAACACGCCCCGAAACATGGTTCACTTGCTTATTTACCTAGGAAACGCGCTAAAAAACCAGTCGCGCGAATCCGCTATTGGCCTAAACTTGAGGCGGATACACCTAGGCTTTTAGGCTTTACAGGTTACAAAGCGGGAATGACCTACGTTTTCACCATAGAAGACCGAAAACGCAGCCCAAACTTCGGCAAAGAGGTTGTGCGCCCCGCAACCGTAATAGAAACTCCCCCGATCCTAATAATTGGCATACGTACCTATACAAAAACCCTATACGGGCTTAGACACTTAACTGAAGCTTGGATGAAAGACCCACCAGCAGAACTCGACCGTGCGCTTGTCTTGCCAGATAACTTTGACACGGAAAAAATGCTCAAAAACCTATACAAAAACCTTGAAAAAACAGCCACTGTCCGTGTAATCACAGCAACACAACCCAAACAAACAAGCTTAGCCAAAAAGAAACCAGACATAACCGAAGTCCAAATCGGCGGTGCTACAATCCCGCAACAACTTGAATACGCAAAAACGCTCCTAGGCAAAACAGTAACCGCTGAAGAAGTCTTCAAAGAAGGACAACACACGGACATCGCCGCAGTAACCACAGGCAAAGGCTTCCAAGGCCCAGTCAAACGCTGGGGCGTAACCATACTCCAACACAAAGGACGAAAAACCAAACGCGGCGTCGCCACACTCGGCCCCTGGAAACCCGCCCATGTCATGTACTCAGTGCCACGCGCAGGACAAATGGGGTATCATCAACGCATAGAATACAACAAACGCATCCTCAAAATAGGCAAAGACGGCAAAGAAATAACCGTTAAAGGCGGCTACATACGCTATGGTCAACTGAAAGGACCATACATACTTATAGAAGGCAGTATACCCGGCACAGAAAAACGCGCCATACGCCTACGCCATCCAGCACGACCACCAAAAGAAACAACTGAAACACCCCCTCAAATCACGTACACATCACTAGAATCACCTCAAGGAAAATAACGGAGACAAACCGGTGCCAGCACAAAAAACAGTGAAAGTCTTTGACCTGCAAGGAAAAACCGTAGGCAAAACAACACTACCACACGTTTTCGAAACACCCTTAAGACCAGATGTCATAAAACGCGCTGTCCTCGCCATCCAATCCCGAAGGCTTCAACCACAAGGCCGTGACCCCATGGCAGGAAAGAAAACCAGCGCAGAATCACGTGGCACAGGAATGGGCATAGCAAGGATACCGCGAGTGAAAGGTGGAGGAGGAAGAGCGGCTTTAGCGCCTAGTACCGTTGGCGGAAGACAACCACACCCACCGAGATCTGAAAAGAAGATTGTAAAACGTATCTCTAAAAAAGAAGCACGTCTCGCTTTACGCTCGGCTATAGCAGCCACAGCCTTAAAAGAAAACGTAACTTCTCGAGGTCACGCAATCGGAGATGCCACTCAAATTCCCTTAATAGTCACAAGCTCAATTGAGGAGCTAACGAAAACCAAAGAAGTGGAAGAGGCGCTCACAAGCTTGGGTGTCATATCTGACATTAACCGCGTAAGAGCCAGCCGAAAAATCCGTGCTGGCAAAGGCAAACGCAGAGGCAGAAAAATGAAGCAAGCCGTAGGACCTCTTATCGTAGTGGCTGATAACAGAGGCTTAGTTAAAGCGGCAAGTAACCTTCCAGGCGTAGATGTTATAACAGTGAATAATCTTAACGCAGAGATGTTGGCGCCGGGAACGCATCCGGGCAGGTTGACGTTGTGGAGCAACGGCGCGATTGAACAATTGGATAAAATTTATGGTGGAGGAATAGGCGAATGATGGACCCTGCTGAGGTTATATTTTATCCGTTGATGACGGAAGCTGCCAGCCTCATGGTTGAAAAAGAAAATAAACTCATTTTCATAGTTAATGTTAAAGCTGGCAAAAGCGACGTGAAGAAAGCTGTTGAGCAGCTGTACGAAGTGGAAGTGGATAGAATCACTGTGCTCATAACTCCTCAGGGAGAAAAGAAAGCTTTCGTTAAGCTTAAACCAGAATATAAGGCGTCGGATGTCGCTATTAAACTTGGTATTTTGTAAAATTAAATTGAGGCTTTATTGATGGGTAAAAGAATTCGGGTTCAAAGACGCGGTCGCGGCGGCTCAACTTATAGAGCTTCAACTCACAAGAGAGTTGCTCCTGCAAAGTATCCGCCGACCATAACTCCTAAGGAAGTTATTGGGACTTCAATTAAAGGCGTTGTAGAAGCGCTTGTCCATGATCCTGGACGCGGAGCTCCTTTGGCTTTTGTGCGGTTCGAGAATGGTGAAACGTGTTATACTGTTACCCCTGAAGGGGTTTTTGAGGGTCAGGAAATTAGTTTGGGGGGAAAAGCTCCTGCGGACGTTGGCAACATTATTCCATTGGGAAAAATACCAGAGGGTACGATAGTTTGTAATCTTGAACTTCGACCAGGTGATGGGGGAAAGATGGCAAAATCTTCGGGTGCGTACGCTACTGTTGTGGGTCATACGCCTCAAGGCACGATGATTAAGTTGCCATCTGGCCGTACAAGATACATTAATGATAATTGCATGGCAACTGTAGGCGTGGTTTCTGGTGCTGGTAGGACCGAGAAGCCGTTTCTTAAGGCAGGAGAAAAGTTCCATCTGATGAAAGCGAAGGGACATAAATATCCGAGAACCCGTGGAAGAGCCATGATAGCTGCTGTGCACCCGTATGGCAGCAGCAAGAAGAGTGCACGGAAGGGAACAACAGTTTCTCATGGTGCACCGCCAGGACAGAAAGTTGGGTTGATTGGCGCTAGTGGAGCAGGACAGAAGAAGCGAAGAAAGAGGTAACAGAACGTTTATAGCGTTTAAAGAGTTTAGCGTTAGGTGAATAAAAATGCCGAAAGAATTCATGTACCGTGGTCACGATCTCAGCAGCTTACAAGGCATGTCAATGGACGAGTTCATTAATCTGCTTCCTTCAAGGCAAAGAAGAAGCCTTCAAAGAGGATTGACCCCTGAACAGCGGATACTGCTGGAGAAAATGCGAAAAGCCCAAGAAGCCGCCAAGAAAGGAGAAGACTCCACAATTAAAACTCATGTGCGCGACATGATTATTCTGCCAGAAATGGTTGGAGCAACAATTTCAGTTCACAATGGCAAAGAATTCGTTCCTGTACAAATCAAGCCAGAGATGATTGGGCACTACCTAGGCGAGTTCGCTATAACAAACAAGCCAGTCAGACACGGAACACCAGGAATTGGCGCATCACGATCTTCAATGTACGTTCCACTGAAATAAACTGTTTCTTTTTTTCAACTCTTTGCTAAAGCCTCTTACTATTATTTTCTGTTGTGCCGGTCGAAACTATGCCTCCTTATTTGAAGGCGGAAGGCATGTTATACTATTCTATAGGTCATTATAAATTGAAGTCTTAAGATGTTGAAGCCTCAGCCCCATTAGCTATCGTCACAATTCAGACGGCTCTTCATGCATCATTGGCTTCATGATTATATTGTTCTGGACGGGAAAATAAACTTGAAGGATGTTAAATAAGAATCGGAGATTATTTTGCTCTGACAATTTTGATTCTGTCTAGTATCTTCCAGTACTCGATTTCGGCGCCTACAGTTAGTTTGGCTTTTAGGTCTTCTTCTTCGGGAAAAGGCGCATCCACGTACTCGTAGGTTTCTAAGTCCATGATTTGGATGCCGCTTGGGTTAACTGAGAATACTTGACCAGGTCTTTTGTCGATCATGGGAACTTCAGCGCTGGCGTTGACTGGTTTAACTAAGCTTCTTTTGACCCCATCGAAGACGCCTATAGCAACTATCCTCGCTTTAGCTGCACCGTGTTTCCCAGGTTTTGATTTGGTGATATCAACTATGCGGCACGCTTCATCGTCTACGATCATATAGCCTCCAACACGCAAACTTCCAACATCAACTGGCTTGCTCATACACTCACCACATATCCAATTCTATTCAAAGCAATTTCAAACAACACCCATATATAGATTTAGGCATAATCTTTCGACCCTTTGTCTGCTCTCAGGGCCTGAGTTTTTTGCGCCTTCAGGACACCGCGCGCGGTTTATACAGTAAACGCTTAACTCACATCTAGTGTACTCTAAATCCTATACATGTAGAATGCTCGACCGAGATTTTCTATTGGTAGAAAAATCTATCTATCTTAAGATTAATGAAAACACCTTTAAGGAAAAAATAAAGCTAGTCATCTATAGACTTTTTAACATCTTTCCGTTTCGGAATTGGGGTTTGCTGGGGCTCTGGAACTGAAACTAAGGAGATAAGAGAAAGATGTAACTGCTTCTGTTATGTTACATTGAATCCAGAGCCTTCTCAGCCCCTTACGCTCTCCTCCAATGCGCTTTTTACCCATGAAACTAAAAAAGGGGAAATGAAATTATTATACTAACACCCAAAATCCGAAGAAAGCACTCCCAAACTCTTTTATTATTGAACTTCGGTAGCTTCTGATTGGCTGTGTAAATATGCTACCGTATATAGCCAGACGTGAACAAGCTTTCATCAGGCATTTATTCACTAAGTGCAAAATAATACTATTGAGCTGCGAATGGTGAAAAAAATGTTCAAAAGCGTTGGATTGGTTGCCCGCTATGACAAAAAACAAGCCTTCGAACTCGCTAACGAATTAGTAAAACATCTTAGAAACAAAGGATTAGAAGTTTACATTGAAGACACTATAGCGAGAAAAGTTAACACGCCAGCTGAAACAGTCCAACTGAAGAACATGAAGACGGATTTCATAATAACAATCGGTGGAGACGGAACCATTTTGAGAGCGTGTCTTTCAGTCCCAGAGCCTGAACCACCAATATTAGCCATCAACATGGGCGTTCGCGGTTTCTTAACAGAGGTTGAGCCAAGAGAAGCATGTAACGCCGTTGATAGAACCCTGAAGGGCGAGTTCAAAATTGAAAAATGTACTAAGCTTGCAGTATCCGCAGATGGAGAAAACGTACCCGACGCTTTAAATGATGTTGTTATTTCTGCGGGAGAACCTTCAAAAATACTTTACACGCAAATCTACAAGGATGATGAGCCAATTCTGAAATGCCAAGCAGACGGTTTTATAGTATCCACACAAACAGGCTCCACGGGATATTCGCTGTCGGCAGGAGGCCCAGTCTTGGATCCAGAAGTAGAGGCTTTTGTTTTAACTCCTGTCTGCTCTTTAACAGTGTTCCGCTCAATCGTTTTCTCACTGGATTCAAAAGTTACGATTGAGGCTATTAGACCAAAGGAAGTTCTTGTGTTAGTTGACGGCAACTACAGTCAAGTTGTGACGTCTAAAAACCCTACCTTGACGATTACTCGTTCCAAAAACGTGGCTTCTTTCATCAGGTTCAAAGAAGACTTCTACCATCGACTGCGAAGCAGACTGCTGTTTAAGGGAATGTGATGAAAAATCCGGAAACCCAATACATGTAAAAGAGTTATGGTACTAGATACCTCTGCCTTCTTGGCTGGATTTGACCCATTTTCCGTAAGTGAAGAACAAGTTACAGCCCCAACGGTAGAAGACGAAATAAAATCTAACTCAATGTCTTGGGTGCGGTTCAAAACAGCCGTGGAAAACGGCAAAATGAAAGTTAAAGCGCCTGCCAAAGAACACTGGAACAAAGTGAAAACTTCCTCAAAAAAAGTTGGCGATGCTTTTTTCCTATCAAAAACCGATATAGAACTCTTAGCGATAGCTTCAGAACTCAAGGCAGAAGGATGCAAACCTCAAATCATAACAGATGACTATTCAATACAGAATGTTGCCGCTCAATTAGGAATAGAATTCGTGCCTCTCGCTACTTTCGGCATAAGCCGCCTTCTTGAGTGGATTAGATACTGCCCCGCCTGCCATAGGAAATACCCCGCCGACTATAAATCCACAACATGCGAAGTCTGCGGAACAGACCTGAAAAGAAAACCTCGACGAACCGCTAAAGAACTAAAAGGCATAAGTTAAGAAAACAAAAAAGAATATTCTAAAATTCTTGTGTTATACAGCTTACAATAGTGCCAGAAGCAGTATTAAAAGCAGACCTTCAGACACAAAAATCGGAGCGACGATTTGCTTGGCTCTTCGGAGAGCCTTATCAACAAGCAGTGATAGAGAGGCTAGCCGAGCTTCTCCGATGACTCTGACTTTAGGCACCACCAAACTCATACAACCAGCCTTACAACATTCCAAGTTTGACGCCGCCACTTCCGCTACTTCGGTAATATGGCGTATTAACGTACTGTGATCCATGGCTTCGCCGACAGGGTGGTAGCCACGACGCCCCAAAACTACGGCGCTTACAGAGTGCGTATCAGTTGTGAAAACTTCGCATTCATGAAAACCTGCAGACTTGAGAGCTGCAAGTATTTCTTCGCGTAGCCCAGAAACCATGTTGTTTCCGTCAATTACTACATAGGCAGTTTTCTGTTCAGCTACGTTAACCACTATTGCTGTGATCCCGCCTGAACCCATACCATCTTCCAAACTAAATTCTTTAGGGAAAACTGTAGAGGCGCCAACCTCAAACGCGTAAGAAGGCAGAGAAACAGCTTTTTTGAGACATTTGGAAGCTACTTCGCGTAATGTGTCTAAAGACGCTTCTACATCAACCGTTTCATTGATGCTGTTATGGGCGTTGACTACTATATTACATTCAAGCCCAAGGTGATTTGCTTCTTCATTAACAATGCGCCCCAACTCCTGCGGCATGTCTTCAGTGGTCTTTGGAGCAAGAGTAAACGAAAGAAAAGCCGTCTTTCCAAAAACCTGGCAAGAAACAGTGGCAAAGCCCTCGGTGACTCTAACGAAGGGAGTTGCCTTCTCAACAGAAGAGGGAAACTTTGCTGCTTCTATAACGTGCTTTATTATTTTCTGGTTCTGTTCTTGTGAAGCTAAGTCAAGCTCGTGGCCAAGGATACCTAAAGGAACACATGTGTCGCAACCAAACTCTTTTTCGAAATCACGTTTAAGCAGAAACGGAAGAAGGCTGCTTCCGATGTTCTTGAAGGGGCCTGGATGAACAAGGGGAACTATTATCGCGGCTTTAGGTTTATAAGAATCAAATTTAAGAAGGGTGACTTGAATATTTTCGTTTCTACCTAGTTTTTCCAAGAATTCTTCAAAAGGCGCGTTCAGAGCTGCGACCCAGTTGAGCATGAACGCTCTGAAAAGGGGCATAGAAGGCACACCATACGTGCGTCGGCCCAACTGATCCACTAGGAAAACGAATAAGAAAGCAGAAGAGCAGCCAGCTATGGTTGAAATAACCAGAAAGGACAGAAACTGAAGAGGAATTGCACTGTCGATATATGCCCAAAAAACCATGAACGGTGCTATACAAAGTAAAGGAGAAAGCAGGGAGGCTAATAGTCGTCTTAGGAATCTTGCCGATGAAGTTGCGATGAACACGACGGCACGGAAAGTCGTTACCGCGGCAAATCCTAAAAGGCAAAGTTTAACCCACCACAACAAACCAAAAAAGACGCCGAAAGCAACGCCCAGAACAATAAAGAACATCCATAGAACCCAGCAGAAAAGCGAAAGCGCCACTGTTCTCCTCAAAATATAAATTGGGTCTCTCTCGAGAAGCAGTTTGCTTATTACGTAATCAGCAAAGAGAACCACGGAGAAAACAGAAACTCCGAGAACAAGACTGCTGCCCAATCCATAAACTGAAAAGAAAAGGGCAAAAGTAGAAAGCCCGACCCCTCCTATGCAGAGTACGGCTACTATTGTAACTGCCTTTTTGAATGTTGGAAGAAAGAACATTGAAGAGTAATGTTTAAGCGCGCTGTTCATGGAATGGTTCAGCGAATCGTCAGTTGCCACTTCTACCCTCTCGAGTTGATTTCCTAATGAATTCGATAGGATTATTAAAGTCTAGCTAAGTTAAGGGAGAGCTTTTTGCACAATTAAAACAGCTTCTTCTATAACTTACCCGAGAGTCCGCAAAGGTTTTAACATGAAAAACTAAAAATCTCGGTATGGCAGATTTCTGTTTTGACAGCGGCATCATAGATTTGATAAGCTTAAAAGGGAGCAACTGTTTTATCTTTAAAGTGATGATTATACTGACCCTGCGAAGTCAAGCATATGGCAGAGCAAAAATTGCCCCCGTCAATCTTTCACATGCTCGAAAGAAACGTGGGGAAAAAAATTAGAGTTATATTGGACCCAGCTTACGGTTTTGAAGGCATCCTAGCAGCCGTCACGCAAGAGCCATCTGGAATCTGGCTTTCAGACGCTGAAGCTGTAGTTTTAAGATCAACGATGGCTCAGCCTATACCTCAGGTCGCAAGCCGAGAGGATAGAAGTGAATTATTCCTAAACCTAAATTCAGTTCAAAGAATAGAAATTATTCATGCTCCGCGGCGTTAAAAACGCTTTAGACGGGGAAAAATGCTTTAGCTAGAACAGAGACTATTATAAGAGCCACAGCAAACACCACGAGAAGCTCAGGTCTAATTTTGACACCTTCGGTTTCTTCCTCGAAAAACCTCAATAAGCCTGCACTTGCTGCTGGCATTGGACTACTATCTTTCTTTCTCTTGCTCATTGAATTCCACCTAATCTGATCAAAGCGCGATACAATCGTATAATTTACTGCATTATTAATGTTGTGCATTCTTCTGAATTAATTGGTTTTCAGAAAGATAGTGCCATCCGCGAGTTAGTCATTAACCCGAGTCATCAAGTTTTAAACTTTGGAATAACATAACAACATAGCTAAACTTGGTGAGTAAAACGCACATACATGAGTTTCAAGAAATGATGAGGCGACTCTATTTTCAAAGGGATTCTGAACGTGGAGTTAAAAGGACATACGAGTGGCTTGCGAATGAACTTGAAGAACTAAGAGAAGCCCTTGAAGGTAGCAAAAAGGAAGCAGCTAAAAAAGAGTTTGCAGACGTAATTGCGTGGCTTGCGTCGCTGGCGAACATAACAGGAATAGACCTTGAAAGCGCAGCCACTAAAAAGTATAACGGAAAATGCCCAAAATGCAAACAGGCTCCCTGCCAATGCAACTTCTAGCGAAGCAGGCGTTTCTGCCCCAAACCTGTCAGAAACCAAACATACGGCCGCCTTCCTTTGCGGTTAACTATTCCTTCACCTTTGAGAAGACGCAAATGATGCATCACAATACCATATGACAGATTCTTTTCCTTTGCTATTGCTGTTCCTTCAGACGGCTGAGTTTCTATAGCGATCAGTATTCTGGATCTGGCTATAAGTCCTTTTTTCACATTTTTCATGTGTTGCAGGTAGGCATTGGGATGAAATGCTTCTTTGATGTTGTGTCACCAGAGAATAAATTGTGGTTTGTGTTGAAAAGCTTTAGTCTTACACGAAGTCTGTGAGGCTGACTTGTCTTGGTTTTTTGTTATCGAACATTGATTCGATTTCGTCTTTTATCAAGGCAATTCTCTGAGCGTAATAGTTGGGTAACTTATACTTGTCAATTAGTTGTTGAGCGGCATTAAGATACTTTTCTATTCCGCCGCGGTAGACGGTTAGAGTTAAGGAGCCGCCGCAGGATGGACACTTGCCTAGAAGAGGTAAACGGCGAAAACGCTTATTACAGGATTTACACCTGAAAGCTTGAGTTGAGAAGGCACGCAGGTTGCCTGTAATATCTCGAATGAAATGAGTTGTCAGCACCTTCAAGGCAACATGTCCTACATCTACAGCGTCGATTTTTTCGCCTAACTCCAGCTGCTTGTTCAATTTTTCAACCATTGACTTGAACTGCTTATAGGCACTTTTTGAATTACCAAGGTTTACGTTTGAAACAGGCGTGGTAAATTTGAATCCTTCAAACTGCGCCTCAGTTCCAAGTCTATGGCTAACAATATCTATCAAAGAACTTATTTTTTTAGCGTCGGCTTTCTCCAAAGTCTTCTCGTAAAATTCAAGAGAATAACCACTGTCAACGTCAAAATCGTGAGCTTGTCGCTGCACTTCTTTCGTGTTCACGAAAGGAATCAGCAACAAAGGAGCATCCATAATTCCACCTATTTGCGAGGGCAAGTATCTGCGGGAAAAGTTCAGAAGAGTGTCCAACGCCAGCATAACAGCATCTTCATCACCGTCGCAGTCTCGTCGCTTGGCTGAATGCCAAATTGGATGCGCGTAACAGACGTTAAGGTCAGTGAACCCGACGACGCGCCCTAGTATGCTGGCGCATGTGTGGGGAGCCAAACCCATAAGCAGATGCCCAACGAGATCATCAAGGCTTTCAATGTTGTAGTAAGTTGGAAGCTTGTAAACGCGCACCAACAGCTCGTCTATGAAGTTTGCAATATGTACGAAATACTCTCCTGCTGTCCGCGGGATGACAACATCCTGAATTTTAAGTTCACATATCTGGTTAGCATCAACCAACGACACACCATGCATATCATGAGAGTACCCAAGTTGCCTAAGCTTTTCAACAGATACCCCGATCTCAGCAGGCTTGATATGCGTTAAAGGCGCATTAGTAGCATCAAAGCGTATTGTTCCATCCTTGTAAACTGATAAGTCATGTTTTGCCCGCAAAACACCTTTCTCGATTATTTCAGGAGTCTTATCCGCGTTTGTTAATCCTTTAACTCCCTTCAAGATTTTTGGACGACGAACGTTTAGTGAGCTACATGTGCTGTCAAGAAGTTCCCTGAAGTTAAACGCTTGTCTATGATATTGCACAGCACGGGCTTTGCAAGTCGGACAACGGTCGTCTTTCAAGGACCTACCGCAACGTGGACAACTCTTTTCAGGGATGGTTTCGCATCCACAATCAGTGCACCTCACCTTGAAAGTAAAAGTCTTACAACTGGGGCATTTACGTCTAGCAACATCGAGGAATACTGGACCTTTTTTCGCCGCTTCTATAAGGTTTCTATGAGAACCCCCTGCCAAACTTACTGGAAAAAGAACGTGAACCAGCGGTCTCATCTCCCGTCTCTTCGCCTTTTCAGGACGCCCCATACGGGCACCCACAAAAGTAGGAGCCTTATCCTTGACTTCAACGCTAGAAAGTAAACTAACCGCCTTCAGAACAGACTCCGTTTGGCTGCTTTCCAATTTTCGAGAAGTCCCATAGCCAAGACAAAAAGCAAAGGCACATGCATCTTCCCCTTCAATAACAATATTGTCGCCTATGATCCTGTGTGGCGCAAAGATTTTTCTCAGAGCCTGAGCCACATTTGGTTCCCCGACGCCAACTATTTTCTGAACAGCATCATCTTCAAGCATTACTTCGGATTCTGACAGCCATTTTTGCAACGTCTCAACCTCTTGAACTGACGACAGGTTTGACCAGAAAAACGTGTAACTCGGATGCAGAGGCAAATCAAGGTGTAGGGACAACGCGATTGCTTCTTTAATAGTCGGCTTATTATCAAAAGATTCCTCCAAAAAAGCCCCCAGTTTTTCGCCCGAAATCTTTACGGTTTTAGTGATTTTCGCTATGTTGCCAGCAAATCTTTCTGCTATAGCCAGTTTTAAATCTTTAACCCACCATTCTTCAACGTAGCCCGAAGGAGAAAGCAGTTTATTTGTGTAAAGGAAATCACCGAAACTTATCAGAATATCGCCCAAAAAAAGTATCTTTTTGATTTTGTTCTTGACGCGTTTGAAGTTCTCAAGAGAAACACGAACTACTGAGCCTTCCTTCAACATGACGACAGGCTTTTCAAGAGAATCCACAGGCACGGTGACTCCGCCTTTTCCAGGAAGTTCTAAACGCATTTGTGTGCCGGCAGCGAGAAACCGTTCCACCACCAGCATGGTTGCTGGATGAATTCCTACAGCAGCGAGACCTGTGTTTCGCGCCCTGCCATACCTCAGCCTGAAGCCGCCACATCGGGAAGGGAAGGAGAAAATTGGGCGCCCAGCGATTACGTCATCCATGAATCCACCAGAATTCTTTTCTGATTTTTTCCGGAATTCTCTAAGCCAATCCCAACCTTGAAAGCCAAGCTTCTCTACTATCGTTAAAACCTTAGCGGCTCGACCTACAATGCCGTCGTTGACAACTCTTAAGGCTCCACCTCTAACACGATTTGTCTCTATACGTTGCAGGTTTCTGTAAGAAGAAACTTCCACGGGGTCTGATTCCGTACCTGTAACTTCGACAGGAAGCAAACTAAGTGCCTTTTTAACTTCATCATCTGGAAGGTGATACTGAAAGCGCCCCACAGCACGTTCATACAGTCGTAGCTCCTCAAGGAAGCGAGCGATTTCATCATTTGTTGGTTTGTATTTGTCAAGGTCGAGCTGTCGCCGCACGAAATCACCAACAACAAGAGTTAACGCCTGATCTGTCCCGCCAGCAGACCGTATTGGACCAGCAAAGTATATGGCAAGGTAACTTGTCCGGTCAGCGTTAGTTTTTATTTTAACTTGAGCTACGCCTTGTATTGGAGCTGCAGTTAAGCCTTCAGTGAATATTGCGAGGGCGGTGCGGATAGCTTGTTCCGCTGCGGTTTCTGGTTCCATGCGCCCGAATTTGCCGTCAACAATTTCTTCAGCAATTTTAAAGGCTATCTCTTCCCTTTGCATTTTCGAGCTTAATTCGCGAATGCTCGCAGCCACATCTTTTGGACCCACAAGACCCTCAACCAAGTCAGCTATGTCTTTTGCTATAACACATTCAGTCTTCAACGAAGGGTCAAGCCCTACTGACCTAGCGCGCTCACTTATAGCGTATAATTGCTTGAGCTGGTTCTCCATAGTTTCAATGTAATTTTGATATCCTTCGCTCATTTTGCTATTCAAGTAGTAGCGCCTTCCAAACAGTGTTAACAGCGGGTTTATTTTGGTTTTCCAACATAAAAACTGAAAAAACACTTAGGCAAGATAGGTACTTCAGGCGTTTTCAACTCAAAAAGGGACAGAGGGAATTAGCCTCTGTTTCCTTTAACGCCGTCAATGATTTCAGATACTTTTTGTTTACCACCGATGCTTTCAACTATGTTACCAGTGACTATGATATCGGCTCCAGCTGAGGCTACAGACAATGCTTGCTTCTTGGTTCTTATTCCGCCGCCTACTAAGAGGGGGATTTCAGTTGATTTCTTAACCATTCGAATCATTTCTGGAGGAACAGGCTTCGCTGCTCCAGAGCCGCCCTCTAGGTAAATGAAGTGCATACCAAGATATTGCCCAGCAAGAGCGTGTGCAACTGTGAGCTCTGGTTTGTTGTAAGGCACGGGTATTGCCTTGCCGACAACGCCAGCGGTTCCACCTTCCCCTACTATTATGTAGCCCATAGAAATCGGTTCTAAACCATACTTTTTCACCAATGGAGCCCCCAAAATCTGGGCGCCTATAAGGAAGTAAGGATCTACAGAGTTCAGAAGAGACATGAACCATATAGCATCTGCATAACGGCTTATTCCCGTTATATTGTTCGGGAAAAGAATTATTGGAATCTTGACGATACGACTCATAGCTTTTATCACATCATCAAGGTGAGCTTGGGAAACAAAAGTTGAGCCGCCAATCATAATTGCGGCAGTCCCGTTGGCCTGGGAGTTTTCAGCAACTTGTGCCGCTTGTGAGGGAGCCGTCTTTTCAGGATCTACAAGAGTCATGTGGATCGAGCCCTCCGCCTTGATCTTTTCGAGCAAGTATTTTTCAACACGTCCAAACATGAGTAAAGCCTTCTAGCTAAGCGTTTTTCGTGTTTGTTACAGATGATCTTCTGGAGGACCCGTAAACCCTATCAGTGAGCATACAGTAAACGTCAACTTCTCCTTGGGCAGGCTTCACTGGAAATTCTTCCTGAAAGCCGCAACTGCTACAACCTGCTGCGGCACGGCTCTCATCCCTGAAAAGTTCAACTTTAACCGTTTCTTTTCCACATTTAGGGCAAGAGAAAAATTTTGGTAAACGTTTCTTTGGGATTCGAACAACTTTTTTTCTTCTTCGCCCCATTCAACATCACTTTAGTAACGCAGGTTTATGTTTCTTTAATATTTATGCTTGCCCTTAAATAGTTGCCTACAACCATAGAAAAGAATTGGATGTGTGCGTAAATGAAATTGACCTCGTCTGTATTAGAACTGGATTTACCTGAGGTTGAGAATAGAATCAGACGTTTCATCAAGGAATACGTGGAAAACGCGGGAGCAAACGGTTTAGTCCTAGGCCTGTCAGGCGGAATAGACAGCGCCACAACAGCCGGGATTTCCAGCCTCTCAATTGGAGGCCCTCGCGTCACTGGGCTTATGCTTCCGGAAAAAGAAACATACAATACCAAAGACATTGATGACGCAAAGTTTGTAGCTGAAAAATTCTGTTTGAAAACACAAATATGTGATATCACGCCTGCTTTGGACGGCTTTTACAAAACCATACCCATATTTGATCAAGAGGACAAATTGTGCAAGGGTAACGTAAAGGCAAGAACCAGAATGATTTACCTGTACTATTACGCGAATAAACTTAACAAGATTGTTTGCGGAAGCTCAGATAAGTCAGAAACCATGATGGGATACTTTACTAAGTGGGGAGACGTAGCCGCAGATATTTCACCGTTAATGGACCTGTATAAAACCCAGGTTCGCAAGCTGGCCGAACATATAGGCATCCCTCCTAAACTTGCAGCTAAACCATCTACACCTGCTCTTTGGCCCAACCAGCTTGCGGAAACAGAACTTGGCATCAAATATGAAACTCTTGACCTCATTCTATACGGGCTTGAAAGGTTCATGACCACAGAAGACATAGCACAACAGCTAAGTGTAAAAAAGCCGCTTATCGAAAAAGTGAAAAGCCGATGGCTTGCAGTCGAACATAAAAGGCGGTTGCCGCTGGCGCCGAAAGTAGAATATAGAACCGTGGGAACTGATTTCAGGCTTCCTCGGCATATATACTGAAACTATGAAGGGAAATAGAATGAAAAAGAAAATAAGCTTAGCTCTTGCGCAAATAAGCTGTAAACGAGAAAACAAAAGAGCAAATTTATGTAAAATCGAAGAGTTCACTATGAAAGCAAAAGAGCAAGGCGCGGATCTTGTAATTTTTCCTGAACTATCCTTGACTGGTTATGTCCTACATGACCAAGTTTACGAATTGGCTGAGGTAATACCTGGATCGTCAACCGAAAGAGTAGAGGGGTTGGCGAAAAAAACAGGGATGCATATCATTTTTGGCATGCCTGAGTTAAGCGAAAAAACTGAAGCCACAATTTTCAACACAGCGGTTTTTATAGGCCCAAGGGGTTTCATCGGAAAATTCCGTAAAATGTATCTACCCACGCACAGCGTTTTTGAAGAAAAAAGATACTTCCGCCCAGGCTATCAAACAGCAGTATTTAACACTACTATAGGAAACATTGGGTTATTCATATGCTACGACATTTTCTTTCCAGAAGTATGTCGCCTTACTCGTTTGAAAGGAGCAGAGTTGATGGTGTGCATATCGGCATCACCGGCTGTCCGCAGAGGTTACTTTGAGATTCTCACTGCAGCACGGGCCTTGGAGAACACGGCGTTCCTTGCCTATGTTAACCTTGCAGGCGTTGAAGATGGCTTGCAATTCTGGGGTGGAAGCAGACTTGTAAGCCCAACAGGCGACCTGCTGGCGAAGGCAAAGTATGATGAGGAGAACCTTATCATCTGCGAAGTTGATTACAGAGACATGAGACCTGCTGAAACATTTATCCCTATGCTCAGGGATTTGCGTCCGGAACTTTTTGATGAACTGAAAAAACAGTCAGAAAAGTTATAGCATAACTAACAAGAAAGATAAGCCTATCACAACGCTGAACGATAGAAATCACAAGCACATCACGTCAACTGTGATATCCAATAATCATGTAGCAATCACGTGTGATTTACCTGTGATAAGGTGATGTCACATATCATAGATTTTCATGCTTTCTATCTTCGTTTTGAATTACATTTATAAGAAAATTGAGGATCAAATGGGGGCTAAAAACGTGAAGCTAAAATTAAGCTTTAAATATTAATAGTAAAAAGTTGAGGGGACATGTGAGACAAATTATGTGAAATCTTTCTCTAAGCAGAAGGTTAAATGAGATATTGCCATTAGGTTTTACAAGAAAAAAGTTTGTTGTGGAAAAACTCTAAAAAGAAGCTTTTTCGATATTGTCGGTTGAATTTCGCTTTAAAATAGTTTTAAGTTGTTCTTAATCCCTTAAATCTTTTCTTATTATTAAAAAATGGTTATTTTGTTGTTTAACATTGCTTTTGCCCACGTTTCTTACGAGTTATGTTATCCCCAATAAGTTTAAAAGTTGAACAGGTATACAAAAGCGTATCCATTTAGGAGATTGAAGGGGAAGGGATTTTGAAGCTAAAAGAAAGCGTCCAAGTGTGGTTAAATGGGGCTTTAAATGACCCCGTTGTAAAAATTCTCGCTAAAAACAGCCAATTAACAAAAACACAGCTTGAAACACTATTAATAGACGTTTTAGCCGAAAACATATCAGGTAAATACCTTAAATACGATGAAAAAGCCAGTTTAAGGCTAACAAAGGCTAAAATAAGCCGCGGTTCCTTTAATAGGACTTTAAAACAGTCTAAAGAAAATGTTATAAAATCGATATATACAGTATTGCTTTTAGGTTATTTAGGCATCTTCGAAAGCACAACTCTTGATCCCTATCTCGAAATAGCCAACAAACTGAAGGAATATGTGGAAGCACACCAAGACATACCAGACAGAGAAAACGAGTTAAAAGACCATCTAAAAGTAATAGAAATCATACGAAATGAGCTAGAAACAAGCTTAAAACGGCTCTCTACTCCATCAGAAACGTAGTGTGACGTCACAAATCACATGAAACAAACATAACGATTTTAAGTAAAACACAAGAATAAATTAAGGCAGTTATAAGGGCTAAATTGAAAAAATAAGCATGTTTTTCGTTTATTTTCCATGGAAGCGAGTAGCAAAGG
>LFWV01000039.1 GCA_001273335.1 miscellaneous Crenarchaeota group-1 archaeon SG8-32-3 | reverse complement strand
CCTATTAGAGTTGTCAATGTCAAAAAGTATCCAAACCATCGACCGCACCTGAATGGAGTTAATAGCAAAACAGAAGCTAATAATAATATGACTGTTCCCCAGAAAAATACTTCTACGATGTTGGGCATAGTTATCCAAACGTCAAAGGCTTCCCATTGCAGACCGAGCACTAGGGATGCTTGGATTACAAATGCCGTCCAAGCGCAATTGACGGCTAGAATTTCTTTTCTCCAGTTGCTATCCTTAGTTTTCTTAAGAAAAATCGCTATCAAGAGTAATCCACTTGCTAGACAGAAAACGTAGGTCACATTGCGAATCAGGTTCCATGTAGCAGAATTTGTCCAACCGACCAAGGAAATAAGTACTTGTCTGAAGTAAGATCTGTAAACCGAGTCTGGATGTAAGAAGAATAGGGCTAAACTTAAGAATACTATAGTGCCTATTCGCGCTGTCCACTTCGAAGCTAACGCAGTCTTAAAACGAGCGTATTTATTCCTAACTTTCACAGAATACGAACTAGCATGATGCATCAATATATGCCTTCTGAACAAAACACTTTTCATTTGCCCCTATTGTTCCCCATTGCACGTGTTAGCTCAGCATGTTTTAATCTTCTCTTTTTTGCATTGAATTTTAATACACCCCGACACCAAATTGATGGTATGTATCGGATTCAGTGCATACAAATATATTTTAAAGTACCCAAGATGTAAGCTAATGCCGGGTTAAGAAGCAAAGCAACATGAAGTATAGGTACTCGAAATCGATTATACGCTAAAATACATATGAGAAAAATAGGCCAGTACCAACTTGTCAAGAATCCCAAATCCTTTTTAGCTTAATAACTCGTTAGAATTCAACAATTCCATGCGATGAAGAAGGAAGGAAGAACATAACAAGAACAAAATTGTTAGCAGTGTGCATTGCTGCCATAATTCTATCAGTAACCTTAATCGTAATATTTTCAGGTACTGGTGCAACTCGTGTTGCATGCATCGGCGACAGCATTACCCAATTTAGCACCTATCCGAATGACCTGCAGACAATGCTTGGAACTAGCTACCATGTGAGAGAATTCGGTGTTAGTGGGTCAACCGTTTTATTTAGTAGCTTTACGCCTTACATTGATCAGAGGGAGTTCCAAAGAGCGAAGCAGTTCCTGCCTAATATTGTTATCATCCTGCTAGGTACCAACGATGCGCGTTCAGACTATTACCAGTCTATTGCTAATTTTGTAGCTGACTACGAGCAATTGGTTCGTGAAGTGCAGGCGCTTGAAAGCGAACCGAAAATCTTTCTCGTGACACCACCTCCAATTTTCGACAATGACCTTGATTTGAGCAACGCAAATATATTGGAAGGCGTGATTCCGAGTATTGGACAGGTGGCAGAGGAACTCGGTCTGAATTTGATTGATGTTTATACGCCTTTAGTTAATCATCCAGAATATTTTGTTGACGGTGTCCATCCTAATAACGAAGGCGCGCAGATCATCGCCAGCGAAGTCTACAAGGCGATTTAACCAATTAAATTCTTCAAAAGAGGTATCTTCTTCATAAGAAGGACTAAGCCAAAAGTGATGAAGAAAGTAACAGTGGTGATAAGGGGAACCCCAATAACTGGGTTGATTATTGTAAGGCTTAATTTGAATCCGAAATAGCCTTTTTGAAGTGATTCCAGAATAATTACGTGAAACAGGTAGATCGGTAAGGTGTTCTCGCTGATTGCACGGACAACTCTGCTGAGGCGAGGATTATTGCTTCCTGGCCAGTCCGCGTTAAACCTGCTTAAAATCATGAATAAAGCAATTGAAGCCACAATCACGTTTGCAGTTAGGTAATCAAAAAAGAAATAGTCTTGTTCAAGAGAATTAGCAAAAAAATGCATGTACCACGTGCTGGAGATAGTCCAAAATAATCCTAAGAGAAACAACCCATATAAAATTGAAGAACGCAATCGTTTATTTTGCAGGTATGTTCCTAACACAAAGTAGCCTATCCACCCGCCGAAGACGAAAACACCACTGCTTAAACTATAACCCGTAATCAACTGAAGAAAGGGCACAACGGCTACACCCAAAAACCACAAAATTATGAGGTATCTGAGAAGGTTTTGAGCCCTATATGCTACTACTGCCCGCAAAACAGGAGTAATTAAATAAAGACCAGCGATAAGATAAAGAAACCAGAAATGATACCAAGGACCAGTAAATAGACTTTTTGCTGTCCCTTCTACAACGTTATAGAACGTAACTGGAATCTGGTTCACGAAAAAACCCCATGCGATATAAACCGCGCTCCAAAACGCAAATGCCAAACCGATACGATTAGCTCTTTTTCTAAGAAAAACTGTAATAGGCTCATTAATCTTGAAAGGTTGAAGCAGTAAAGCTCCACTCAGCATGATAAATAAAGGGATACATGATAACGTTAGGGACTTATAAACCGTAGCTGTCCACCAAAACCCCGCTGATTCAAGAGGGGTTTGATAAATTATTGTGTAGTACTCATTGGACACGTGAAGCATGACTACTAACACGATTCCGATAGTGCGAATTAGATCTACCGGAAGAGAAAGGTTACCCTTGTTTTTCTTGTTCTCAACTTCTGGGATTGTTATTTGAATACACACAAACCATTATACAGCAATAATCGAACGTTGTTCCGTTCCATTTATTAAAGTTGTTCTAATACGAATAACGATTGGCTGGAAATTCAATAAATAATTTCTAAATCAAAATTCAATCCAATCCAAACTCTCAAAATCAACGAGTTTCTTGCTTAATTTAAGCAGTGTAGCGGCATCACGCGCAACACAAACACAGAACTATAGTCTCTTCATATAAGCGGGACATTGACTGTCCCGCACACTCGATAAAACACCTGTTTCTGTCTAGGATATGTATGTGATTTTCTTGTCCTCTTCTTTTCTTGTTTCCTCAGCTTGCAAAGCCCTTTTCTCTTCAATCTCCTGTAAACGCGTCACCATGGTTTCTGCCTTGGCAATTTCGTCATTGAGGCCGGTCAGATCTACTTCAAAACTGAATGCTGACTTCAATACTTCCAATACACTTCTTGCCGCCAAAGGATCAGGCAAATATCCGCGAGTCTCTCCTAAGAGGCAAAGCGCATCTATTTTCCTAAAACGCGCCAACCCAAGTATTAATCCTGCAGTGCCTACTATCGGGCTTCCCGAACTACCCACAACTGCACCCGCTCCCAAAGCTCTAGCTAGAAGCTCTTGGGCTGTGGCGGCTACGAAAACATTAGGTTTATCTTTTGTTTCCATTCGATAACCGCCAATAGTAACAATTGTCTTCACGTTGTATTTCTGAGAGAAATCAAGCATTCTATCAGCAATTTCGTATTGCCCTTCAATGGTTTGCGACTGGCTATCCCCTGTGAAAAGTATTAAATCGTTTGGTCCATTTTCATTTTTCCAAAAATAGAATGCTCCTCGCAAAAGCCGAACGTTTCCTTTTTTGTTTACCAGCACGAAATACGGAAAATGCGGAGAATAAAGATGCGCAAACTTTTTAGCGCTTAACTTTTTTATCAAATAACGTATAGTAATTTTGCCTACAAGACCTAACCCTGGTAATCCCTCAACCATAATCGGATTTTTTGCTTCAATTTGCGTGAACTCCTTGATGTAAGTGTCTTTCATTACTTCGCAGCTTCCTTTCTCGCAGCCACCCTGTATTTGAGATATTTATCGTCAGGAGAGAATTTTGGCGGATGAGGTATCCGAACTTTTCCACTGCAGTATGGGCAACTATTTTTCTTCAAAGTATATTTTCCACATTCCTCACATATTCTCAAAAGCCAGCCCATTATTTCTCCCTTCTGAATTTACCTTTGCCACCAGCCTTTACTATGTTCCCCACTACGCTTTGGGAGACTTTCTGCAAAACTTCCTCTGCGCGTTTGTAGTTTTCCGCTGATACTTCCACACTGTATTTTGGGGCAGCTATAACGTAAAATCGTACGTCTGTATCCTTTGTTTTTTCTGTTTTTTTGGCTTTAAGGAACGAATCTTTTATTATCTTGACTCCGTTAGGCGTCATGCAACGGATTTCAAGTACGCCTTTGACTTTCACCATCTTTACGCGGATTCGTTCTTCTGCCACCTCAGCAAAGGCTTTTGCCAAATTTTCAGGAACTCCTATCTCTGTTAAGACTTCAGCGCCTTCTTTTGCTACTTTTTCGAATCCATAATATAATCCATATTCTTCTTCTATAAGAGCGCCTGCTTTCTCGTAGATTTCTTCAGGGGATAAACCTATTTTTTCTGCGACACCGCGAAGCAAGGCCTCGGCTTTTCGGTCTTGCTTCCATTGGCGAATTTTTTCAATTTTAGCTCTTTTAGTCACGCGTCTTAGAGATAAGTCTATGTGACCTTTCTCCAGATCTACGCGTATGACTTTCAGTACTGCTTTTTGTCCTTCGCGTACGAAGTCACGGATGTTTCGTATCCAACTGCTGCTAATTTCTGAGACGTGTAGCAGTCCTTGTTTGTCATACTCATCGAGTTTTGCGTAAGCGCCGTATGTGGTGACGTTTTCTATGGTGGCTATTACTAAATCTCCGACTTCAGGCCATTGCTGCTTTTTTTCAGCCATTCGGATGCTCATCCTACTCGAAGGCGATTAGGATTTCGCCTTTAATTTTGGCTCTGCCGCCTGTTGGTTCTGCGAGGGTTTCGTTACAGACATTGCAGACGACTTTGTTTACGGCGTTGCTGAAGAGGAGTTGTTCGTTTCCACATTTCAGACATTTGACGCGTAGGAATTTGCTTCTTGGTTTTGGAATGAGTTTGTTCCATTCTGTCATGTGTTCTTATCTCCCTATGTTATAGCTATTTTTCGCAGGCGTATGCCGTCTTTATGGTGCATGTAACCGCAGACTCTACACTTGAGTCTTAGGGTCTGTTTTTTGGTTGTTTTGGCAAATTCACGTTGAAGCGGATATTTCTGTCCGCCATAACCTTTCTTTTCTCGCTTGTGGTGGCGTTCTCCTTTAGCCAAGGCTCTTCGCTTTCCTGCCTTGTAGAGGCTCACACTGTGAGTTTGATGAGCTTTACATTTTGGACAGTAAGTCCTGATTTGTTTGGGAACATTCACATTGAACACTATCCCAGCTTTGCAATAGAGAAAACATACGCATTCTTATACTTTTTCTGTTTTCCCATTGTTTTTTAGTTCTCACAAAAGACTGTAAACCCTTATTAAAGCTATTTACGGAAAGCGTATTTTTTCACACATTAGAAACGCATTACCTAAATAAAAAAGAAAGAAAGGGGAAGTTCACGTACTATTTTTCCATTACTTTTTTAGTGGCTATTTCTATGTCTTCAGCTTTGACGGTTTTGCGTCCCGCATGCATGGCAAAATCTAACGCTTCTTTCGCGATTTTGATGCCAATTCCCTCTAAGGCCTTTGCTAGTTCTTTCTTTTTGCACAATCTGTGCATGGGAGCAACGGCTAATTCTAAATCGGTCATAAAGACTTCTCCGTAGCTTCTTTTTCTTTTTAAAGCTGTATTTAACCTTTTTTATCTTATATTTCTTTAATTTTTCGTTTAAGATAAAAATTCTTCACATAAAGAAGAAAAAAGGAGGCGTAAACTTAAATTAAGCCCCTTCTCCTATTGAAAGTTGCTTTGGCGCTTTCAAGCAGTGGAGGACGAAAAGCCAGTATCCGATGATCAGAGGGGTAACACAATTGGGAAAAGTTAAGACGGAACACATTAAACGTTTATCCAAAGAACTCTTGTTACGTTTTCCAGATAAATTCTCCAACAATTTTGACGCTAACAAACACGCAGTTGACGTGCTCACACAAGGTGCAACCACAAAAGTGAGGAATCAGGTTGCTGGGTACATAACGCGCATTATTTCTTTACATCAAGCCGATTCTTCATCTGAAACTGTCGAAGAGGGCCTGTCAGCTTAGGCGCGACTGGGGAAAGGAACCTTCATGATTGATGAATACCGAAAGGGGTGGGCGCTGAGGTACTTGCGTGAGGCGAAGGCTGAGTTGGAAGCTGCACGGAAGATACCCTACATGGCTCCCAGTCTTGTTGTGGAGTCAATTAGGAAAGCC
Source organism: miscellaneous Crenarchaeota group-1 archaeon SG8-32-3 (assembly GCA_001273335.1). Classification (GTDB taxonomy): domain Archaea; phylum Thermoproteota; class Bathyarchaeia; order Bathyarchaeales; family Bathycorpusculaceae; genus SG8-32-3. The sequence continues at coordinate 5,655 of LFWV01000039.1, read as the reverse complement.
CGAAATGCAATATATTACAGTCTGGGCGAACCTGCCTTCATAGAAGTTCTCATACGTGAAGAGTCGAAAAAAACCAATCATACAAACGACTCGCTTCTGCGTTTTCTAATGGAAATTGAAGGAATGGTGCAGCAGCTGACTCAGCTGGAGGACGTAAATAGCGAAGCAATGATGCAGCAGGCTGACACACTAGTTCAGATAGCTACGGACATCGTGGAGACTATAACCGACGAAAGGTTAGAAAATTAAAGCGACTATTGCTTTGCAATCGTTTTGAATGCTCATGGCAATTACCTTCTGTTACATAACATTTTATTCCTGAAAAAATCTGGAATCTTTTATTAGATTCAGCTTATTACATTTTATAGTCTGGATTGAATGAAGATGGCAATAGCTGTAAAGTTTGTCGGTGCTCTCCGTCATTTTTCAGGTGCGAGTGAACTTTTTTTGCACTGTAAAGACTGCATCTCTATAGGCGAGATGATTAACGAATTAGTTATGGAGGTGCCTGAGCTGAAAAAGGGCCTTATCGACCAGCAGCTTGGGGATTTGAGGTCAAATGCGTTGATACTTGTGAACGACAGGGAAATCGGTGTTTTAAATAGTTTAGAGACGAAATTGAATGATGGCGATGAAGTGGTTCTTGTTCCGGTTGTGCACGGTGGTTAGAAGGTCAGATTCTTTTTAAGACGCATTACAAAATTTATTTTAGTTCGGTTGAGAGTGATTGTATCAGATTTTGTTCTTTGATACATTTTGCCGATAGAGAGTATTGTATAGTAAAACTTAATACTTAATATTCCTATTGGGTGTGAGGTGTCCAAACTGGGAAAAACGGTCTTCGTAACTCCGTTATACCTCTCTATAGCTTGGACAATGATGATCAGTTATCAACTTTTTACAGAAACAGCTGTTACCAGTCTCGTAACACAAATGAACACCTTTATTCCAACAGTAGGCTTCTGGCTAGCCGCCCGAGTAGATATGATTGTTTTCGTTTACGCATTTGCTTGGACCTTCGTTTTGTCATCTGTAATCCCCTCCGTTCTTCTCGGAAAAGAACGGGGCGTGCTTGTTCAATTCTTTGTATGCTTGACTTTAACTTTCTTGGCGTTTGTACTATTAGATTTAATGGAAATTTATGCGGGAACTTCTCTTGCTCAATTGCTCAGTTTTGCCATTCTGTTCACAAATCCGATTTTAGCAGGGCTCTATCTTGCTCTGCCTTACATCGTAATGATAGGTCTAGATGTGAGAGGGCGAAGAAAGAAAGCGAAAGCTCCAGCTGACTTCACGGAGACCTATGTGGACTCTGAAGAATTGGTGGAGCAAAACTATCAAGAGTCACAATGAGCATATCAATTAGTATGCTAAGCAAAATAATAACTTTGACGACTGATTTCGGGTTGCAAGACCCTTACGCGGCGGAGATGAAAGCTGCAATTTTGAACATATACCCCAACGCCATAATCGTCGACATAGCACATGAAATAGCGAAGTTCAACATACAAATGGGTGCTTACGTGCTGGCTTCTGCAGCACCATACTTTCCAAAAGGAACAGTCCATATAGCGGTTGTTGACCCTGGCGTAGGCACTCAAAGGCGGCCAATACTTATACAGACCACGCAAGGTTTTTTTGTCGGACCCGACAACGGTATTTTAGTTTTGGCCGCGGAGAAACAAAGAATAAAATGCATTCACGAACTATCGAACCCACGATTCATGTTGCCTGAGATCTCCAGAACGTTCCACGGAAGGGACATTTTTGCACCGACAGCAGCTCACTTGTTGGATGGTGTGAAACCCGAAGAGTTTGGACCTGAAATCAGCGAAGCAATTAAACCTGAATTCTTGAAAACCACGCGAAGAAATGGTGTAATAGTCGGCGAAGTCTTGCATGTGGATGGTTTTGGAAACATAATCACGAACATAAAAGAGGAAGAACTGGGAGCGAATCATCTAAAAGGCACAATAAATTTGGAACTTCCCGATTACAAGTTTAAACTGAGGTTCTCCAAAGCCTACGGAGAAACCAGCCCCCGCGAACCCTTAGCCTTAATTGGCAGTCACGGTTTTCTAGAAATAGCCCTGAACCAAGACAGTGCAGCCACGAAATTCAAAGCAAAAATTGGAGATAAAATCAAACTATTGCTCTAGGACAGACTACTGAATTGACCTCTATGAAGAAAGCTCATCCTCCAGTTAGCACAGTTATTCTTCAATCTTTTCAGAACTTACATTCAGAGTGAAATCATTTTCATATCTTATAATTTGGAGGAAGTTGAAGCAAAGGCGGAGTAGCGTTAACTATCGCAATGAGTTGTTTTATTTTCCGATAACCCTAACGTTTTCGACGAGAATCCAAGGTGCAACCAGCGGACCAATTTGCCGTTCATTATCGGCGATTGCGCTCACGTTTTTCAGCACTTCAAAGATGTTGCCTGCCAACATTACACCGCGTGTTGCATGCGCTATTTTGCCGTTCCTGATTTTCCAAGCTGGTGTGGCGACAACCGAGAATTCGCCGCTGACAGGGTTGCTGCTGTGGGCGCCTTGCAAATAGTATATTATCAACCCGTCATCCACTTCGTTCATAAGCTGGTCTGATGTCTTGTTTCCAGGCATAATATGGCAATTTGTAGCCTCAATACTAGGTGTTGACAAGTATCCAGCTCTCGAGGCGTTTCCCGTGCTCTCTTTTTCTTCTTTTTTTGCTGCGTAGTTGTCATATAAGAAGTTGCGTAGAATGCCTTTCTCTATAAGTGTTGTTTTCTGGTGAGGTGTTCCTTCTCCGTCAAACGCCCATGTGCGAAGACCACTTGCCATCAACCCGTCATCGTATATTGTGATGTTTTCTGATGCAATTTTTTCGTCCAGCTTGCCTTGGAGAGGTGACTGGTTTCTTTGAACATTATCAGCTTTTACCGCGTTCATCAACGTGAAATGAAGTAGCTCTTGTAGTGCAAACTGGGTCAATATCAGGTTGGTTGTTATCGTTTTGATTCTCTTAGTTTTTAAGGCGGAAACCGCTAAACGCACGGCTTCTTTTCCAACCCACACGGGATTAACATCACAAGCTCTTCCAGCATTAAATTCGAAGCATACCGGGGTCACCATGTTTCCTTCCTTAGCTACCGCCGCTAAACTGCACTCCATTATAGTTCCTCTGTCAAAGCCTATAACCCCGTTCGAATTGGCTATGGAACTCGCTAGATACGCTGCGCCAGCACCTCCTTCAATTGGAAAAACGCGTTTGTTCACGCTCACAGCGGCGTCCAACATGCTAGACGCGATGTCCACCAAGCCTTCAGAGCGGAATTCAAGGATTCTGGGATCATAGGTTTTTTCGGCTGTAACATAAGGTCTCTTTTCGGGAAGACCGTTCCAGTCTTGGTCGGGTTTGCTTGCCCTCGCAGCGCTTAAAGCCCCTGTTATAGTGTCTTCGATGGCTTTCTGTCCCTCGATAATGTTTGTGTACGCAAAACCCACCGCCTTGTCAACTATGACTCTGACTCCTAAGCCTCGATCAATTATCGTGTTAGTTTTGGTGATTTGTCCTCGTTCTATGCCCACGTTCGTGGCTTGGCCTTCATAAACGTATGCTTCCGCTTCCGCAGCACCTTTTTTTAATGCTTCTTTCACGGCATTTTCTGCTAAACTTAACATTTGATCTTCTTCAAGCACTGCCACCAACAATCACCTCTTTGACTCTTATGTGCGGTCCTCCATCACATATGAAGGCGGTTTGGCCTTTTCCGCACCGGCCCGGCCATAGTTCAAAGTCTTTTCCAACAGCGTCAACTTTAAAGAGCGTTTCCAGAGTGCTTCCGCTTATGGAAGCATTGCGGACGGGAGCTCCTATTTCACCGTTTACTATCTCATAGCCCTCTTGGATGCCTACTTGAAAAGTGCCATCAAGGTTGGCCTGTCCCCCTCTGAAACTTTTAAAATAGTAACCTGAACTTATGCCTTCAGTCAACTCTTCGAGAGAATGATCTCTTGGAGCCATGTACGTGTTGCGCATACGGATTATAGGTTCTACTCGGAAGTTCTCAGCTCTGGCGTTGCCCGTAGGTTCAGCATTGAATTTTTGGGCTGTCTCGCGGTTATGCATTAAGCCCGTGACTACGCCGTCTTTTATGAGGAGAGTTTTCTGAGTTGGAACCCCCTCGTCATCATATTTGAAGGAGCCGAAGGCACCATCTACTGTTCCATCATCATAAAACGTGACTAGATCTGAACCTATCTTCTTTCCAAAATTATTCTGTAAAATTCCTCCAGCTAATGCTAGGTCAGCCTCAGCAAGATGCCCAAACGCCTCATGGACGAAAACGCCTACCACATTGGGTCCGAGTACTACTTGGGATCTGCCACCTTTAGGAGACTTAGCCCCAAGCTGTTTGATTGCGCGTTTTGCTACTTTTTCACCAATGGCTTCAGGAGCAGTGTCAAATACTTCGTAGCCCGCTGTGGAACCTATTTCTTCCCTGCTGAAGGTGAAGACACCTTTACTTGCGGCTGTGGATGTTATTCTTGACCAAACGTAGAGCTTATCCTGCTCGATGAGTATGCCTTCACTGCTTGAAAAATAACTGGTGCCAGTTAAATCCAAATAGTCTATAGTGCAACCTTTGACTCGCTTGTCGTAGCCTAAAACCGCCTTATTTATCTCCAACGCCGTGTTTATTTTGTCTTCCATTAGTATAGTTGACGGTTTTTTCTTAGGTTTCATCTGAACGCGGTCTTCCACTATTTTAGTTTCCGCAAGCTTTATGGGAGTTTTGAGTCTTGAACTTGCGTTTTTGGCCATTTTACAAGCGCTGGAAACAGCGGTCATCAAAACATTAGCGTCTATAGAACCAACTGAGGCGAAACCCCAAGCACCTTTCACAAGAACACGCACTGCTACCCCGTTTTCAATGCCTTGTTTGGCAGCTTCAACGCGCCCTTCCTTCAGAGTAAGCATTGTTTTGTAAAGTTTCTGTGCTCTGGTTTCAGAGTATTCGGCTCCAAATTTCTGAACCGCGACGCTGTTGATTTTGGCTAAAATGTCTTCCACAGCTCATGTACCTTCTATAACGGGTTGAGATATGAGTAATGAATGAAATTAAATAAAATCGTTTTGCTCTTGTTCAAAAACGCAAAACAAGTTGATGTTGAGGTTCTAGCGGTGTTTGAGAGAAAAAGCGGCTTGTGTTATGCTTTTCGTGTGACAGTTCCCATTTAATTCGGAAAATAATATCTTTCAGGTCTTTCTAAATTCATTTTGTTGAGTGAACCGCAAACCGCTGAGATTGGCTTCCAAGATTTTTCTTTCTTTTGCGAAGGCGCCTGAGCTTAAGCAGGCTTCAATTCCTTTTGCGAAAACATAGATTCTTTCTGAAAGGGCGCTTCGGGGCAGAGAGTAGTATTGCTCTGAGTAGTCGTATATGAACTCTGTGGCTTCTTTTCCGAAGACATGTTTGAGAACTTTGTCTATAATTTGGAAGATTTCATCTTCTTGTTCTCTAGGTAACGTGGCTATTATTATCACAACGACAGTATCGCATTAATTATGATTTAACAAGTATCCCCTTTAGAGCTTTAATCACAAAAACACACAAGATTCCATGTAACTCCATGCTCACCAGAATTTTTCAAGGTTCAACTGTTG
>LFWV01000003.1 GCA_001273335.1 miscellaneous Crenarchaeota group-1 archaeon SG8-32-3 | reverse complement strand
AAAATCAACACGCTTTTGAGTTGAAGACGGGCTAGCGGATTTTACTGCCTTCAGCAACATCCTTTTCTGGCTGCAACACCGTAACGGTGCCTTCAGCGTCTTCAGCTGCCAATATCATGCACTGCGACTCTACACCCATAACCTTGCGTTTTTTAAGGTTAAGGATGAACAAACATTTTTTGCCTACTAGTTCCTGCGCCTGGTACCACCGCACAAGCCCCGCGACTGCCTGCCTTGTCTCAGTTCCAAAATCAACCACGAGTTTGATAAGGTTCCTCGAACCAAGAATCTGGTTTGCTTCCGTAATTTTACCTATGCGCAAATCCAGTTTTTGAAACTCTTCAAACGAAATTTCCATTTTTCAATATACACTTGTCGTTCTTACACGTGATGAAATTATAAAGTTTTGCGTTGCTCCTGAACTTTACATTTCTCCTTAGTCGCTATCTTATGCGCCTGCAAAATTGGTTCAGGAATTTTGCTGTTACGCACACAATGTTTTGTGATTTTTATGGCTGTTCCGAGCAATATCAGATGACCAACGCTAACGTAAACTGGTTTCGTTCCCTCTTTAGTTGCAACTACCGCGCCTATAATTTGACCTTTTTGAACCAAAAACTCCCGCCCCGCAACAGCTTTTAACTCGCCAACCAATCTGCTTTTTGCCACCCCAACGGTGGGTTTTTTAATTATAAGTCCGAGGTGGCTGGCGAAACCGCACCCATACGGGTGTGCGGTCCCTTGCCCGTCAACAAGCAATACGTCAATTTGTAGCCTCAACTTTTTGATGCATGCAACTGCCGGTGGGATCTCCCTGAACGAGAGCAAGGTAGGAATATACGGAAACTTGATTCGGCACGTTGCCGTTTGCTGCTCTAAAAGTTCAAGCGAATCATAGTCTAAAACCGCTACAGCGCCAATTGCTAAGTCATCTATGTATGCGACGTCAACACCAGCGACGTACTTGATTTTTTTAGGTAAGCGATCTTCAGTAATAATCTTATGGGATAAGCATAATTGTGTTTCATGGGCTTTTAAAACAGAAAAATTTTGTACCGCAGCAAGAGTAGCTCGCATCGGTTAACCCTTTCGGGGCTGCCGCGTTTTTCTCTGCGTTTTTTCAAATTGTTTCAGATAGTTCTCCAGCGATTTTCTCCGCACTTCCTGAGTGATGTCTCCCCGAGTGGTTTCAATTATTCGCCTTGCTACATCGCATTTTCTTCTAAGTCCGGGGACAAGCATGTATGCTTCATCCATAGCCATTAACTCAATGTAGATCTCATCCATCGTTTGCAAGCATGTTTCACCTTTTTCCACGTTTCCCTCGCGTAATGTATCTAACACGAGTCGCCGGTACTCGCCTATAACATCGGCTAAACCCAAAACATAGTCTACAGAGGGAACGATGATTTCTTCAGGTGTGATAAAACGCGCTTCCTGGATTAACGCTGCAAAAATGTTTGCCTCAGCGTACTCCTGAAGCGCAGCGCTGAACATGCCACTATGGATTATGTCTGGGTTTTCCTTCTCCGAATCTTGAAGTTTGGAAATGATTTCTTTCGCGTTTTCAATTGTTTTTCTGGCTTTTTTATACTTTTTTTGGTGCATAAGCAGTATTGACTGCTTAGACAGACTCGTTGCCTTTCTCATGTTTTGCTGTGCAGTTTCGCGGACGCTGTCTTTTTGCATAAGCTCTTTTTCAACATCTTTCAAAATACCCTTTAAAGTTGGCAAGCTTTCACCATTCTAACTTTGAAACACACTATTTATTAAATAACTACTAAAAAAAGTAAGTGTTAAGGAAAATCACCTCTTCTAATTGTCTCACTCTTCAGGTTCAGGCTCTATCCATTTCTCAATCAGCAACTTGTCGTCCTTTAGTTTGAAGCTTACTTTGACAAAAATAGAATGGGCTCCCTTGAATGGGAACATACTGTCCTCAGCTAGGTCTTTCGGCAAATAAACCAGGTATTTACCGTCCTTTCTCCTGAACAGTCGTCCTCTTCCTTCACTAACCATAGTTCACCACCCGTTGAATTTAATTAGAAGTTCAATGATAAGGGCGTCTAAAAACATATTTAAAGCTAACTTACACTTTTTCCATCTAACTTGTATTAAGAACTATTGATAGACCCTGAAATTGAATTGTTTGTATGTATTATTCGGTTATTCAGGGAGTATCAAAACGCAGAGGCTTCCTGCGTTTGCTTAATAATACAACTCTGCTCTCAACTGCCTCATCCAAGATTTTATATCCTGTTTTCTCTGCTAAGCGCCTCGCAAAAGCATGAACCTCCTTATGTGAAGGCATGTTCTTATAATCTAAACGGAGTCCTGAAAACCCAACATGCATGTACGCCTTAGCCTCAATGTACGTGGGCTCCGCTCTCTCAGCAAGGTCCGCATAGCCATCTATATGTTCCATGTTATGTCCTTTCACCAGTGTCATGCGGGTCACAGTCGGACATCGGAAATTCGGCAGCATACTGAGTGTCTCATTCAACTTCGCCCAAGCATTGGGAACTTGGGGGCGGCAAACGCGTTTGAATACCTCTTCGTTCGGAGCACAAACTGAGATGTAAAGCTGTGTTGGCTCTTCACTTAATTCTGCAAGCTTAGATGGTATAGTGCCGTTAGAAACGAGAAACGTCGTAAACCCTTTATGGTGAAACAAGCCAATCAACTCTCCGAGATGCTCATAAAGGGCTGGTTCACCCGCCAAACTTATAGCAACATGTTTAGGAGTTAAGGCTTCTGCGAACTTCTTCCAGTTTGTTTTTGGATTACCATTATACCCGCTTAAAATCTTGGTTTGCGCCTTCAAGCTTTCTTGCACAATTTCTTCAGCTGGATCCCAATTTGGCAGTTTCATTTCATTCCATTTAATTTGCAAGTCTCCGCTTTGTGCTCTCCAACAAAAAAGGCACTTTTCTGTGCAGTAAAAAAGCGAGGGCGACATTTGGATACACTGATGCGATTTTATACCGTAAAACTTCTGCTTATAGCATGACCTACCGTGAATTAGAGACTCGTAAAGCCAGTTACACCTCTTAACTGCTGAGTGTTTGCCGACAAGATGGTACTTATGCTTCTTTAAAACTTGTAGTAGCGGAAGTGGAATAGACTGTTCCAAAATTCTTCACAGTTCCATCCAGATTTTAGTATAGGATAACAACTATTAGAAGCCGTTTTATAAAATGCTCTCTCTAAAAACATGTGTAAGTTCAAAGGCAAAGTTTAAAATGTTCTGGCACAATGAAAACCTGCTGAATAGAGGAGAAGTCTCGTTTGAAGAGAAAATCTACAACAGTTACTCTCCTAATGTTGCTGAGTGTTTCCTTTCTGGTCATGCCGCTCTCGATAGTTCTAGGGCAACTTGGCGTGAACATATACTTAGTCAACCCCGAGGAAGAGGGAGTTGTAGGGCAAACGGTTAACCTTCAAGGCACCATAGACACAACAAATGGCGAGTACCAAATTTGGTTTGACAAAAAACTTGTTGCAAACCATACTTCTGATGGATATTATGTAAACGCAAATTTCACAATCCCCCAGCTGCCAGGAGGGGACTATACTATAACGATGAGAGATGCCAGCAAAAACATCAACGCAACCTACTCATTCAGTATTGCACAGGCTTACTACATTGAAGCTCTCATGCCTTCTTCACCCAAACAATTTCAAGAAGGAAGCGACGTTGTTTTGAATGTAAAACTAACTGGCTTGCAACCAGACACTTCATACTACGCAAACGTTACAGTTGAACTTCCGACACCACTATCCAATACAAGTTATTCGCAACTAGTTGAACTTATTGTTTCAGATCAAGAAGCCATTGCAATTGCACAGGTCACATATCCGAGCGGCACTTTTCAACCTGAAGGCTCAATCACTAATTATACAGGTTCATACAAAGTCTACTTCAATAAGACTCAACTACTAGCTGAAAATCATATTTTCGTGGGATTCACTGATTTAAGCGAGTATCATAGAGGTGAAGCCGTGATGATACGCGCTATAGGATATCAACCTAACGAAAACGCAACAATATCCGTTAAATACACAAAAAACACTGCTATTGTACACTCTGAGACAACCACTGCCTCAAGCGAAGGCATAATTAACTCTTCTTGGACAGTTCCATCTGATGCGTTAATTGGTGATTATAATATAACCATAACAACAGAGAATATGACTAAGCTAATACTGGACTCGCAAATCTTCAGTGTCTCAGGTTATACTGTCAAAATCCGAACTTTAAATTTGGCAGGCGAACCTGTGCCTCAAATAGTAGTTGAAGCTCTTGACCAAGCGACAAACACAATATATAACGGTACAGGCACAGTTGACGGAATAGCCAGTTTGAACCTGGAAAAGGGGTATCACACTATAAGCGCATTCTGGAATGATGTGGAAGTCAGCAAGGTCAATTTCTCTATAACTGGAGAAAGCATGTTTGATTTGACTTGTGAGTTGTCTAATCTCAAAATAAGCGTCCAAAATGAACCTGGAAATCTAATACCTTTCGCTAATCTGGACATCACATATCAATATATTACAACAAAACAAGGAGTATCAAAAACGGATCATGTATCTGGTCAAACAGATATTTCAGGAACATTTATTCTGAAGTCTATTCTGCCTGAAATAAGTTGCACCATAAACGCTTCGCTTTACGGCATAGTATTTAATGTTGGCAATAACACTGTCACTGGTCTTATGGTACAGCCAGTTTCCGAAGTAATGATTTTATGCCCAAATCGAATTTTAAACCTTAAGATAATCGATTACAATCTAGCAGCGATTCCTAACGCGCGTATAGAAATGTTTGAAGTAACAAGCGGTTTATTTCATGGTACCGTAACCAACACTGAAGGTAAAGTAACTGTAGAAGTTACATTCGGTAAGTACCAGCTGCGAGTTTACAAAGACGATGTTTTACTGAATGAAATCCTTATTGAGGCTTACAGCGACACTGAAATGGATATTCGTTGCAGTCTCTACAACATTCAGGTGTCAGTTACGGTCATTGATTATTTCGAGCATACTATCCCTAACATAAACGTCATGCTCAATGGACCAGGCATAGGGACTAGGTATGCCACGACGCATAGTAATGGAACAACGACATTTAGTAATATTATCGGTGGCAACATGCAAATAATTGCCTACCCTGAAGGCATGGAAGGCTCTTTTGAAGCAATTAGCCTCCGCGTTGAGGAACCGAAAGAAATCCAGATTAAACTAGCTAAGTACATCCTTATAGGACCGTTCCTAATTGAGAACAGTGCACTAGCAACTCTTATTGTAATTCTGCTTGCAATAATCATGTTTGTCTCCATTGAAGTTTACAGAAAGAAACAGTCTAAACCTGCTAAAAGTGAAAGCTAAATGTGTAATCATGAGTTTGAGATAAAAAAATTTATATGGGTTCCAAGAGCAATACATTTTTGGGAATTCATTGCAACATTGAATTTTATTGACTAACAATAGAGGTGTATCTATTGGCGCAAACAAAAACCTGTTCTCCCACTTGTCAATTCTTTAAATGCGTAAAAAACGCCGCTTTCTATCGCCGCGACACTATATGGTGCAGATGGACTGATGATGCATGCAACGTTTCGAACTGTACCTATGCCCTCTGCGTTAAAAGGCGTTTGCTGCCGCGGGGCATCTGCGGAGAAACCGTTAAACGAAAAACTGTTGAAAGGGAACCTGAAGAGGTAATAGGAAAATCGATAAAGCTTAGAGGAAAAGCCTTACGCAAGATTGGAGACAGAGAACTTTTTTAAAGAAATTGTCAAAACGGAAAGCGTTACATGACGCTTGAATTCGTAAGTTTTATCCTACCCATCTTTATTTGGCTTTTACACGTTTAACTACGGGCGGCTTTATCTTTTTCAGAATTCTGTAGCCGCAGATTATACATTTTATTTCTCCACCTCGGAGGTCCAGCTCTTCAGATGGGACCCGCGCACCACACCGTATACATTCATAAACAATTCCTGTTTGTTCCATCGGAGTTCACCCTTCCTACAAAGGAAAAGTATTTTGCTTTTAAATGTTTCCAGTTTTCTTTGAATTAACGAAGGTTAAAGCTTGAGAAAACGATTACGCAAAAACCTTTCAGCTGTTCTTTCTTCCGAAGAACTAGGCAAAGTTTATAATTCTTTTGACATTGTGGGCGACATTGCCATAATCAGGTTGCCCAGCGCTTCGTCGGTGGTCGCTCAAACCGCGGCAGATGCAATCATGAGTCGCCACAAGGACGTGAAAACGGTTTTACTTCAAGCGAGCCCTGTTTCTGGCGACCTTAGGCTACGCCGCTTGACGCATATAACTGGTCAAAACAAAACCAGAACAGTTCACAGGGAATTCGGCTGCTCATTCTCTGTTGATGTGACAAAATGCTATTTTTCTCCCAGACTTTCCCATGAAAGAATGCGCATCGCAACGAGGGTTGAACCTGACGAAACTGTTGTCAACATGTTCGCGGGTGTCGGCTGCTTTTCAATCATGATTGCGAAACATGCAAAACCTAGGAAAGTGTTTTCCATAGACGTTAGTCCCGTGGCGATTCAGTTCATGCAGGAGAACATCCAGCTTAACAGAGTTTACAGTAAGGTAATCCCTCTATTGGGCGACTCAAAGGAACTCATCCACAATCGACTGCAACGCGTGGCAGACCGCGTTTTAATGCCTTTGCCAGAAAAGACCATTGAATACCTGCCTTGCGCTTTATCTGCGTTGAAGGCGTCTGGAGGTTGGATACACTACTACGATTTTGAGCATGCAAAGAAAACTGAAAGCCTTGTGGATAAGGCTAAGTCAAAGGTGGCAGAAGCACTTCGTGTTTTAGGCATTAATTTTGGCGCTCCTTTAATCCACGTTGTGAGAAGTACGGGTCCAAACTGGTTCCAGTTCGTTGCTGACGTGTATGTTATGTAATTGGAGCACATACAAGTTATATGCAAGCGTAGATTAAGCTAATTTTGAGATTTTCTTCTCTTTTGACCATTTTCACATTTATTCTGAATATTACAAAATCAATTACCGCGAATATCTAACTTTGATACCGATATGGGTGCGCATTGCTGTTTTGAGTTCCATGTTTTCACTGGCGCAATGGACTTCAAAGCTTCATCAGTTCTTAAACTATTATAACTTTTGAAGTTGGGCTAGCGCAATAACGCCATCTTCTTATTCTCGTATAGGCGAACTAAAATTGAGTGAAAAGGGGAGCGTGAATATTGCTTTGAAGAAGCAACAAGATTTTGAACTTCCGGGAGATTAGGGCCCCATAGCAATGTTGCGGCTGCTTCATCCGAAACCTTATAATCATATCCCGTTTTCTTTGCTTGACGTAAGGTGTATATGATTTGAAGTTTGGTGCGTACTTGTATGAGGCGGAGAAAGCTGCGGGTTTTGACTTCCACGTTTTGCGCGTTAAATTGGAAACAGGTAATAGAATTCCTCCGGTTCAGGACATGTACAGCAATATTGCCATTTTCGCAGATAATGCGGCTATACGTAGTCATCCGGACTGGATTTCGCAGTCGCCTCTTGGTCCAGCACGAATGGGAAATAACAACTTTAACATTTACTGGAGCGTTGTGTGTGCCACGCAGCCTGAGCACCGAGCTGAACAGTTGGATTATATTGAGGATGTTGACAGACACTCGCTTGGTGTGTGGCTGAACAGCCAGTACTTCGCAGATCACAGTCACTGCACTTGCCCACGCTGCAAAGAACTCTGGAAGAAAAGCGGACTCAACTGGTTTGAATGGCGCAGAAAAGAAGTCACTGACTATATTGCCCAAATCAGGATGCGCGTGAAAAAAGAGCTGGTCATGTGTATTCAGCCTGACCCGGTAACCGCCTGTGAACGCTACGGCGTCGACTTCAATGACCTAGCCGAGTACGCTGACGCCTTCAACGTTGTGATGTTCAGTAAAAGTTACGCGACACCATGGTACTGGGAGATGCTGACGCGCGGATTTAAGAAGCTACTCAAGAAGCCAGTGTACATCAGCCTATACGTTTACGGTCCAGGCGACACCGCCAAAGATGTACCATCAGCCTCTGAGCTTCTGTCTGTGAGTGTTCGCTGCGCGCGAGCAGGCATCGATGGAATCCTCTACTTGGCGAACGGCGCTAGCCAAATCAGGGACTTTCAGAAGGCAGCAGTCGACAAGATTGAACTACGCAAAACGTTGGAAGGATACGGTGGCAAACATGTTAAAGAAGTTCTGGATCGGGTTAAAAACTGGGAAAAAATTGTGGAGTAAGCCTCTGCTACTTATTGCAGGGATTTTTTGAGGGTCAAAAGGTAGGATATGACTTCCTCGATTTTGGGTTCAGAAATGTTCAGAGCTAACTGAATTGCTGGTTTAGGCTCAGAACGTGAAGACTGCAGCGTCTCCAAAGCGTGATCTATGTTTGTGAGGAGTGAATCCCAGGTTATCTTGGCTTTTTGCCCTTCCAGAGTGTACAACGTAAGGACGTGCGTGCTGATTTTATTTAAGGTATCTTTGAATCCCTTCAAACTGGCAACGATTTCCAAGCTGTCATCTTCCTTGTCTTCAAGGTAACCCTTAAGCGCATGATACTGCTTCTCGAGCGTCTCGATTTCGCCGTATAATTTGGTTTTTATTATTTCGTCTGTTCCATCTCGCATATATTCAAGTCTCCTCTTTTGTGTCAAGCATTGAAGTAAATAAGATTTTATTTTGGAAACAGGAGAGAAAACTAGAAATTCCAAGTAAAAGTTGACGGTCAGCTATGGATTTTCTTTTTCAGCTGGTAACTTCTATACCTTTTGAACGCAAAACCCGCAAGAGACACAACGAACAACACGTTGAGAATGATCATTATGGCGAGGTTTTCGAAGTCGTGACCAATGAGGTTGGCGTGCAATATTTCGAAAAGCAATGCCGCGTACATTAAGGCGTGAAAAGCCTGCCAGTACTTCAACGTTTTAGCTCTTAAGAAAGCTGCAAAAACGGCAATGTAAATTAGGACAAATGCGGGTCTGCCTGCGAGCCTCCAAAAGAGGTCCCATGAATCAAAACGGGGGACAAAAACAGATAGGTTTCTTTCTATCGCGTTGAATAAAGGGTGTAGTGTGATGAAGATTACACCGAGGATAGCGAAACTGTGGTGAACTTTCAGGAAAGGTTTGCCGAAGGCTTGTGTGACTCCTTTCAGAAATGGCGTGGTTAAAGTTGCCAAGCTGAGAAACAGAAAGCTAAAAAGCCCAAAAAACCTAACAGTCGCGCGTGTAGGGTCCGCCTCGAAGGCGCTAGGTCAAAACAGCAAAGCTATAACCACTGCTAAAACCGCTATTACAAGAAGCAAGATTAGGCCCTCTCTTTTTAGAACCATAAATAAAGAGAAGCGATGTTGGAATATAAGTAGTGCTGGCTGCCTTTGTTACCCCTTCCCGTATTTTCTAAATAACAATATTCCAACGGCTAGAACCACTACACTCAAGACTGATACAACGAGTAAGTCGAAGAGTGCGGTTTTCATCCTTAAAATCTTTTCAGTTCATTATTGCTTAGATAACAAAGTGGCGGGCCCGCTGGGATTTGAACCCAGGGTCTCCTCCTCCGCAGGGAGGTGTCATAATCCGTACTAGACTACGGGCCCTCAGCGCGAGATTATTCTACTCGCATAATATAAATGCTGGGCAAGTAGCCATGTGCACACATATATTTTTATAACCGTTCTTTAGGTTAAAGCTGATAGACGAAAATGCCTATGCCAAGAAAACTCCGCGCTTACGTTAAACTGTTGAGGTTTGATAGTTGGCAGGCTTGGCTGTTTAATTTTCTGCTTGGCTGCATCTTATTCGAGCTTCCAGCGATAGAGCGTTTCGCGGTGGTTTTGGTAGCGTTTTTGCTTGCTGCCAGCGCTGTGTTCATTTTGAACCAGTACTTTGATTATGAGAATGATAGATCGAATAGCCTGAAGAAAGATTTGCCGATTGCATCTGGAGAGGTTACTCCGCGAACGGCACTCACGCTGTTTTTCGTTTTCACTTCGATTAGTTTGACAAGCGCGTTTCTCACTGACATCAGTGTTTTCTTGCTGCTTCTTGCTTTCATGTTGCTCGGGATAGGATATTCTACTCCGCCTGTATGTTTTAAAAGCAGAGCCGGATTGGACGTTGTTGTTTGCGGTGTTGGGGCAGGAGTGCTGCCTTTTCTCATAGGGGTACAAAGTGTGCCTCTTTTGACTTTGGAGTTGGAGTATTATTGGATTGTTCGCCGTTATCAAGACGTGTTCTTTGCGGTGATGCCAATTTTTCTTATTCAGTGCGCTGGTCAAATTTATCAAGTGGTTGGAGATTGCGAGGCAGATGCTTTGGCGGAAATTAACACGTTCGCTGTCAAGTACGGCAAAAAAACTGCCCTAAGGTTTGCTACCGTTTCGCTGTTAGTTACAATAACCCTTCCGATAATCTACGAACTGCTGAACTTGTCTCTAATTCCCTTTCTAGAGTGGTATTTAGTTGCCTTCGCTTGTTTAGTTCCTTGTCTACTGTATTTCATGAAGCGGACACAAGACGCGTCTGCAAAGAACTTCAAAAAGTTAAGGGATTTTGCGCGGCGAGCGGGCACAGGAATCCTGCTTATCCTAATCCTTTACGTGTTCGTCGTAAGGCTTGTATTAAAAGGATTCTAGTCAACAAGCTATATCTTGCTTAACGCTCTCCGCAAAGCATTAACAACATTTTGTTTGCCCATTGCAAGTATGTATGGTCCCAGTCTAGGTCCCTGCGGAGCACCCATCAAAATCAAGTAGAGAGTCCTAAAGAAGGCGCTGGGCTTTAAGCTGTTGGTTTTAGCAACGTGGAAAATGGCGTTCTGTATTTCGTCAGGCTCATCTACAGTTTCTAGAACGTTAATTAGATCTGTGACGGCTTTTTCTTCTGTTTCGGTGAGTTTTACGGGTGTTTCTTTAATTTCCTCGAAGTCTTGAACCCAGTTGAGCGTGTACGCAATCCGCCTTGCTAGATCAGCGTCAACTTGCTGGTTTTTCTGCAGGTAGCGGTAGCTTTGAAGCTTATCGGTGAGGAACTGTTTCAGGCATTCTTTTGGCGCCATTTTAACCAAAAACGCCAGCAGATTATACGGCACGTGGACGCTGGGTCTAGCGGGAGGTTTCATGACCCAACAGTACTCGTATAAGCCTTTGAGTTTTGCAGTTTCTTTTGTGCTTACCTGTTTTTTGCCGAAGTAAACATCTTCAAGCTCATCAAGCTCATTCATGTAAGAGGGAATGTCGGAAACATCAAGGCTGCGGGTGCCAACAAACCGCTTCAACATCAACAGCAACAGCGACTGCGGAGAGCCATAACGGAACCAAACCTGCGGCGTAAACACATTGCCAGCTGACTTGGAAATTTTCTTACCGCCCTTATCCAAGAACATTTCGTATTTTGCATGAGACGGTGGTTCAAAACAGAGAACCTCGCGGCAGATGCGGTCATTTATCTTCACGGAGTCCGCAATGTCTTTGCCGTAAGCTTCAAACCTTATACCTACCGCTTTCCAACGTTCAGCAAACTCGCTTTTCCAAGTAAGTTTGCCCTCGCCTTTGGTTATGTCGGCTTCACCTTCGTGCCCACAGCCAGAGATGAGCTCGCCTTGGATTTCTAAGCCTTCACATTTGTAGAGGACTTTGTCGGTTTCTGGCTCAAACTTGTAGGCTTTTGTGGTGTATATACGTCCACATTTGCTGCAAACTGGGAAAAAAGGTAAAACTTCGGTGTATCGGTCTTGGTCTACTTCTTCCTTAACGATTTCGCCGACCTTCTCAGCGTTCAACAGTATCGTTCGGATTTCATCCAGCAGCAATCCTTTCTCATAAGCCTCCTCGGCAGAGAAGTAGCTGTACTGGATGCCGCATTCATCTAAAGCTTCAAGCAGAAGCGAACTCATGTGCTTCCCGTAGCTTTCGTGACAGCCAAACGGGTCGGGAATGCTGGAGACTGGAAAACCCAAATACTTCTCCAATGACTTTGGTAAGCCAAAGGGAACCTTCCGCAAACCATCCTTGTCATCGCAGAAGGCAACTAGTTCAGAGCTGAAATCCATCTCCTTCAGAGCCAGCGTAACCGCATAAGAACGCGCCGCGTCTCCGAGACTGCCTATGTGAGGAAAACCAGAAGCGCCCAGACCCATCTCTGTCCGGATCTTGTCCAAGCTTCTACCCAGTTTCCGCTCTCTATTGATTACTTTACGAGCCATCTTATCGTACCAGGTTCCGTGACCGATGATTTTTACGCGCATAACCTTTTAGCCTCTGTCACAATGTCTGCACGGTGAAATAAAAAAACGTTTAGAAAAAAGTGGCTTTTAAGGTTTCTTAATCATCTAAAACTTTGAGGAAGGGATATCTCCCTTAAGAGAAATACCTGCTGCACCGTCAAGTATCAACTGATAAGTTTTGCCTTTATACTCGTACTTCACGAACCACACAGGAGCATGCAAATAAACCGCGTGTTCCACATTAATCTCAGTGTAAATCTCGATGATTTTATCCACATCCTGCTTAAGCAGGTAACGGTGATGTGCCTCGATTTGCTGTTTAGTAAGCTCCAGTGCTTCTTCTCTGTCGATTTCACTGTTCAGAACTTTAGCGAATCCCTCGATTTTCCTAAAGTCATAAGGAATCTTACCGTGCAAAGGGACATCGTATTCTCTTGTGGGGAAACCCGCTGCCTCCCTTGCCAGCACAAGCCAATTGTACGCTTTCTGGATTTTCCCGTCCTTCACAATCGGTGGCGATATACGTTCGAATACACCTTTATAGCTAGTTTTAGCTTCGACAGAAACAACCCAGAAAGGCAGGTAAACCAAGTTCTTCTCGAGAACCTTGGATTTTCTGGCAAGGTCACTTGGTTTCATGAAGCCCGAACGCATCCAACGTTTAATCAACTCGTCTGCCTGAGCTAAATTGTACTTGTTCAGCAAAAGTGAATGCTCAAACTTGAAAGGTGCACCAGTCTCGATTACTGTAGTGAAGCCACAGTACTTGCAGGTGGCTACTAGCTCGCCAGGCTTGAACTCCACTGGCGCACCGCAGTGCGAACACCTGATGTTCTGAGCTACAGCCATTTTTCTATGCCTTCAGTTTTTCCCTCTTCAAAATTTCCCGAGCCACTATTACGCCTGAAGCTGAAGCTTGAATTAAGCCTCTAGTGACGCCAGCGCCGTCGCCTATGGTAAACATGTTCTGGATTTTGCTTTCCAAAACGTTGTTCAGTTGCAAGTGTGAAGAATAGAATTTCACTTCTATACCGTAAAGCAGAGTGTCTCTTGAGTGTATTCCAGGCGCGATTACATCTAAGGCTTGGAGCATCTCCCGTATGTCAGAGAGATAACGGTAAGGCAACACGAAGCTTAAGTCTCCGGGCGTGGCGTTCTTCAACGTTGGCTCTACCACGCTGCGGGCTAAACGTTCAGGCGTAGAGCGGCGTCCAGAAACCAAGTCACCCAGACGCTGCACCATTACGCCTCCGCTGAGCAAGTTCGAAAGCCGAGCCACGTATTTTCCGTAGGCTATGGGCTCCCTGAAAGGCTCAGTGAACGATGTGCTGACTAGAATGGCGAAGTTTGTGTTCTCCGTTTTTCTTTCGGCATAACTCTGGCCGTTAACTGTTAACACGCCGTCGTAGGATTCGGTGGTGACTTCACCGTAAGGCGAAACGCAGAATGTGCGAACTTGATCGTCGAAAAGCCGTGAGTAATATACAAGTTTCGGCTCGTAAAGCGCCTTAGTTAATTCTTCCATGACAGACGCCAAAACCTCAACCCTTACGCCTACGTCAACCGGGTTGTTAACGGTTTTTAAGCCGCGGATTTGCGCTTCTGTTTGCAGCCATTCGGCTCCGCTTCTTCCTGGCGCGATTATCACGTATTTGCCCGTGAACTTCTCGCCATTTACGGTTTCAACGCCTTTAATTATGTTTTTGTCGGCGATGAGCCCTTTAACGTCTGTTTTGGGTTGAAAAGTGATTTTGCTGTTTAGTTCTTGGCGCATCTGCCGAAGGGTTTCCACGCATTTTTCGGTGCCCATGTGGCGGATTTCCTGTCTGATCAGCTTTAACCCAGCTAAGGAGGCGTTGCGGTCGATTTCATCTACTTTCTCTTGGTCTCCACCGTAAACTTGCTCGCTTGCGCCGAATTTCAAGTATACGCTATCAACATAATCTACGAGCGTCTTGAGCTCTCTTTGAGAAATGTAATGGTTTAGCCAGCCTCCTACTTCTGTTGACAAGGTGAGCTTTCCGTCGCTGTAGGCGCCTGCTCCTCCCCAGCCTGAGAGCACGGAACATGGTTCGCAGTGTTTGCACTCAAACCCTCGGCTTGATGGACACTTGCGCTGGTCTATTTCTGGACCTCTATCAAGTATTAGCACATTGAGGTTGTTCTTTTCTGTTAGCTCTAACGCTGAGAATATTCCTGCTGGACCTGCACCGACTATTATTACGTCGTATTTCAAAGGGCGTTTTCCCCTGGAACCCAAAGTTAGATGGAATAACTGGCATATATTTGTTAGTGAAGGTTTTTTCTAGAAAGAGTTGAGCGGATCATTATTTCTATGTCTTAGCTAGGTGTTTTAACATGCTGAAAGTCAAATAAAAGAAAACGGGTTATTAATGCTCGCTTTAGTCCTTAATTGCTTCTATTAGACTCATAACGTTCCACAGTTTAACTCGTGTGTAAGGCGGCATGTTTGGATCCTGCAGTATCTCATCTAAAAGTGAAATGGCGTTTGAAGCCCGCACTGCAGGCGTAAATTCTGGGCTTTGCAGGGCGCCCATAGCGTCTTTTGCCGCGCGACGGATATTTCTCGGCGTAGTGCTGTCTTCTGAAACTGCACCGAGCACCATTAAAGCTTGTTGTATTTTCTCTTCATATTCCTGAGCTTTTTTCTTCCGCACCATAAATGTCCACCTATGCAATGTCGCAGTTATCAAGTTATATAAGCTTTAACACGTATTTATGTTGGGGTTCTGAAATGCAAGGAAAAACTGAGGATAAACCCATTAAACGCATGGCTGACCTGCTTCGGCAAGGCGCCACTTTAACCGACCTGTCATGCCCCGCCTGTGCGTCGCCGCTCTTCAGACTAAAAGACAGGACGTTATGGTGTGGTAGATGTGAAAAGAAAGTAGTAGTGGTGAAAGAAGGAGAGGAACAGGAAAAAGCAAGCAGCACGGCATATGACAGGCTTGAGGCGACGCTCTTAGAGAAGGTGCAGAGTATACAAGGTAAGATTCAAAACACTGAGGACTTAGAAGAACTGCAAAAACTGAGCAGTACACTGTCTGAACTTTTGAGCAATCTTGAAAAGGTTAAAAGAATGAAGAAGCCTAAGCAGGAACCTTGAGAGATGCTAGGGTTTTACGAGAATTTCCCTGCAAACATTCACAGAATAGAAGCTTTTACGACCTGTCTTTCAAGTAAAAGGCTCCAGCGAAGGCTGATACAAGTTCTCCATGACGTGAACCTTAGAAAATTCAGTTTTGAGGAAGTTGCCTGTCCAACAGTACCACAGTGCATGGTAATTTTTGAAACAGGCTTAGCTGAGGCTAAAAACTTCAACTACATAGACGAAGAAGAAAAACAGAAAGTGTTAAGTGCATTGAGAAAAGCGCCCTTTCAGACAATGGATTTTTTCTGCGCTGTCCGCTACTATAAAGGCATCTTAGGAAACAAGATGCCATTGAAATTTGATTATTATTTGCTACGCGTTGTCTTCGTTAGAAACAATCTGGAAATGCAGGTTTTTCACGAGCGAGGACCAAGATATATTTCGCCAGAGGACATCATCACTTTCTTGGTGAACGAAGTGAACAAGGCCTCTTCACGAAAAACACTGAAAAAAATTGAAACTAAACCTTAGTGAGGCTCGTCAAGAACTTCGTTACAACCTCATAAACTTCTTTCGCAACCTGTTTTTCGGATTTGTCACCGTCGATTCTGGTGAGGCGCCCATCTTCCACGAACTTGAAGTATGTCTCCCGCACTTTCTTCTGTGTCTCCAAGTCTTCCATGACTGACTTCTCTGGTTTCAATCTTCCCATAACAGTTTTCGGGTTTACATCTATGAAAAGCGCGAGGTCTGGCTTAAGAGCGTACTCGTTTACGTTTTCTATCCACTCTAAACTGAGCCCAGCAGCACCCTGATAGGCCAAAGAGGAGTAGATATACCGGTCAGAAATCACGAGGTGTCCTTCGTTTAAAGCGGGGATTACCTCGTTTTCTACATGTTCAATGCGGTCTGCAGCGAAGAGCAACGCTTCAAGGACTATTGAGAGGCGTTTTTCGCCGTAGAGGTAGCTTTCTCTTATGTAAGTACCGATTTTACCTCGGCTGGGCTCTGCAGTGTAGACGGCCCTGTTGCTTTTCCCGAGTTTTTTTGTAAGCAGTTTTGCTTGTGTTGTTTTTCCGCAACCGTCTAGGCCTTCGAAGCAGATGAAAACGCCTTTCTTTCTAAACTTGGTTCACCTTACGCTGGCTTAGCGTTACACATTATAGGGAGACTCATAAATATAACTTACAAACTGTGGAGGCGCTCAGGAATGCCGAAAGCGTATTGGGGTGAAATTAAAGATCCAGTGCACGGCTATGTGTACATTAATGAGGCAGAGAAGGGGATTATTGATTCATATTCGATGCAGAGACTGCGGAGGCTACGACAGTTGGCGGGATCGGAGTACGTTTATCCCGGCGCGAACCACACTAGGTTTGAGCATTGCGTCGGCGTGATGTACTTGGCTGGTAAGGCTGTTGAGAACCCGAACATTTCCCGAGTGGTCACCGACGAAGAGTTTGATATGACCAGGGTTTCAGCGTTGCTTCATGATGTTGGGCATGGCCCGTTTTCACACGTTTTCGAACAACTTTTGATCAGGGACCTTGAAAAGACTCACGAGGACATAACGTCGTGGATAATTGAGAAGAGCGAAGTGAGCGATATGATAACGAAAATGGGATATAAGCCTAAAGAGGTGGGAAAACTCGCGGTTGGAAAGCTCCACAAGCCCGGAAAAGCCTTTCTGGACCAGATTATAAGCAGTGCGGTGGATGTGGACAAACAGGACTTCATTGTAAGAGACACATTTCACACAGGTGCGGAATACGGTTTTATCGACGTTTTCAGATTAATCCACGCTTTGGACATTTTGGGTGAAGACTTGGCGGTAGAGTTGGGAGCGCTTTCAGCGCTGGAAGCCTTCATTATAGCCCGGATTGAATCGTTTAAAAGCATTTATTTCCACCGTGTCGGCAGGGCAGCGCAGATAATGCTGGCCATAGCTATGGAAAAGGCAGACAAAGAGCTTGGTTTGACAGCATTCAAGACGCCTGAAGAGTACTTAGAGATGGACGACTACACGGTTTGGGCGGCTTTGAAGAAATGTGAAGCGTCAAAACCTATAATTGATGATTTGGAGCATCGCAGGATGTTGAAATGCGCTTACGAGCGAACTTTCTATGAGAAGGACACTATGGTTTCGAACATTTTTGGGCGTGAGGCTTACCGGCAGCAGATGCAGAGGGAAATCGCCAAGGAAGCAGAAGTAGATACTGAGGCGGTGGTCATTGATGTTCCAACCGTGCCTTCTGTGCCCTATCATCATGCTGTTCTTATGGAGACTATGGAGATACCCGTGTTCAGTAGAAACCAAGCAGGCAAGAAAACGACTTATCGCCTGAGCGATATCTCAAAGATAATTGAGAACCTGAAAGGATTCATCAACATACTCCGTGTTTACACAAACGCTGCAGACCGCGAAAAAGTAGAACGCGCAACAGCGAAGATTTTAGGTAGAATCCCAACAACTGCAAAAATATCATATTGAATAATTTCATGTGTGTCTTTTTGATAATGATGTTGAATTTATTCAGTGAGTATAATATCCTGCAGACATTATTTAACATGTCTAAGTCTGAATCAAGATTGTACATTATGCGTTTTCAGAGGTTTAGCCTAAAAACACGAATTAGAAAAGTTTTTGTCTAAGGAAAAAGGGGAAGGTTTATTCGGGTGAAACCATATTTGCATGATGCTCCTACAAAAACAGCTCCGGTAGTATAGTCCGGTCAAGTATTCCGGCCTTTCGAGCCGAAGACCCGGGTTCGAATCCCGGCCGGAGCACCTTAATTTCAGCCTCGCTTTCTAGTTCATTTTACAACTTCTTGAGATATAGAAAACGTTGGATACATATAGGAAGAAAATTGTACATCAACTCACAGAACAGTAAATAAACACCAGCCACACCAAGAAATAAGGAAGGTAAAAACTTATGACAAGCGAGATTCGTTCAGCATACAAGAAACTTTTAGCCAGAACCAAAGATCTCATCCTGCTATCATCCGCTCAAAGCATTATAAACTGGGACATGGAAACCAAGATGCCACCAAAAGCAGTGGATCAACGCAGCCAGCAACTCGCGCTCTTAAGCCGTATCACATACAAGATGAGTACAGCACCAGAAATCGGAAAGCTCCTGAACACTATCCTCACAAGCCCACAACACGACACGCTCAGCGAAGTGGAAAAACGCAATATCTACCTCATTAAGAAAAGCTACGATGAACAAACCGCGCTACCAGAAAAACTTGTCGTCGAAACCGTCAAACAACGAGCCATAACCGTAAACACTTGGAAAAAAGCAAAAAAGCAAAAAAACTTTAGGATACTCAAGCCTGAACTTGAAAAACTCGTAGCCCTAAACAAACAAGCAGCCAAAATCCTAATGCAAGTAAAAAAGACAAACACACCGTATGATGCACTCTTAGATAGCTACGAATCAAAAATGACTGCCAACACTATCGCAATAACATTCAATGATCTGCGGCAAGGACTTACAGCTTTACTGGAGAAAATCCAGAACAGCTATGATCAACCCGACACCAGTATACTCCAAATCCGAATACCAGTGGAAAAGCAGCGCAAAATCGCGCAGGAGCTCACGCAGACGCTTGGCTACGACACCGCCTCGCCAGTAGCAGGTGGAAGAATCGACGAAACTGAGCACCCTTTCACCAGCGGATACTACGACGACGTGCGAGTAACCACCCACTATCACCCTGATAACTACGCAAGCGCCATCTTTTCTGTACTCCACGAAACAGGTCACGCAATATACGAACAAAACCTGAACCCAGACTGGAAATACCAGCCAGCAGGCTCGCCATGTTCCTTCGGAACCCACGAGTCACAATCACGTCTATACGAAAACATCATTGGGCGCTCCGAAGAATTCTGGGCGCATATGCTTCCGAAGCTGAAACAAATATCTGCGCCTGCTCTCGCCGAAGTGAGTTTGAGTCAATTCGTCCACGCATTAAATAAGGTTCAACCTTTAAAAATTCGCATCGAAGCCGACGAAGTAACCTACAACCTGCATGTGATAATACGCTTTCAAATCGAAAAAGACCTCTTCGCTGACAAAATAAAAGTGAACGAACTTCCCGAAATCTGGAACCAGAAATACAAGAAGCAATTAGGCGTTAACGTTGAAGACGATTCTGAAGGAGTCATGCAAGATACGCACTGGGCAAGCGGCTTATATGGTTACTTCCCGACGTATACATTAGGAAACATTTACAGCGGACAACTACTCGCCGCACTCGCAAAAGACATTCCAGACTGGCGTAGCCAACTTGCACAAGGCAACTTGGAAGACATAAGGGTTTGGCTGAACAAAAACGTCCACTGCCAAGGAGCCCTGCACGATCCAGCTGAGCTAATGAAGAGAGTAACAGGAAGAGAGCTGGATGCTGAACCTTACTTGAAATATCTAAGGGAAAAATACGGCAGACTCTACGGCTTCTGAACTTCCCCTTTCTTAGTTAACTCATCATAAATCTGAAGAACAAGAAAAAACAGAATACCGCCGAAGAAAAAGTAAACGCCAATCCAGCCGACAACAGCATCAAACATGTTAGCGCCGTAGAGAAAAAGCGCAAAACCTAATATGACTGTAGCTAAGCATATCCAATCAGTCCGAGACACCGTAACACCTGCACATATTGAACATTAACATTCAGCACACCCTGAAATATAAAGAATTACCGAAAAAAACTCGATACTGCACAAGGCAATTGTGTTGTAACCTTTAAAATTTTTAACCAGAAAAGTAGTTTTTAGCGGATACCGACAAAAAACTCAGATTAGCAAAGATACACCGATATTCCTGATGAAAAATACAATGTTATTCCGACACTTTTATATACAAGATGATGTACTGAGAGCTCAGAGGTAACAGTAAATGTCGGGTATAGACACTAAAAAACCTGAAACAGAAGAAGAGCTTGTGAGAATTGTGACAGAAGCCGCTAAAAATTCCATCAAATATAGGCGCGCAACAAAACGTACGCCGACAAAACCGACAATATCAGGAACGGCAAAAGCACTTAACATACACAGGGATACACTTTACACCTGGTTAAAAGAATTTAATGTCGATTTCAAAGAAGTCTTGGATCACATACCGACAAATATTTCAGATGATGCGGAAATATCGGGAGAAACTTATCTAATTGGTGAAGCTCTTGTCGGAGAGGGAAACGAAGTTGCACATATAGACCTGTTAATAGGAGACAAAACTGGGCCTGTTGGAAAAGCTTTTGCTAGTGGATTATCGAATCTTTCAGCTGGTCACACTCCGTTGTTGGCTGTCATTCGACCTAATCTTCCGCCTAAGCCGCACACGTTGCTTGTGC
>LFWV01000046.1 GCA_001273335.1 miscellaneous Crenarchaeota group-1 archaeon SG8-32-3 | reverse complement strand
CGATATAAGTGGCATCCGCCATATTGGGGTCTGTCATAATTGTTGCCGGATTTGAGTTAACCAACACAATCTGGTAACCTAATGATTTCAAGGCCTTACATGCTTGGGTGCCAGAATAATCGAACTCACAAGCTTGTCCTATAACAATTGGTCCGGAACCAATAATCATAATCTTCTTAATATCGTTACGTAAGGGCATGAATAATATTAATCTCCTACCTACAATTTTGTGTTTTTAAGTTTTAGGTTATCGTTGGAGTTCACGGGAAAATAGGACTGGACAGCTTTTTCCAGGTTGTTTTCAGCTTCTTCAAGCTTCTTGTCCATCTGCAATATATCGGATTTTGTTGAAAACCACTTTTTCTTCCATACATCTAACGCTTTTTTAACCTCTGTTGGAGCAGGTCCGCCCTTAACGTTACAGACCTCAACCAGCGCCAGCGGATCTGCAAGCGCTTTCAAGTCTTTAGCCTTAACTGTTAATTTGATGCTGGCAACCTCCTTAGCTGCTTTCTGCAACATCGCGGGCGTAGCATCTGCGAAAGTCAATTTTGCCTCCATCAAAGACTTGACGAAGGCACCGACTACCTTGTGAGCCGTTCGGAACGGAACATCATATTTCCGTACAAGCACGTTAGCCAGCTCAGTCGCAGCCACAAAGCTTGCATTGGCTTTGCCTGAGACGTCGGCGGTTACTTTCAGTTTGGGAAGCAGCTTGTGGAACATGTCCAGCGAAGCGTGCACGTTCTCTATTGACGCCCACAGTTTGGGGGTGATTTCCTGAAAGTCAAGATTGTACGTGGACGGTAAACTCTTCACTGCAGCGGCTGAAGCCACAAAATCGCCTAGCACATGGCTGGCTCTTGCACGGATGACCTCCAAGACCTCAGGGTTCTTCTTTTGAGGCATAATGCTGCTTGTGCTGGCGAACTCATCTGGAATCTCCACTACGCCAAAGTCGGGTGAACTCCAGATTATGAGGTCCTCAGCAAAACGACTCAAGTTCACCGCCATAAGCGTGAGAACCGCAAGGGTTTCAGTTATGAAGTCTCGGCTGCCTACAGCGTCAATTGAGTTTTCCGCTAAACCGTCGAAGCCTAAAAGCTCTGCGGTTCGGTCACGGTTTATGGGAAAACTTGTTGTAGCTAACGCTCCTGCGCCTAGCGGGCAAACATTAACTCTTGCATATACGCTTTGGAGCCTTTGCAGGTCGCGTTCTAACGCAGCGTAATGCGACAGCAGGTAATGCGCGAATGTGACTGGCTGCGCAGGTTGCAAGTGAGTGTACTCCAAGATGACGGTGTTGAAGTGTTCTTCTGCCACTTCCATTAAGTGGTCTTGTACGTGAGATACGGCACGCATTAGGCTGAGCAGTTCGTTGCGCAGTTGCATGCGGATGCCTGTGGCAACTTGGTCGTTTCTGCTCTTGGCGATATGGAGGTTTCCGCCTGCTGCCTCGCCTGCCTCTTTGAGCACTTTTTCTTCCACCGATAGGTGAACGTCTTCAGCTGAAGCATCCAGGTCGGTGCTGGAGAACTTGGCGAGGGCTTGCAGAAGTTTAGCGCCGTCAGACTTCTTGATGATTTTCTGCTCCGTCAGCATGACTACGTGAGCCTTGTTGATGTCTACCACGGCTTTCGCTAGTCTAACGTCGTCTTTTATTGAAGAAGTGAATTTGGCAACGTCTTCCCGCACTGGTGATAATCGTCCGCCCCGCAATAGTTTTGACATTTACGCTCCGCTCTTTGTTTTTTGTTCCTTTGCTTTTCTTTTCAGAATGTTGTGCATTCTTGTTTGTAGACCCCAAAGTTGTATGAAGCCTTCAGAGTATGCTTGGTTAAAGCTTGTTTTGATGTTGTAGTTCACTAAGTTCTGGTCGTAAAGCGACATCGGGGATGAGCGCCCGACAATGTGGAGCCCGCCTTTGTACAGTTTAACGCGTACTTTACCATTGACGTTTTCCTGACTTTTGTTTATGAAAGCCTCAAGGTCTTCCCGAAGCGGGTCCAGCCACAAGCCTGCGTACGCCAAAAAGGTCCATTGAGCATCGATTTGCTGTTTAAACAGCACTTCATGCCGAGTCATGACCATTTTCTCCAAGTCTTTATGGGCGTCTATCACGACGGTTGCGGCTGGGCACTCGTAAATTTCTCTGGATTTGATGCCTACCATGCGGTCTTCGATGTGGTCTATGCGACCAACACCGTGTTTTCCCGCGGTCTTGTTCAATTTTTCAATAAGTGAAAGAGGAGCCAAAGCTTCGTTGTTAAGGGCTACTGGAACGCCTGCTTCAAATTCTATGGTTACATATTCAGGTGTGTTAGGCGCTTTTTCAGGTGCAGTGGTCCATTCAAAAGCGTCTTCAGGCGGTTCTTTGCTGGCGTCTTCCAGCACGCCGCATTCAATGGATCTGCCCCAGATGCTTTGGTCTATACTGTACTTTTTCGAGGCGGTGGAAACTGGAATCCCGTGCACTTTTGCGTATTCGATTTCTTCGTCTCGCGTCATGTTCCATTCTCGGACGGGCGCTATTATCTTGAGGTCGGGTGCTAAAGCGCCGATTGAAATGTCGAAGCGCACTTGGTCGTTGCCTTTGCCTGTGCAGCCGTGGGCTAAGGCTGTGGCGCCTTCTTTTTCTGCGATTTCCGCCATTTTCGCGACGATGAGTGGGCGAGACAAAGTTGTGCTTATGGGGTATTTGCCTTCGTAGAGAGCGTTGGCTTTTATGGCTGGGAAAATGTAGTCGGTGGCGAACTCTTCTTTAGCGTCGATTGAGTAGTGTTTTAAGACGCCGAGGTTGTTGGCTTTTTCTTCTACTTCCGCAAGGTCTTCTGGTTGTCCGACGTTGACGGTTGCAGTTATGACTTCTGCGTTGTATTTTTCTTGAAGCCACTTGATCATCACAGATGTGTCTAGTCCGCCAGAGTATGCTAGCACTATCTTTTCTGTCGTTTTATGATCCCCCGTTTTTGAAGGAAATTTATTTCCATTACCTCAGGGGAGGGATTTTTAAACGTTGCGACTTTTTTGTTACATGATAACACCATGACGATAGCTCAAAACGTAAGAAGCCACCTGCAAAACAAGCCGTACCTGCTGGAAGCCTTGGAAAAAGGCATAGTTAACCTCAGCGAGTTATCCAGACAGATTCAGGAAGAACTGCAAATAGAGAACATGAGTGCTGTAAAAGCTGCTTTACGCCGTTTTTCAGAAGAACTGCAAAAGCACAAGCAGAAAAGAGAGGAAAAAGTCCTGCAAGTCCTGAAGCGGAGCGCCATGGCAGTTTACGACAGAAAATCCGTTATCATAACAACCAAGGAGATAAACACCAAAACTGGAATGAAAGTGGATTTGCTCGGCAAAGTTGTTTATCTGCTGGATAGAAGCGACATGCCTGAAAGAACTAGTGCACTAGTCAAGCATGATAACTGCACGATGATAGTGGTGCATTCGCCGGAAGAACTGGAAGCCACGCCAGGAGTAGTTGCCTTTTTAACGACGTTGCTGGCGGAGCAGAACGTGAACATCATAGAGTTCATTTCCTGCTGGACTGAAACAATTATTGTAGTGGAGAAAAAGGACAGCCTCAAAGCTTACGAAGTTTTATCCAACCTAGTAGGCTGAGACGCAATGGCTTGTTTAGAACTCAGCTTGCAAAAAAAGCAGCAATATTATTAATACTTACAAGCCGATACTGTTTGCTGATTAAGCAGAAAGCCAACGCTGCAGCATCAGGCAAAATTTAGCTTAATGGAGTTGAAATGATGGCGTATCAAAAATGCATCAACTGTGGAAGCGAATACGGTATAGACGAGATTGTGTACTTCTGCAAGAAATGCGGAGACATACTTGAAATAAAGTACGAACAAGGTGAACTAGCGGAAGCGGTCAGAGACAAGGAGTGGTGGAGCACGCCGCTTTCGGTTTGGCGCTACAGACACTTCATGCCCGTAAGTGACGCCACGAAAATAGTTTCTTTAAACGAAGGCGGCACAGGGTTCCATTTGTGTGAGCGTTTGGCAAAATATTTGGGTCTAAGTGAGCTTTACGTCAAGAATGAGGGTGAAAACCCCACGGGCTCGTTCAAGGACAGGGGCATGACTGTTGGAGTTACGAAAGCCGTAGAGCTCGGAATGAAGTCCGTTATCTGTGCGTCTACAGGCAATACTTCAGCTTCTTTAGCTGCATACGCTGCCAAGGCGGGTTTGCAGTGCTCCGTGCTCATACCCTCAGGGAAAATTGCGTACGGCAAATTGTCGCAAGCCATGATTTACGGAGCGAAAGTCATTCAGGTACGAGGTAACTTTGACGAATCATTGGATTTCGTGCTGAAGCTATCGGAGAAACACCGAAGCGTTTACCTTCTTAATTCTATTAATCCGTTCAGAATTGAGGGGCAGAAGTCGCTGGGCTACGAAATCTGTGACCAGCTGTGTCAGGAAGCGCCGGACAGGATTGTAGTGCCAGTTGGGAACGCTGGGAACATAAGCGCCATATGGAAAGGGTTCAGCGAGTTTCACGAGCTCGACCTCATAAAAGCGCTTCCCAAGATGACGGGTATACAAGCGGCTGGTTCAGCCCCGATAGCGCAGGCGATTAAAAATGGAAACGACACCATCGTGCCTGTTACAGCGCCCGAAACAGTTGCCACCGCCATCAGAATCGGCGCGCCCGTGAGCTGGAAGAAAGCATTGAAAGCAATTCGCAAGTCGGGTGGAACAGCTGAGACAGTGACTGACGAGGAGATACTAAACGCACAAAAGTTGCTGGCGAGAGTGGAGGGATTATTCGTTGAGCCCGCGAGTGCTTCAGCAATTGCGGGTTTGATAAAGCTGGTTGAAAACGGAGTGATAGACAGGGATGAGCGCATTGTTTGCGTTACCACTGGGCACGGGCTTAAAGACCCTGACACGGCGGTTAATATGAGTGAAAAGCCTGTGGAGGTTGACGCGGAAATTTCAGCGATAGAAGAAGTTTTAGGCTTGAAGGAACAAGTAGCAGTCGTGGCTCGGTGAAAGCGAAATGAGGATCATATTGGTTGGCTTTGGAGTAGTCGGTAAGGGCGTAGCCACCATACTTGCTCGCAGATATGCGGAAAAAGTGAAGGGTTACGGGTTTAACCCAAAAGTCGTTGCAATAGCCGATATAGACGGCACGGTTGTAAATCCAAGAGGTTTCAAGCCAGAAAAGCTGGAAGCGATTAAGCAAAGAGGTTATCCAATATCAGCAGATCCCGATTTTGGGCACCCAGGAATGTCCGCGTTAGAAGTTATTGATTCGGTTGAAGCAGAAGTGGTTGTTGAAGTCACGCCTGTCAACATCAAAGACGCAGAACCCGCCTTGTCCCACATTACTAGGGCGTTTAAAACAGGGAAACACATTGTGACAACCAACAAAGGACCATTAGCTTTAG
Organism: miscellaneous Crenarchaeota group-1 archaeon SG8-32-3; assembly: GCA_001273335.1. GTDB lineage: Archaea > Thermoproteota > Bathyarchaeia > Bathyarchaeales > Bathycorpusculaceae > SG8-32-3. Next base: position 4,207 of record LFWV01000046.1, on the reverse strand, counting down.
CTATGCCAGCCCTTACAGAACTGGCTGATTACAACAATGTTTATCTGCGGTTCAGCGGAACAGTCGGCGGCGGCACCCCCATGCTAGAGTTCGCCAAACGATGCCTCGCAGGAGACAAAATCCTAGCCATAAAAGGCATACTGAACGGCACAACCAACTACATACTAACGGAGATGTCGCAGAACCGTGTGGCCTTCCAAAAAGCACTGAAGAACGCGCAGAATCTGGGTTACGCTGAGAGAGAGCCATCTATGGATATTGACGGCTTTGATACCGCCTGCAAAGTAGTCATTCTGGCGAACTGGATACTTAACAAGAAAATAACGTTAAAAGACGTATCTAGAACGGGCATCCGCAATGTATCTTTGCAAGCCCTTGACAAAGCTTCAAAGAGAGGCAATACTATCAAACTCATAGGTTCAATAAACGGGGAAGGAGCAACCGTAAAGCCGACGGAGATACCGAAAAACAACGCCTTGTGCGTCAGCGGAGTCCTAAATGCGGTAACTTTCTTTACCGAATTTGCGGGTGAACAAACCCTCGTCGGCAGGGGCGCAGGCGGCATGGAAACTGCCAGTGCAGTTTTAAGAGACTTGCTGGACATAAGACATAAGCTAGCAAGCAAAGTTTTCACGTAACACTTGGAGTGTGAAAAAAGAGTGAAGAAAATAGTGATGAAGTTCGGAGGAACTTCCGTTGCTACAGGCGAGAACATCCGTCAAGTAGCTAGCATAATAGCGGACAGCGTCAAAAAAGACCGCCGAGTCGTTGTTGTAGTTTCAGCTTTGGCAGGGGTTACCAACCAGCTCGTAGAAGAAGCTGAGCAGGCCAAGAAAAAGGATGAAAAGCAAATTCAAGAGTTCACTGAAAAACTGATCGAAAAACACGTTGCAACTGTCATGGAAGCAATAGATAACAAGAGCATACAGAAAGAAGTAGAACTGATAATCAAGAAAACGGTTGGTGAGCTTGAAAAAGTTCTTACTGGAATATGCTATGTTGGTGAGATTACACCTAAATCGAGAGATTACGTGCTATCCTTCGGAGAAAGATTGGCAGCGCCTATAATTTGGGGTGCTCTACGAGACATTAAACTTCAAACGCAATGTTTCACGGGAAAAGAAGCAGGTATAGTAACAGACGAAAACTTCGGAGAAGCCAGACCACTAATGAACGTCACTACACATCAAGTAAAAGGAAGACTTGAGTCACTGCTTGAGAAAAAAATTGTGCCAGTTGTTACAGGATACATAGCCGCAACCCAAGACGGCGTTGTCACAACCTTAGGACGCGGAGGCTCAGATTATACAGCCACAGTCCTTAGTGTTGCTCTATCCTCTGACGAAGTGTGGATATGGACTGACGTAGATGGAATAATGACTACAGACCCGAAGATTGTACAGTCAGCCAAAATGCTGCCTCAACTCTCTTATGGAGAAGCCTCTGAAATGGCTATTTTCGGCGCGAAAGCAATGCATCCAAGCGCCTTAGAACCCGTAATAGAAGCGAATATTCCTGTGCGAATAAGAAACGTGTTCAACCCTCAAAATCAAGGAACCCTCATAGCAGATGGTGAAGAAACCAAGTCAACAGAGGTCGTGAAGGCCGTAGCTTTAATCAGAGACGTAGCTATGATTAACATCAGAGGAGCAGCAATGGTTGGCGCTCCCGGAAGCTACTCAAAAGTCTTCGATGTGATAGGCAAGAACAACATTAACATAATGATGGTTTCGGCGGCAGTTTCTGAAGGAAACATTTCGTTAATAATTCGGAGGAACCTTTTAGGCAGGGCACTTAGCACGCTGGGAATAGTCCTGATAGGCAGAGGTGTAATCAACGAAATCACCAGCGAAGACGATGTGTGTGTCATAGCTGTCATGGGCGCAAACATGAAAGGCACACTAGGTGTAGCGTCAAGAATATTCACAACCGTCGCTCAAAAAGGAATAAACATCCGCATGATAGCCCAAGGCTCCTCAGAACTCAACGTTTCATTCGTAGTAAAAGAAAAAGACGGTGCAGCAGTAGTACGCGCCATCCACGAAGAATTCAAACTAGACCAAATCTAACGTACCACTTTTTCTTTTTTTCTGGTTTTTGTGCAGGTCTGTTAGTTTTATCAGGGTTTCTTTGTAAACCTGTATGCCGTCTAGGTATTCGCTTATGATTATGTGTTCGTCTTTTGTGTGGTCCAGATGCGAGTCACCAGGTCCGTAGGTAACTATTGGTGCGTGCATGGCTCTGCCTAGTATGTTCATGTCACCGGTTCCAGTTTTTCGCAGAAGCATCGCTGGCTTACCCTGTACTTTTCGTATGGAAGAGGATAAGGCTTTCACGAGAGGCGAGCTTTTGTCTACTTCAAAAGGCTCGTTCGAATCCTCCACGGACACTTTCACCATGACTTTGGGGTGAGCAACCTCGTACTGTTCAATTACTTTTTTAGCGTCGTTGAAAACTTGTGCTGCCGTGAGGGGGGGAGGAACCCTGAGGTCTATGTGTATTTCGCTTTCAAATGGAATTACGGAGTTTGCGCTGCCTCCGCTTACTTTAGTTATGCAAGCGGTCACTGCATAGAAGGGGCTTTTTTGCGTCTCCACAGGCGGAAGGGAACCCTTGATTTGCTCCCAAATCTCAAATCCTTTTTCAAGGGCGTTCTCGTAAAGCCACGGTGTAGAAGAATGACCTGTCTCAGTTTTACACGTTACTTTAATGTGCAAGTTTCCCTTGTAGCCGATGGTGATGTTTCCGACACCACTGGGTTCTCCGAATATAGCGTAGTCGGCTGAGATGCCGTCTTTTATCAGGTGCTTGACTCCTCTGCTTGTGGCTTCTTCTTCGACAACGCTTGCAACTATGATTTTCGCTTTGAATTCGGGGTCTTCTGCAACTTTAGCTGCGGCTGTGACCATAGCTGCCAAAGGACCTTTCGCGTCCACTGCACCACGCGCGTATATTTTATCCTTTTCAAGCCGCAACGGTAAATGCCCAGCAACGGTGTCCATATGCCCACACAAAAGAATGGTGGGTTCACCGTCTCCGATTTCGCCTATCACGTTTCCAATGCCATCTTTTCTCACGCTGAAACCTAGCTGTTTCATTTTTTCGACAAGAAAGTCAGCGATTGACTCCTCTTTGCCTGATGGGCTGTAAATCCCCAGCAAGTTGGTTAGCAGCTGCACGGCTTGGTCGCTCATTTCTCTTCTTCTCCTATTACTTCGTCGAGTACAATTAAAGTTTTGTCGATTTGCTCTTTCTCGATGACTAAGGGCGGTAGAAAACGCAGAATGTTTCTGCCTGCGTCCAATACGAGAACGCCCTTTTCCATGGTTTTCAGTATGATATTGCGGACATCGTAGCGGAGCTCCATGCCCAGCATTAAGCCTAACCCACGAACCTCCTTAACAATGTTATGTTTGGTTTGAAGTTCTTCCAGTTTCGCTTTGAAGTATGCGCCAATTTTCTCGGCTCTTTCTGCAAGCTTATTCTTCACTAGCACATCAATGGCGGCGCAACCGGCTGCGCAAACCAGAGGACTACCGCTGAAAGTTGTTGAGTGCTCCCCAATTTTAAGGGACGACATGATTTCTTCTTTAGCTACGGTTATCCCGATGGGTAATCCTCCTGCGAACGGTTTAGCCAAGCATATGACATCTGGAGTAACACACCAGTGGTCGCAACCGAACATTTTGCCGGTTCGCCCAAAGCTCGTTTGCACCTCGTCCAAGATCAAGAGAACGTTCTTTTCGTCGCAAAGTTTTCTGACTCCGGGTAGAAAATCGCAGGGGGGAACGCGTATACCTCCTTCGCCACGGATTGACTCAAGAAGCACGGCGGCAGTCTTGTCCGTTACAGCTTCAGCTAGCTTTTCGAGGTTGTCGGGTGGAACGTGCTTGAACTCGGGAACCAGAGGTTGGAATGGTCGTCGGTATTTTTTGTCCCAAGTCGCGGACAATGCGCCCATGGTTTTTCCGTGGTAGCCGCCCATGACCGCGATTATCTCGGGTTTGCCAGTGAATTTTCGAGCCAGCTTTATGGCACATTCAACGGATTCAGCGCCGCTGTTTGAGAGAAATGCTTTGTTCAGGCCCATCGGGGTTATGCTCATAAGCTTCTGCAGAAACTCTGTGCGCTTGTTGTTGTAGAGGCTTGCGTGACAAGAAATGAGGATTTGAGCTTGTTTGCATATGGCTTCCACCACTTTCGGGTG
>LFWV01000038.1 GCA_001273335.1 miscellaneous Crenarchaeota group-1 archaeon SG8-32-3 | reverse complement strand
AATTACCCCAAAATTTTTTGCTTTCTAAATAAGAAAACTAAACAGCGTTCTTCAAGCTTCTTCAACCGTAAGCAACTACTGGATCCAGCCTTTGGAAATCCCTGTTGATCCTAACTCGCCTGTTTTTCTCATCAACCTTCACAAATCCGTACTTACCCAGAAAATCTGCAACCTCCAGAAATTCACGTTCGCTTAACTTCAGTCTCAACAGCGACTCCTCTATTCCATGCCATTTCCCATCACCGAGCAGCTCTAGAACCATCGCAATCTTCGACATCGACAGACCCCTTTATATATGCTTATTTTACTGCAATACTTAAATGTCTTATGAGGTTATTTTTCAGAACTTTGTTATAGAAAAATCTACACTTTTTTTCAATATACCAAATCAAAGACCGACAAAAACACAGGCAACATATTTAATAACTTAAGAGCAAACCAACAAAAACCAAAAAAATCTCTTCAGAATTATACCATCCAATCAAAACCACAAATTGTTCATTGAAGGAGGGTACAGAGCCTGTCAAGCAGTTATACACGAACCCGACAGCTATCAACCAACTGCCAGTTCAAGCATTATAAATAGGAGTATGAGTTTTTCCAAACGCCAGTTGAATACCCAAAGCTGAGAAAAAGCCATTCTCCAACGCTACTTATACTGCATAATCTGCAGAGGACATATTAGTCCAGAACATGAAGTTCGGCTCTTTCTAATCTCTATTTGGCTCGAGTACCACTTTCAAAGATTCGCCCGCTTCTGCCATCAACCTAAAACCTTCCGCTGCCTGCCGCAAACTCAACCGATGCGTTATCATATCCCGAACGTTTAATTTCCCTTCAGCCAAAATAGCCAAAGATTCTACCAAATCATTTGGCGCTGCACCATAAGAAGTCTTCAGACTGATTTCATTCCTCCAAAACTTGTTTATAGGTACAGGAACATTCACTGACGGGTCTGGCACCGCAAAAAACAGAATAATCCCGCCTTTATCCACACAATCTAATGCTGTTAAGGCCGCCTGTGTTGCCCCAGTACAAACCACTACCTTATCAGCTAATCGTCCATCATTGTTCTCTTTCAATTTATATGGCAAGTTTCCCTGTGCATTTATAGTGCAATCCGCACCAAACTTCTCCGCCAACTCCAGCCGGTACTTGTTTATATCAGCCACAACAACCCGTTTCAAACCCTTACGTTTAGCCAACTGCACATGAAGTATCCCAGAGACGCCACTGCCAATAACCAGCAAAACATCATTCTTATGAATCTGAGCCAAACGTTGACCCCGAACCACACATGCCAAAGGCTCAATAAAAGTCCCGTCCTCAAAAGACGTTTCAGAAGGTAACTTGTAGACCCCGGTTTCAACGTTTATCCTAGGCACACGAATGTACTGGGCAAACCCACCTGGATAATAATTTGTCGTATGCAAAGTCCTACAGGCCGTATGATGCCCACGTAAGCAGTATCGACATTTGTTGCAAGGAACATGATGCGACACGAAAACGCGGTCACCCACCTTACACCCCGAAACTCTGCTGCCTACTTTCTCAATTACGCCTGTAGCTTCGTGACCTAGAATTCTCGGAGCCTTCGGAACCCTGTACCATTCCGTGACATCGCTTCCACATATACCGCTAGCCATTACCTTCATGAGGATTTCGTCATCTTCGATTTCAGGCTTAGGCACTTCCTGTACTCTTACGTCTTTGTTGTTGTAGTAAACAGCTGCAAGCATATAGTTTCACCAGAAAGAGGTATGTTCAGGTTTTTTCAGCTTTCATCTGATCAAACAAACCTTGTGCTTCTTCAGCCGTGTAATTGTCATGGATTATAGCTCTGATCGCACGTATAGCAGCTACAGGATGTTCAGTCTGCCAAATATTCCGTCCCAAGTTCACTCCTATGGCACCTTTCTGCATACCGTCATAAACGAAGTTGAAAACTTCACGTTGAGTTTCAGTTTTTGGCCCACCTGCAATAACCACAGGCACAGGACAACCATCAATAATTTTCTCAAAATTTTCCTCGCAATAATAGGTCTTCACGACTCTAGCCCCTATTTCAGCGGCAACCCTGCAACACAACGCCAAATGACGAGCTGTTCGCTTCTCAAGCTCCCTGCCAACCGCGGTAACCGCCATAACAGGTATTCCGTAATCCTCACATGCATCCACCAGCTTCGCCAAGTTAGACAAAGTCTGATGCTCATACTTGCTGCCCACAAATACGGACATGGAAACAGCGCTTGCGTTAAGGCGAATGATTTCCTCTATAGATGTGACTAAGTTTTCGTTTGCTAAATTCTCACCAACAACCGTTGTTGCACCTGACACACGCATGATAATAGGCTTAGGCATTGCAGGGTCAATACAATTTCTCAAAACTCCGCGTGTCATCATTAAAGCGTCAGCGTACTTCCACAATGGTTTGATGGTTTCACCTGGCTTCTCCAGCATGCGCGTTGGTCCTTGGAAGTATCCGTGGTCTATCGGCAAAAAAAGAGCTTTGCCGTCAGCTTGAATAAGCCGCGATAAACGGTTTCTCATTCCCCAATCCATGTAATATTTCACCGCGGAACCTTTAGCTCCAGAATTAAATAAGCTTTTGTAATAACTGGAGACTGATTTGATTATGCTGTTCTTCTCCAGAACATAGAAAATTCCTGATGAAATAGTTCCTGAAAGATTAAGGATAGAGGATCATCATGAGTGATGAAATGAAATGCTCACTAGATCCTTGAGACCCAAGCTGTACCATAGAAATAATGTTGACCAGCTGACCTGTTTCAGATGTGGAGAGAAGATCAGGCTGGGAGATCGCGTCCGCACCAACGGAAACAACATGTATGTATCTATCAAACCCAATAGGCTGAAAAGCATGAGGATACATCATCAGAATTGATATGATGAGATATTAATTGGACGAAGTTTTTTCTCAATTGCTGAAATAGCTGGAGATGGGAATGAAATCTTGCAAGCTGATATATCTCAATCACACAGCAAAAAGTGCGGAGCGTGTTAATAGTAAAGAAGAGGATTGAGGTAAACGAGAATATACTTGTTTTCAGCCTCTTAGCGTGCACTTTGCCGTTAATTTCTACTAACGTTTCTTTCTTAATTTCGCGATATATTTTCAAAGCATTTGGAAGGGTGAGAAATCCAATGGGACCTACTGAAAAATATTGCCACAATAAGCCCAAAATTGATGGAAAGCTACTGCACCACACAAAAAATGGCTGACATTATTCTGCTTCCAAAACACGCTCTTTTCGACCCCCTTTATCTCAAGCCACAATATCCACTCGAATTTTTCCAACACAGCTCAACCGCACTTTCGAATGGTTTATCAGTCCGATTAAATTATTCGTCAATGAAAATCATGGTTGCAGGATTGACGCCGTTTTGAAGTCGGAATGTTCGTTAAGATGCCCTGTCTGTGGAACCCAAATAGACCCAGGTGACACACTTACAAGAATGCAGATAACGTACGACACATTCGGAGGAAAAAAATATTGTTTCTGCAGTAAAAACTGCAGGCAACATTTTATAGAAGACCCGAAAATCGCGTATTTCTCCATGGAAATAGGCATAACCAAAGACATCCCAACATACAGTGGTGGACTGGGTGTTTTGGCAGGTGACATCGTAAAAGCCAGCGCAGATTTGAAATTGCAGATGGTAGCGTTAACGTTGGCTAGCAGGAAAGGATATTTCAGACAGAAGCTAACGGAACGCGGAGAACAACAAGAGTTCCCTGACGAATGGAATCCGTCTAAATCCTTGTTCTTGATGCCGAAGAAGACTACAGTAACGATTGAAGATAGACAGGTTAAGGTTCAAGCCTGGCTTTACGAGCATCAAAGTCCCACTGGGGGAATGGTTCCCATTCTTTTCTTGGATACTGATGTAGAAGGGAATACGCCAGAGGATAGGAGAATCACAGATTATCTTTATGGTGGCGATAAGCGGTATAGGTTTAAGCAGGAGATTGTGCTTGGGATAGGTGGTGTGAAGCTTCTCAAGGAGCTAGGCTTCAAGGTTAGAAAATACCACATGAATGAGGGGCATTCTGCTCTTTTAACTTTTGAATTGTTGAAAGATAAAAGTATGGACGCGGAGAAAGTTCAGACGCTCTGTGTTTTCACGACTCACACGCCGATTGAGGCCGCGTTTGACCAGTACCCTTATGGCATGGTTAATGAAGTGCTCGATAAAGAATACCTGATGTTGAATTTTAAACAGTATGCTGGTCAGGAAAACTTGAACATGACGTATTTGGCTTTGAATTTAAGCAAGTACGTAAATGGTGTTTCTAAAGCTCACATGGAGTATTCGCGGAAGTTGTTTCCTGGTCACTACATCAGGTCTGTTACTAACGGGGTCCACTCTTACACTTGGACTTGTCCTGTTTTCAGGACGCTTTTTGACAAGTACATTCCTAGCTGGGCGAACGAGCCTATTTTGCTTGTTAGAGCTTTGGAAATTCCGAATCGGGAAGTTTGGGATGCCCATTTTAAGGCGAAAATGGATCTTATCGGTTTTGTTGAAAAAAGCAGCGGCGTGAAGTTGGATCCTGAAGTTTTGACTATTGGGTTTGCTAGGAGAGCTACAGGGTACAAGAGATCAACGTTGATTTTCTCGGACTTGCATAGACTGATGGAAGTGAATAAGAGCGGAAAAATTCAGATGGTGTTCGCAGGGAAAGCTCATCCAAGAGACGTTGACGGAAAACGGTTGATAAAAGAGATTTATGAGTACGCGGATAGGGTTAAAGAGCAGATGAAAATCGTGTACCTTGAAAATTATAACATGGAGATTGCGGGTAAGCTTACATCAGGGGTTGATGTTTGGCTTAACACTCCTGTTCCACCTATGGAAGCTTCTGGAACCAGTGGAATGAAAGCGGCTCACAACGGTGTGGTGAACTTTAGCGTGCTGGATGGTTGGTGGGTTGAAGGTTGTGTTGAGGGAGTTACGGGTTGGTCGATTGGTCCACATCCAAAAGAGTTGGTTACTGACGAGGAGAGAAAAGAGGTGGAGCTTCGTGACTTGTACAGCAAGCTGGAGTATCTGATTACCCCGACTTTTTACGGGGATAGGGATGAGTGGATAGAGTTGATGAAAAACTCCATTGCTAGAATTGCTCATTACTTTCAGATTCAATGGGTCATGCGAAGGTATATCACGGAAGCTTACATCATTTAGCATTGTTTGCTCGGTATTCAGATAGCATGCTTTCGATTAGGTGGCTTCTGCTGTTGTATTTTCCGTTTTGAATTTGCTTGTCAATCCACTTCAGCAAATCCTTGTCTATGGATGCGAAGAGGCTGGCTTTGTTTTCTAGGTTCAATTGGGCGATTATGATGTAGCCTTTCTCGATGAGCCAATGGTGAAACTGCCAAGTCGTGCAAACGCAAGCTGTGCTACAGGTCTTTCTTATTTGATCGTACTCTTTGGATTTCTCTTTCTGCTGGTTCAGCTTCATCTGCACTGGACATTTCACGTCGTTGCAGAATTCTCTGCGTTTATACTCGGTAAACCCTTCAAGAGACATCTTTTGATCAACGGTTAATCCCAATCCAAAACTAATAAGCATATTCATTGGATGTTATATGCTATTCAACAAGCATGTGTTCCCAGAAATTCTCATATTTGCGGGTAAACAAGCCGATGAAGAGAACAATCATTAGAGAGTGTACCAACAGAGACGCTGTTATTGCACCACCGAGAAAAGGGACAATTGGGCTTGGCGTTTCAGTTGGGGCGAGGAAAGGCCAGAAAACTGGGTTGTAAGAATGGTTTGTAACGTCTAGCAGCACATGAGAGAGACATCCAATAGCACAGGAAAAAAGGAGGTTGATAGAGAAGCAGGATTTTTCTTTGACTTTAATTTTGTCAATAGGGAAGATCGCGCTCGTTAATTTTGGGTAGATGAAGACCGTTATTGCTGAGGCGAGAAGTGTACCAATCGTTAAAGAGCCTAATAGACTGTGAAGCAGTAAATGAGTTGGAACAGTGGTTCCGAACAGCAGCACCATGAAGGGAATTTCAAGGTCGGGGAGCATCGAACCCACAATGAGTGCTGGAAGACTTAGTTTTCCACCAAGCTTGTAGAGAATGTAGGCAATTGGATAATGGAAAGGTGTAATCGGCAAGTGTACCGCACCGTTTTTGTCGTAAGTTTGAAACGTTGTGCATAAATGACTTTTGGCTAAAACAAGTGTTTGCCAGTTAACAGAATGAAATCTGAACTCTCAGCACTAGATGTAACTTCCTCTGTACGAGATAAAAAAAGCGCGTTATTTCTTCCCTTGATCTTGGATTATTTTCTCAGATATCTCTAAGTCTTTTTGCGTGTTTATGTTGAGGAGAACTTCAGTTTCTTCAGTTATAATGACACTTGTTTCGATTTTTCCCTCTTCTTGAATTTTCGCGCCGTTCACAATGTTAACACCGGAAACGGCGTGCCAAACACCATTATACTCGTCCGTAGAAGAAACAGAAAGTCCTAACGCCTCACGCGATTTGATCGGAACAAAAACCGCCAAAAAATTCTTTCCGCACTCTTCAAACTCGCTTACGACCTTGTCCAAGAACGACCCAGTTACCGCTGGCAAATCTGCGGGAATCGTTAATACTGCACCAGATAACCCTGCATTGCGAACAGCTTGCTTCAAATCAGAATGATAACCCTTTGCAGCAGTCCGCAGAAACTTCCATCCTTTGCTCTTGCAGCGTTTCTCAGTTTCAGGCGTATTCACGCTCGTCACAACATAGAACTCAGAAACTTTGTCAGCTGAAGCAACAGCTTCCAGTACCCAATCAATTAACGGCTTACCAAGAAAAAGCAATAAGGGCTTCTCAACAGGCAAACCTATTCTTTTGCCTTTGCCTCCTGCCATTATCAACGCAGGAACCTTCATAACAGCAACACACCCGCCAAAACCACTAAAGTTACAGCCCTCGCAGTTTCATTCGCTGCACCTATAGCATCTCCAGATACTCCTCCAAAAACGCTTTGGGCCGTCCTCTCCATAACCACCCCTACCAAAACACTAAGCAAAACCACCAAAACCCCAGTCAAACCCAAAAGCAGATAAAGAATCAAAACCGCCAAAAAATACGCCACAATGTTCCGATTCCGCTTCGCCATCCCAAGAAAAATCGATCCTAAACCTGTGTGAGTAGGATTCCCAAGCCACACAATCGTAACCATAGCCAATTTCGCAGCGACCTCAGCTGCAATTACAGCCCCAAAAGCAAATTCCGAATCCATGAGAAACAACCCTGCCACCGCCCAGAACTCAATAAAAATCGCGAGAAGAGCGCCTTTAGGAGAAACAGTCCAAGCATGCGCAGCTTCCCGTCTCTCCTTCAAGTTGCCAAAACCTATCGCGTTGCCTAAGTCTACAAGCCCGTCGAAATGCTGAAGCCCAGTCAAAACAAGAAGAAACGCAAGCGTCATCATAGCAGGGAAAAATCTCAGCAAGAAATCAACTGGAATCTGAATAAACGAATTGAAGAAAGCTAGAATCTGTGACATCAAGAAGCTACAACCCAGAAAGTATCCCGCTCCCAGCAAACCGATAAATCCCCCTATTACGGGGAAAAGGAAAAGAGCTTCAGCTGATGTCACCACACTAAAAGTTTTTATAGCCTTCATCTTCGAACATATAGCCTAACTCAACCAAATAAGGATATAGACTTTGTCGTGAATTTCATGGATCAACTCAATGGAAAGAGCATATTGGTAACTGGCGGTGCAGGCTTCATAGGTTCCCACCTATGCAAAAAACTTTCCAGTTTAGCCAGCAACCTAACCATATACGACAACTTATCGAGCGGAAAAGTTGAAAACGTCAAACATCTCCCGAAAGTTCACTTTGTGAAAGCAGATATCCTCGATCTCAAAAAACTACAATCACAAGAAAAAACCGACTTGATCTACCATTTAGCCGCTCAAGTTGTTGTTCCATACTCAATGGAAAACCCCATCGAAGATTTCGAAACGAACGCGCGGGGAACACTAAACATCCTCGAAAAGGCGCGTAAAGACGATGCAAGAGTAGTTTTTGCGTCAAGCGCTGCAGTGTACGGCAACACCACCCAACTTCCTACTCCGGAAACCCACGGTTTCAGCCCAGACTCGTGCTACGGATTATCCAAAGTAGTAGGCGAACAATACTGTAATATGTATTCAAAACAGTACGGCCTAGATGTAACCATTGTGAGGTTTGCTAACGTTTACGGACCAAAATGTCACGGGGTCATACATGACTTTCTGGATAAAATCAGCAAAAATCCAGAGCAACTGGAAATCATCGGAAGCGGAATGCAGTCCCGCGATTTCGTTCATATATACGATGTTGTAGAAGCAATGCTTCTCTCCGCCACAAGTGACGTTGCCATCGGAAAAACCTTCAACATAGGCTTCGGCAAAACAACTACTATTATAGACCTCGCAAAAATAATCTTGAAAATCCTCGGTTTATCCGAAAAAACCGTCATAAAACCCACCAACGTTCCATGGCAAGGCGACATCAAAACAATCTGGTTTGATATAAGCAAAGTGAAAAAAACGCTGAAATGGACGCCTAAGATAAGCCTTGAAGACACCCTAAAAGAACTAATCTTGGAGAGGAAAATGCTAGTATGACGACAACACCTGCCAGAGGATTAATTGCACTTTTGCGACTTCCCTATTGGATGATGACAGGCGGATTATCACTCATAACCGCGTTTGCAATCACCGAAAGCCTCATAAACTTAGACACTGTGCTGCTGGTTTTCTTCTCGATGGCATGCATAACCTCTGCAGGCTTCGCCATAAACGATTACTTCGACAGAGAAAGTGACGCCATAATCAAACCAAAAAGACCCATACCTTCTGGCGCACTGTCTTTAAAACAGGTTATAGCAATCTCCACTTTACTTTTCACAGTTGGTTTGGCACTCTCATTTTTAATAAACTGCCTCAGTTTCCTTCTTCTTCTGATTGACTGCATTTTACTCGTGATTTACTCAGCGTTTGTCAAACGTAATTCTGGTTTCGCCGCAAACGTTCTCGTCGGCTTGTTAGTGGGTACAGCGTTCCTCTACGGCGAAGCTACGGTTTCCCAAAACATAAGCCTATTCTCACTCAGTCTTTACCCCATATGTTTTGGAACAATCGGCGGCAACATTCTAAGGGACGTTTTGAGCTTAGAAGGAGACTCCCAAATCGGATATCCAACTCTTCCCAAAAAACTCGGCAACAAAGGCGCCATACAGATTGCCGCCTTCTTTTTCATTGCAACCGCAATACTTGCCCCGCTTCCCTTCTTTTTCCAGTTTTTCACTATGTACTACCTGTTCCTGATAACATTATGGGGGATTCTCCTCGTTTATTCGTCGATTCGCTTAGTAACTTCGCCGCCTACCGTCGAAAATGTGAGTAAGTATGAGCGCATGATCACCATGTCAATGATGATACTCATATTTTCACTAATCATTGAGGCTGTTGTTGCATGAAAAAAACCAAAAGCATCTGTCCAGTATGCCAAAAAAAAATTGACGCCGAATTAACCGAGGTAAACGGTCGAATTCTGATTACCAAAACCTGCAAGGAACACGGAACGTTCTCAGCTACACATTGGGAAAGCATAGAAGTCTTCAACTTCGCTGAGAAATTCGACTACTTCAAGTATTTCGGTGATGCAAATGCACCGAAAAACCCTGAAGGTTGCCCCTATATCTGCGTTTCCTGCAAAAACCATGTTTCAAGCACTGTGATCGGCGTTATCGACGTTACAAAACGGTGCGATCTGAGATGCACAATATGCTTCTCCTCTTTTGATGAACATGAAGTTAATTATGAACCCAGCAAAGAAAAAATTGTGGAAATGTTAAAGTTCTTGTGTAAACGTAAGCCTAAACCTCCAGCTTTGTTGTTTTCTGGAGGAGAACCCTTACAACGCAAAGATATGCCTGAAATTATAGGCGCTGCACATAAACTGCGGTTCATGACCATATTGGCAACCAATGGTGTTAGACTGGCTGAATCACCAGAACTTGCTGAAAAACTGAAGAGGAACGGCTTAAACATAGTTTACCTGCAGTTTGACAGCTTCCACGATAAATTCTACGAAAAAATACGCGGCAGGAAATTGCTGAAAACTAAAATGCAAGCTATAGAAAACTGCCGTAAGTATGATATTGAAATAATACTAGTAAACA
>LFWV01000045.1 GCA_001273335.1 miscellaneous Crenarchaeota group-1 archaeon SG8-32-3 | reverse complement strand
TATCTTAAAAATTCTAACAAGAACGTTGTCAGACTGCGCATTGCCAACTTGTCCTATGACGATAGCTGAGACTTTTGGAACGGGTGACCCATGGATTAACGGATAAACAGAAACACGTTTGCTCAGTAGATCCATTAACGCGCGACCAACAATCTTAGAGTATATTACACCTTCTTTCACATATGTTCCAGAATCCGGAATGAACTCTTCAATGACACCTAGGCGCTCCCCAGGCAAAACTAAAGTGCCGCTTTTTTGTCCAGATGCTTTCTCATTCATGCTGTTTCCCTTTATTGCTAAATATAAACGATACAGAGGGGTTCTCTGAACGGGTATATCCTAAGTTTCTATGCTTCTCAATAAACCTTTTGATTACACAGATGCAAAAACAGCGCTACAAAACAATCATTTCCGCCGCTCTTGCTTCTTTATTAAGTAAAGGTCAACCACAAAATCATGTTTCATTTTGATGTGGAAATCAAACATTCGCGGAATAGTCATAAGCATAGCATAAACTGCTTTAACCACGCCACTATGGCTCTCAACAAACTTCTCAATAAACGGAGAAGGCTCAACCTGCACCAGTCCACTAGGGTTTGCCTTGAGCTGCCGTATCAACTGCTTGTCCACACACGGGTGATTATGAAGCGAGTAAACCACGTTACCAACCTCCAAAGCCTTTTCCAAAAATTTTCGATCTGCAGCACGCTTTTGCACGCCAAAAGGAGGATTCTGCAACACAGTATCAAAGTTACCCGTTACCGCGCTAATGTCGGCGAGGACCCATTGAACACGTGTTTTTGGCCTTGATTTGTCCGAGTTATAAGAAGCGGTTATTATGGATGTTTTATCTATATCGACGCCTACTACAAATTGTGCGCCTAAGTAAGAAGCTGCCAATGCAAGCCTACCAGTGCCGCAGCCTAAATCTAAGACAGATTTGTCAACGATGTCGCCGTTTGTATAAGCGGCTATGTAGAGCATGTTCGCGGCAACTACTTCCGAGACCGTGTACTGCTCAAGACCTACTTTAGGAGAAGGCTGGGACTTGATCTGAGATAGAAAGAGTTCTAACTCTAATTTTCGAATAAGCCGTTTCTGAGTAGTGTTTCCCATGAAGTTTCGCCAGCTACCACCATAAATTCGTTAAGGGTTAGAACTGGTTTGCGGAATTTCGAGGGAGCTTCAAGAGATATCCGCGGGCACGCAGTGTTCACGTATGCGTCTACGGATGGAAACTCCATCAATGTTTCTGGTGAGAGTTCCCTAACTGCAAAGAGGAAAGCTGCTTTCCCGTTTTTCTCAGCAATTCCTTTGATTTTAATCGCTTCCTCAAAACGTTTTTGCCCTAGTTTCAAACCGATTAACACACCAAAGTTTTTGGCGCGTTTAGCTTCTTCGATGCAAGCCCATCGTTGTTTAAGCACTTTCTGTGCCGCTTCATTTATAGAGTAAGCCCTGTTTTCGTAGGGGTCTGCTATTATGGTGGGCTACTGATCTGACGTTGCTGTAATCGCAGCCAATCACCTGCCCCGAGTAAGTTACCCGTCCAGCATCCCCCACCACCACCGTCTTTCCAGCCCGTACAAGGATCGTTCTAGCCTCATCGAGAGTGTGCACATGCTGCACCGTGGTCGCTAAGCCAATTTTGTTATATTTACTCAGCAGTAGAACGGCTTTTTCGAGGACCTCAGCGACTGGCACTGTTGCCCTAGCTTCAACGTAAAAAGTTGTAACTTGCTCATGCTTCAGCAGTTTCGAATGACCAAAATGCACTATGAGGTCTATTCCTAAACTTTTAGCTTCAGAAGTAGCCAAGTCGCAAGCGCCGTAGCAGGGATCAGCTGAGATTATAGGAAGGGCACCTGTTTTTTCGATGATCTTGGCTAATCGTGGACCCTCAGGTTTCAAGCCTTGGGGTATCTGCAGCAGAACACGTTTTGCACTGAGCTTGGCGATTTCCTGTTTTATTCGCTCTTCCTCGAAATCGAACCCTTTCATACTTATCCGCCTACCGAATAGTCGTGTGTAGAGTGTTAATAGAAAGAGGAAAAAGCAAGGTTTGGATTGCTTGCGGTTCTATAACGTTATGGCGTCCATTCCCAGTCGGGGGTTGGCTTTTTGAGGGGGCGTCCGGCGGCTAACGCAGCCTGCTCTGCGAGGCGTTCCAGAATTATTTTCTGTTCTATGCTTGCAACATGCTTTTTCGTGGCTAAGACAGCGTCGTTGTTTACAGAAATGCTGTCTATTCCAGCGCGGACAAGAAACTCTGCGAAGTCTGGAAGGTTTGATGGTCCTTCACCGCATATTGAGACTGTACAACCGTTCTCGTGAGCTGCTTTTATCAAGTGAGCAATTATCCTTTTCACTGCAGGTTCTCTTTCATCGAAGTAGCCCATTTGACCTAACCTTTCAGAGTCTCTGTCAATCATGAGAACGCCCTGAGTCATGTCGTTTGAGCCTATGGAGAACCCGTCAACAAGTTTGGAAAACTCGTCTGCCATTATGCCTAAGGAAGGAGTTTCTGCCATCAACCAAACTTTGAAGTCGCGATTCCGCTCTAGCTCTTCTTCCTTCATTATCTCGAGAACCTGTTTCGCTTCCCAAAGTGTACGCACCATAGGAAGCATAACCCAAACGTTTTTCAAACCCCATTCCGTCCGGCATTTCTTGATAGCTTGGCATTCAAGCCTGAAGGCCTTCTGGTACCATTTGCTGATATAGCGGCTGCATCCTCGCCAACCAAGCATTGGATTCTCTTCAACGATTTCGTATTTATCTCCGCCTTTTAGCTCTCGGTACTCGTTCGTTTTGAAGTCACTTAAACGCACGACAACAGGACGCGGTTGAATGGCTCTTGCGACTGTTGCTACACCTGCTGCCAGTTTATCTACGAAATCTTGGCTTTTCCCAGTATCAACAAAATTCAGCGGGTGTTCACCTATCGCGCTAGCCAGAATGAATTCAGTACGCATTAACCCTATACCCTCGAAGGGCAAGTTCTTGTAGTCTTCAATTTTTTCTGGAACACCGAGATTCATGTAAATTTTTGTAGCTGTTACAGGCGCGGAGTCTGCAACAACTGCTACTGCAGCCTGAGCAGATGCCTCTGTGGCTTCTCGTAAAATGCCTTCGTAAATCATTCCGTTTCTTGAATCAACAGTGTATTCACTACCAGTTTTCAAGACCTCAGTTGCGGTTTCAGTTCCTACAACACAGGGTATTGCAAGTTCACGGCTTACAATAGCCGCGTGAGATGTTATTCCACCTTTATCCGTTACTATTGCACTGGCAATTTTCATGAATGGAACAAAATCAGGGTTGGTCATATCTGTTACAAGAACGTCTCCTTCTTTCATTTTTTCGTTTGCTTCTTCAGGAGACAAAACAACCTTTGCGACACCATAGCCGTAGCCTCTCTTACCAGCTGCAATTCCTTTTACAACAACTTTCAAGTCTGCTTGAGCCTTCATTTCTTCAGCTTGTGTTGATTTCATGCCTTTAGCACTCCAAACTGTTTCTGGCCGAGCCTGAACCACGAATATGTTTTTAGGAAAAGATAAGTCTTTATCGATTGCCCATTCGATGTCCATGGCCTTTTTGTAATGGCTTTCAATTAACTTGGCTAGTTTTGCGAGATGGATGATTTCTTTGTCGCTTACGCAGGGTTCTTTCTGTTTTTCTTTTGGCACATTTAAATGGACGGTTTTGCCTGTTTTTGGGTCGCGAATGTAGTGAATTGTTTTCCTAGCAATGCGTCTCTCTTCGATTTTTAAGGTGTTTTTATCGACAACAAAGTCGTCTGGGTTTACTGCTCCTGCTACTACAGTTTCGCCGAGACCGTAATTGCCTTCAATAACAATTTCGTCCGTTTCTCCAGTAACAGGGTTTATTGTGAACATGACTCCAGCGGCTCCGGAGTTAACCATTTTTTGGACTCCAACGCTTATGAAAACTTTTTCGTGTTCGAAACCCTTTTCGTTTCGGTAAAATATAGCTCGTGGTGTGAACAAGCTGGACCAGCATTTAACAACTTTTTCAAGAAGTTCGTCTGGACCCTTCACATTCAGGTAAGTTTCCTGTTGACCTGCAAAAGAAGCGTCAGGCAAATCTTCTGCCGTGGCGCTTGAACGCACAGCAACAAAAACATCCTTCAAACTGAACCGCTTGTTGAGTTCTTTATAAGCGGCTTTGATTGATTTTGCTATTGCTGCCGGCATCGGAGTGTCTTCTATAAGCTTGCGTATTTTCTTTGATGCTACATCATACTGTTTCGGGTTATTTGGGTCAGTGACTGTTTCACTGATTATTTCATATATTTTCTTAGCTATTCCCGTTTGCTTTATGAATTTTTCATAAGCGTATGCGGTTACGGCAAAACCAGGAGGAACAGGCATTCCAGCGTTAATCATTTCACCGAGACTGGCGTTCTTGCCTCCAACAATCGGAACGTCAGTGTTTCTCAGTGTTTCAAACCATAGAATATCAGATTTGGTTTTAGCACTCAAGCTTTCCCCATCTCCGACTTATTGGTTGCATCGGGAGATTGTAACTTCTCAACAGTTATTTTGCAGGGGATAGGTAGCTTTGCGCCTCCTCTTTTCAGGGATTCTTTAGCTGTGTCAACAGCGTTGGCCTTAACTTTAACCGTTATTATTGTTTGGCCTGGTTGTATTCGGGCGGCTGTGCCAATGGCTTTCCCAAAAGACCTGCGCATACCTTGCTGAAGCCTGTCAGCGTGAGCTCCAAAGATCATTTTGTTTTCTCTTAGAATGATGTGGGGGTATGGACGGATTTGCATTAGATAATCGTTAACCAGTTTATCCATTAGTAGGCGGTTTGTCGCTATACGCGCTGCTTCCAAGGCGCAATGGCGAACCTGAGCTCTTTTTGAAGCTACGAGTTTCGCTTCGACCTCAAAGGTTCCTTTAGTATCACCCATCGTGAACTTGACGATTTTGGGGGGTGGAAAACCCTTCGCAAACTTTTTGCGCGTGTAAGCTTGGCCCCTTACAGGTCGATAATTTCTTGCGTGCATAAAGCATCCCTTTTTTAGCATACAGCCTAGGCGCTATTTAAACGATTTGTAACTATATCGTTCTTAGTTTTGTATATTCTTCAAGGTTTCTGCGTCAAGTTGGTAAAGATTTTTTGATCGTTCGGGGTCATTTGCTTATATATTTAGTAACAGCTTTTAGCAAGTGTGAGCATGCAATTTCAACTATTTATTCCGGGAAAGAATTGGCGACTGTCACTAGCGGAGCTTGTTTCTTTCCTAAAGGCTAAAACCGTCAAATTTGTCGTGTTCTCATTCTCAAGAGAATTCTTTGTGGTCAGCACTGAGGAGAAAGCTGAATCGTCAATTATCGATGCTTTAGGTGGTACCATAAAAATTGGCGTTTCAGCAGTTGATTTCCCCACGGAGATTGTAAATAGAGCGTTTCTTCAGAAAGACAAAGAAGCTAAGGCGCAAATCGGCAGGGAGATTGTAGCTAGTGGTTTGGTTGATGCCATGGTTAAAGGCGAGTCTGAGAAGACGCTTTTCGGAGTTAGCGTGTACTGCGCAGAGAGACCGTTTCGATCAATTTCCAAGATTATTCAGCGCTTCATTGGAAGCTTCATTAAAAGCGAGATGTCGGTTTACGGCAAGAAATCTAGGTTTATGGGGTTCGCCAGAGACAGAAAGCTTCCTCAGCTGAGTCATGTTGAAGTATTGAAGAAGAACTTGGTTGAAAACAAGGCGGAGATACTGTTTTGCATAGGTAGAGAGCGGACGTTTGTTGCCAATACTGTAGCGGTACATGACCCGTTTCAGTTCCAGAAGCGTGATGTGGGCAAACCTGTCCAGCGCAAGATTTTCGCAATATCTCCGAGGCTTGCTAGAATCATGGTAAATCTTGCTGCTTGCACGGAAGGAAAAGTGCTACTGGACCCGTTTTGTGGTGTGGGCACGATTCTTCAGGAAGCGTTGTTAGCTGAGGCTACGGCGATTGGCGTTGACATAAACGGGTGGTGTGTTGAGGCGACTACACGGAACCTGAAGTGGCTCAAGGATGAATATGCGCTAGAAAACGCAGAGTATAGAGTTCTCAAGGGAGATGTGCATAGACTATCTCAGAAGATAGGTTGGGAACAAGTTGATTGCGTGACAACTGAACCTGATTTAGGTCCTGCACTGCGTCAAGTTCCTACTACCTCGTACGCTTTGAGAGTCACTGAAAAGCTAGAACCGTTGTATTATGGTTTGCTAGAGGAAGCCAACAAGGTGCTGAAGAGCGGTGGACTGCTAGTTTTGGTGTCGCCTTACATTAAGACGCGTTCAGGGACTCCTGTTACTATGGAAATTGAGGAAAAAGCAGTTGATATAGGCTTTGAGAGGGTGTACCCGTTCAAGAGAAAGCATTTCGCCAGAGATGCCTCTGTGCCTGAAAATCTGTTGGCAATGGCTTCGCTTGTTGACGCTGAAAGGAGGCATAAAATTGGCAGGGAAATACACGTTTTCAAAAAGTTAAGCGAAAAAGACAGAGAGGCAACTCTTGTTTAGATTTATTAGTTTGGTTTGTAAACTATGTTTAATCTGTGAAGGATAGGGGAACTATTGACTGATAAAAGACCTGATTGGGACAGGTATTTCTTGGATCTCTGTGAAGCTATTGCTAGGCGTGCTACATGCGATCGTGGTAGATGCGGCTGCGTTATCGTTAAGGACAAGCGAATTATGACCACTGGTTATGTTGGAGCTCCAGCAGGTTTGCCACACTGCGATGAGGTAGGTCATGACATGCATAAAGTTATTGATTATAACGGTAAAATCACTCAGCATTGTGTACGCACACTTCACGCTGAACAAAACGCAATTATACAAGCGGCTAGGTTTGGCATTCCTCTGGAAGGAGCAACACTTTTCTGTAAAATGACACCGTGCAGAACCTGTGCGATGATGATAATAAATGCGGGTATTGAACGTGTAGTTTGCGAAAAGCATTATCATGCTGACGGAGACACTATAGAACTGTTTAGGCAAGCTGGTGTAGAGCTGGTTGTAATGAAGGAAGAAGTAGAAGAATATGACCAACAGTGAAAAGATTGTATACTTCGCACACTATTGTACACGATGTCTCCACATAGCCTGAACCTTGATCCAGAAACAGGCACTTTCGTAATTAACAACAAAAAAATTGTTTTAGCTTAATATACGTATTGAATGCTTGATGTTTTCTGCAAAAAAGAGCGTCCGGTCAAGAACAAGTTGCACCATTAGCATTTATTAGCCCTTGTTGATAATGTTACACGAAAAGGAGGATTATGCTTGAGTTTTGAAATGTGGGCTGAAAAATACAGGCCTAAGCGGCTAAGCGACATGATAGATCAAAAAACGATTGTGGAACGCTTAAAGAGCTTTGCTAAATCCAGAAATGTGCCTCACTGTATATTCGCTGGTCCACCGGGAACTGGCAAAACCACGGCTGCCCTGTGTTTGGCCCGTGACCTTTACGGTGAAAGCTACCGTGAACACCTCATGGAATTGAACGCCAGTGATGAGCGAGGTATCAACGTTGTTAGAGAAACCGTGAAGACTTTTGCTCGCTCTCGCTCTATCGGCGAGATTCCCTTCAAAATCCTAATTCTAGACGAAGCTGACAACATGACCTCGGATGCCCAGCAAGCTTTACGACGCACAATGGAAAGGTATACTGAAACTTGCCGGTTTATTATGTGCGCGAATTACAGCGGCAAGATAATTGAGCCTATTCAGTCGAGATGTGCCCCTTTCAGGTTTAGTTTTCTACCCAGGGCAGAACATGATGCATACATTAAGCAACTTGCAGAACGTGAAAACGTCAAGCTGCTGCCCGACGGAGTAGAGTCAATCTTTGAAGTCTGCGGTGGAGACCTCAGAAGAGCTATAAATACTCTACAGGCTGCCGCATCAATGAATAAACCTGTTGATTCACTGCTTGTTTATTCTGTTACTGGTAAAGCCAGCCCTGCAGACGTGCAAAGAATGCTTAATACGGCTATTAACGGCGACTTTCTGGGAGCAAGGAAACAACTGCGCGATATGATTCAAAAGTACGGTGTAGCCGGCGTCGATATAATTCGACAGATTCACAAGGAGATCTTTAAAGCCGAGATTCCAGAACCTTGGAAAATGAAGCTAGCCACCGTCACAGGCGAGATAGATTTTCGCCTCATAGAGGGCTCAGACGAGGAGGTACAATTGAGCGCTTTGCTGGCGCGGATCGCTGAGGCCGGTAATGAAATGAAAAAAGAAAATTAGGTGCGTTTTTTGTACACGGCATGGACCGTCAAACACAAACCGAAATCCACCTGTGAAATCGTTGGAAACATCTTAGCAATCAAGGCTTTGCGGGAGTGGCTTCGCTCTTGGGAGAAGGGTATACCCAAAAAGAGAGCCACCTTTCTGCATGGACCAGCTGGGGTCGGAAAAACAGTCACCGTTGAAGCTTTGGCTCACGAATTGCAGATGGAACTTGTGGAAAAAAACGCCAGCGATTACAGAACAGAAGACGCCATAAACCGTTTCGCAGGATTAGCCTCGCAATACGGGTCCTTGTTCGGTGGAAAAAGAATCATCTTGCTCGACGAATTAGACGGGTTGATGGGAAATGCCGACAAGGGTGGAGTGAAAGCAATCATAAACATTGTTAAAAACGCTCGGTGCCCATTAGTTCTGATAGCAAACAACGCTTATAACCCGCGGTTCAGGACTCTCCGCAGTTACTGCCTTCTTATAGAATTCAAAAAACCCGCCGCAGGCATGATATTGAAAACTCTGGAACGCATAAGCACTCGTGAAGAGATTCAACCCGAAGAGACAGTCTTGAAATTTATTGCTCAACGCGCAGAGGGTGATGTTCGCTCAGCGGTTAATGACTTTCAGGCTTTAGCTCAAGGGAAAAAACGGTTAACATATAATGACGTTTCTTGGCTCGCTCACCGCGACAGGCAGGACTCAATTTTCAATGTGGTTAAACTGATTATTTACGGCAGAACCTCTCTCGGCGCAAAGAAAGCAGTAAACATGGCTGACGTTGATCTCGACATGCTTTTCGAATGGATTTACGAAAATGCGCCCTCACACCTCACTGACCCGCACGATTTAGCTGAGGCTATGAATGCTCTTTCCATGGCTGATGTCTACCGCGGCAGAATCCGAGCTTCTCAGGATTGGAGCTTGCTACGCTACGTTATTGATTACATGACGGCGGGTGTGGCCATGGCTAGACAGAACTCCAAAGTCAGTGGATGGATCCCGTTCAAATTTCCAAGCCGCATTATGGCACTGTCACGTTCAAAGACTCAACGGGCGACACGAAAGAAGATAGGTCTAAAAATCAGACGCAGATTTCACATCTCAGCAAAACGCGCTTCAAATGAAGTTCTACCTTACCTTCGAATTATTTTTAAAGGCAATGCTCAAATGGCTGCTGGAATCGCGAAGTGGCTTGACCTAGACCGAGAAATGGTTGCGT